>DATCYZ010000036.1:0-27855 GCA_036526195.1 Burkholderiales bacterium
GAGATGGTGATGCCGGGGGACAACATTGCGATGACGGTGAAGCTGATCGTGCCGATCGCGATGGAAGACGGGCTGCGCTTTGCAATCCGCGAAGGCGGACGCACCGTCGGTGCCGGCGTCGTCGCGAAGATCATCGAGTAAACCAGATGACCACACAGAACCAGCGCATCCGCATCCGCCTCAAGGCGTACGACTACCGGCTGATCGACCAGTCGGCGCTCGAGATCGTCGATACGGCCAAGCGCACCGGCGCGGAAGTCCGCGGACCGGTGCCGCTGCCGACCCGCAAACAGCGTTTCGACGTGCTGCGCTCGCCGCACGTGAACAAGGCCTCGCGCGAACAGCTCGAGATCAGGACCCATCTTCGCTTGATGGACATCATCGACCCGACGGACAAGACGGTGGACGCGCTGATGAAGCTCGATCTTCCGGCAGGCGTCGACGTCGAGATCAAGGTGCAGTAAGGCAGTACTTTTCGGCACCGGCTCTCTTTTTTGCCGGCGCACAAAACGCCCCGGATGTCCGGGGATGGATGAACATGCCGGCCAATTGCAGCCGGCGCCCGGGGCAACCCGGGTGACAAAGAACAGAGGCAGTCATGACCATTGGACTTGTCGGCCGCAAGGTCGGCATGACGCGTATTTTCACCGACGAGGGCGCAGCCCTGCCGGTGACGGTGCTCGACGTGTCCGACAACCGGATTACCCAGATCAAGACACCCGACCGGGATGGCTATTCCGCCGTTCAGGTCGCCTTCGGCACCCGCCGTGCCAGCCGCGTGAAGAAGCCGCTTGCCGGCCATCTCGCGAAGGCCGGCGTCGCCGCGGGACACACGCTGCGCGAATTCCGCGCCAAGGCCGAGGAACTTGCCGATCTCAAGGTCGGCGGCACGATCGGCATCGATATCTTCAAGGTCGGCCAGAAGGTCGACGTCGCGGGGATCTCGAAGGGCAAGGGCTTTGCCGGCGTGATCAAGCGCCACAATTTCTCCTCGCAGCGGGCGTCGCACGGCAACTCCGCTTCGCACAATGCGCCGGGCTCGACGGGCCAGAACCAGGACCCGGGGCGCGTGTTCCCGGGCAAGCGCATGGCGGGTCACCTCGGCGATGAGCGCACTTCGGTGCAGAACCTCGTGATCGTGCGCGTCGATGCGGAACGCCAGCTGCTGCTGGTCCGCGGCGCCGTGCCGGGCTCGAGCGGGCGCGACGTCATCGTGCGTCCCGCGGTGAAAGGCTGAGGGGCGCGCCATGGAACTCAAGATGATCGGCAGCACCGGTGCCGCAGGCACCTACAACGCCCCGGATGCGGTGTTCGGACGCGACTACAACGAGGACCTGGTTCACCAGCTCGTGGTGGCGTTCCAGGCCAACGGCCGCCAGGGCACGCGCAAGCAGAAGGAGCGCAGCGACGTGGCCAAGTCCACGCGCAAGCCGTGGCGCCAGAAGGGCACCGGCCGGGCGCGCGCCGGCATGGCGTCCAGCCCGCTGTGGCGCGGGGGCGGCAAGATCTTCGCCTCCAGCCCGGACGAGAATTTCACGCAGAAGGTGAACCGCAAGATGTACCGCGCGGGCATGTCGACGATCCTCTCGCAGCTGGCCCGCGAGAACCGGCTGCATGTGGCCGACGAGTTCAGCGTGGAGGCGCCCAAGACCAAGCTGCTCGCACAGAAGGTGCGCGGCATGGGCTTCGATTCCCTGCTGGTGATCACCGATGAGGTTGACGAGAACCTCGTGCTTTCGGCGCGCAACCTGCCGAACGTCGAGGTGATTCCGGTCCGGCGCGCCAATCCGGTTGCGCTGGTCCGCTTTCCGAACGTGCTGGTGACCCGTGCTGCGGTGGCCAGGCTCGAGGAGATGCTGAAATGACCGCGGTCCGGAAGTTCAACGCCGAGCAGCTGATGAAGGTGGTGCTCGCGCCGGTGGTCTCCGAGAAGAGCACGATGCTTGGCGACAAGGCCAACCAAGTCGTGTTTCGCGTCGCCGATGCGGCCACCAAGCCCGAGATCAAGGCCGCGGTGGAATTGCTCTTCAAGGTCAAGGTCACCGCGGTGAACGTGTCCAACGTCAAGGGCAAGGAGAAGCGCTTCGGCCGCTTCATGGGACGCCGGCGCAACTGGCGCAAGGCGTATGTGTGCCTCGCGCCGGGGCAGGAAATCAACTTTGCGGCAACGGAGTAAGCGATGGCACTGGTCAAGGTCAAGCCAACATCACCGGGCCGCCGCGCGCTGGTCAAGGTCGTCAATCCGCACCTGCACAAGGGTCGTCCGCACGCGCCCCTGCTCACCAAGCTGTCGAAGACGGCCGGCCGCAACAATATGGGCCGCATCACGACGCGGCACAAGGGCGGCGGCCAGAAGCGGCACTATCGCCTGATCGATTTCAAGCGCAACAAGGACGGCATTCCCGCGCGCGTCGAGCGTCTTGAGTACGATCCGAACCGCAGCGCGATCCTGGCGCTCCTGCTGTACGCCGATGGCGAGCGCCGCTACGTGCTCGCGCCAAAGGGCGTGCTGGCGGGCGCCGAGCTGATGTCCGGGATCGAGGCGCCGATCAAGTCCGGCAACGCGCTGCCCCTGCGCAACATCCCCGTCGGCTCGACGGTGCATTGCATCGAGATGATGCCGGGCAAGGGCGCACAGATCGCGCGCTCGGCCGGCGGCAGCGCCCAGTTGCTGGCGCGTGAAGGCACCTACGCGCAGCTTCGCCTGCGCTCCGGCGAGATCCGCAAGATCCACGTCGAATGCCGTGCCACGATCGGCGAAGTCGGCAACGAGGAGCACAATCTCGAGTCGATCGGCAAGGCTGGCCGCAAGCGCTGGCGCGGCATCCGCCCGACGGTGCGCGGGGTGGCGATGAACCCGATCGATCACCCGCACGGCGGCGGCGAGGGGCGCACTGCTTCGGCGGGTCCCCCGGTGTCTCCGTGGGGCGTGAAGACCAAGGGCTACAAGACGCGGAGCAACAAGCGGACGGACGTGATGATTGTCCGCCGCCGGCCGCGCGGCAAGCGATGAAGCCGGTGTACCCAGAGACCGTGACGTACGGCAAACGAGGTTGATGCAATGGCACGTTCAGTCAAAAAGGGTCCCTTCGTGGACCTCCACCTTCTCAAGAAGGTGTCCAATGCGCGCGATACGAACGACAAGCGGCCGATCAAGACCTGGTCGCGGCGTTCGACGGTGGTGCCCGATTTCGTGGGCCTGACCATCGCCGTGCACAACGGCAAGCAGCACATCCCGGTCTACGTGACCGAGAACATGGTCGGGCACAAGCTCGGCGAGTTCTCGCTGACGCGGAACTTCAAGGGTCACTCCGCGGGGCGGAAGACCCAGGGCGCGTCCGCGGGCCCGGCGGGCGGCGGTACGCCGACCGCGGCCGCACCGGCCAAGAAATAAGGAGGCGCGATGGAAACCCGAGCAGTCATGCGTGGCGCGCACCTCTCGGCCCAGAAGGGCCGGCTGGTGGCCGATCTGGTCCGCGGCAAGCCGGTGGATCAGGCAATGAACATCCTCGGCTTCTCGCCGAAGAAGGGCGCGGCGCTGGTGCGCAAGGTGCTCGAGTCCGCGATGGCGAATGCCGAGCACAACGACGGCGCGGACATCGACGCGCTCAAGGTGAAACGCATTCACGTCGAGCGGGGCGCGTTCCTGAAGCGCTTCCAGGCGCGAGCCAAGGGCCGGGGTAACCGGATCGTCAAGCAAACCTGCCACATCTACGTGACGGTCGGGGACTGAAAGAGGACCTATGGGACACAAAATCAATCCGATCGGATTCCGGCTCGCGGTCAACCGCAACTGGAGTTCGCGCTGGTACGCGAACAGCCGCACCTTCGGGCCGATGCTGGCCGACGACATCAAGGTTCGCGCGTTCCTCAAGAAGAAGCTCGCGCACGCCTCGGTGAGCCGCGTCGTCATCGAGCGGCCCGCGAAGGATGCGCGCATCACCATCTACTCGGCGCGGCCGGGCGTGGTGATCGGCAAGAAGGGCGAGGAAATCGAGGCGCTCAAGACCCAGTTGCGCACCCTCATGGGCGTGACGCAGGTCCACGTGAACATCGAGGAGATCCGCAAGCCCGAGACCGATGCGCAGTTGATCGCGGACTCGATCGCCCAGCAGCTCGAGAAGCGCATCATGTTCCGTCGCGCGATGAAGCGCGCGATGCAGAACGCCATGCGCCTGGGCGCTCAGGGCATCAAGATCATGAGCGCCGGGCGCCTGAACGGCCACGAGATCGCGCGCACCGAGTGGTATCGCGAAGGACGCGTTCCCCTGCACACGCTGCGGGCGGACATCGATTACGGCCTTGGCGAAGCGAAGACGACCTACGGCGTGATCGGCGTCAAGGTCTGGGTCTACAAGGGCGAGATGGCGCCGCGACCGGAAGCGCAGGTTTCGTCCCCCGGCGCCCAGCCCGCGCCGGCCGCCGACGAGGCGGCGCCCGCCAAGCGCGCCAAGAAGCCGGCGCCCCGTGCCGCCACGAAACGCGCGCCGGCCAAGGACAAGCCCGCGGGCGACGCGCCGGCGCGCAAGCCCGCCGCACGCCGCGCACCGCGCAAGGCGGCCGATGCCGCGGACAAGCCCAAGACGAAGACCACCGTCAAGCGCACGCGCAAGGTGGCGAAGCCCGCTGCCGGCGACGACGGCAAAGCGAAGGAGTAAGCAATGCTGCAACCTTCACGCACCAAGTACCGCAAGCAGCAAAAGGGCCGCAACACCGGCGTGGCGACCCGCGGGAACAAGGTTTCCTTCGGCGAATACGGCTTGAAGTCCCTCGGTCGCGGGCGCCTTACGGCACGCCAGATCGAGGCGGCGCGCCGCGCCATGTCGCGCCATATCAAGCGCGGCGGACGCATCTGGATCCGCGTGTTCCCGGACAAGCCGATCTCCCAGAAACCGGCCGAAGTCCGGATGGGGAACGGCAAGGGCAACCCGGAATACTTCGTTTGCGAGATCCAGCCGGGCAAGGTCATTTACGAAATGGACGGCGTCACTGAAGCGCTCGCCCGCGAGGCCTTCAAGCTGGCCGCGGCGAAGCTGCCGCTGCGCATGACCTTCGTCCAACGGATGCTGGGGTAAGCCATGAAATCGACAGAGCTACGCGCGAAGTCCGGAGATGAGCTGGACAAGGAACTGAACGACCTGCTGCGTGCCCAGTTCGGCATGCGCATGCAGCTGGCGACCCAGCAGCTCACCAACACCAGTCAGATCAAGAAAGTGCGCCGCGACATCGCGCGCGTGCGCACCATCCGGAAGGAGAAGGCGGACCAATGACGACCGAGCAAGCGGCAGACCGTCCCGCCACCAAGGCGCGCACCCTGGTCGGGCGCGTGGTGAGCGACAAGATGCAGAAAACCGTGACCGTCCTGGTGGAGCGTCGTGTGCGCGACCAGCTGATGGGCAAGATCATCACCCGTTCCAGGAAATACCATGCGCACTCCGCCGAGGGCGAGGTGCGCGAGGGCGACCTGGTCGAGATCTCCGAGTGCCGGCCGATCTCCAAGACCAAGGCCTGGCAGGTGGTGCGCACGGTGACCAAGGCAAAGATCATCTGAAGCAAGCGGCCTGTGATTCCGGGCTTGTGCAGAGCCGGTTCGCAGGGTTACAATTAAAGGCTTTCCGCGCCACGCGAACGTGTGGCGCTCGACCCGTACGGGATCCAAGACTGGCCATCGCGGCAGGCGCCGCAGTGGAACAAGTTGGATGGAGAACTGGCAATGATTCAAATGCAGTCCATTCTGGACGTCGCGGACAATACCGGCGCGCGTGCGGTCATGTGCATCAAGGTGCTCGGCGGCTCCAAGCGCCGCTACGCGCGCATCGGTGACGTGATCAAGGTGAGCGTCAGGGAAGCGGCGCCGCGCGGCCGCGTGAAAAAAGGCGAGATCTATCACGCCGTGGTGGTGCGCACGGCGCAGGGCGTGCGACGCCCGGACGGATCGCGCATCCGCTTCGACTCGAACGCCGCCGTGCTGCTGTCGGCAAAATTCGAGCCGATCGGCACGCGCATATTCGGGCCGGTGACGCGCGAGCTGCGCACCGAGCGCTTCATGAAGATCGTGTCGCTGGCCCCCGAAGTTCTCTGAATCGGGACCGGCGAGGAGACGCAAGATGGAACGTATCAAGAAGGGTGACGAGGTGATCGTCCTTGCCGGACGCGACAAGGGCAAGCGGGGCGTCGTGCTGCGGCGCGTCGACGAGGAGCAGCTGGTCGTCGAAGGCGTGAACCGCGTGAAGAAGCACCAGCGTCCGAACCCGATGAAGGGTCTGACCGGCGGGATCGTCGAGAAAGTGATGCCGCTCCACATTTCCAACGTCGCACTGTTCAATCCGGCCACCCAGAAGGGCGACCGCGTCGGCATCAAGACGCTGGCCGACGGCCGCAAGGTTCGCGTGTTCAAGTCGAACGGCGAACAGGTCGACGCGTAAGGTGAACGCAATGGCGAAAGAAAAAGCGCCCCAGAAGACGAAATCCGACAAGGCCGACAAGGCCCCGAAGGCCGACAAGGCGCAGAAGGCCGCGAAGGCCGCGCCGACGGCGGGCGACGCGAACGCGTCCGCCAGCGGTCCGGCGCCGACGCCGCGGCTGCAGGTCCAGTACCGGGACAAGATCGTCCCGGACCTGATGAAGAAGTTCGAGTACCACACCGTGATGCAGGTGCCGCGCATCCGCAAGATCACGCTCAACATGGGCGTGGGCGAGGCGACCAACGACAAGAAGATCCTCGACAACGCCGTCGGCGAACTGACGAAGATCGCCGGCCAGAAGCCGGTGCTCACGAAGGCCCGCAAGTCGATCGCATCCTTCAAGCTGCGTGCGGGCTACCCGATTGGCTGCATGGTGACGCTGCGCGGCGCGCGCATGTACGAGTTCCTCGATCGTCTGGTCAACATCGCGATTCCCCGGATCCGCGACTTCCGCGGCATTTCGAGCCGCGCGTTCGACGGTCGCGGCAACTACAGCCTGGGCATCAAGGAACAGATCATTTTCCCGGAGATCGAGTACGACAAGATCGACGCGCTCCGGGGGCTGAACGTCAGCATCATCACCACTGCGAAATCGGACGACGAGGCGCGCGCACTGCTGGCCGCGTTCCGCTTCCCGTTCAAGACCTGAGGCGCACCATGGCGAAACTTTCAGTCATCAACCGGGAACAGAAGCGACGCGGCACGGTCGAGAAGTTCAAGGCAAAGCGCGCGGCGCTGCTCGCAATCCTGCGCGACAGCCGTGCGTCGGACGAGGACAAGGACGCGGCGCGCGAGAAGTTCCAGCAGCTGCCGCGCAACGCCTCGCCCTCGCGCCTTCGGAGTCGCTGCGCCATCACGGGCCGCCCGCGCGGCGTTTATCGCAAGTTCGGCCTCGGACGCAACAAGCTGCGTGACCTGGCGATGCGCGGCGAAGTGCCGGGCGTCGTCAAGGCGAGCTGGTAAGGAGACGAAGATGAGCATGAGCGATCCGATCGCGGACATGCTGACGCGCATCCGCAATGCCCAGATGGTCGGGCATGCCGAAGTCCTGATGCCCGCCTCGAAACTGAAGGCCTCGCTCGCGCAGGTCCTCAAGGACGAGGGCTACATCGACGACTTCGCGACGCGCAACGGCGAGGGAAAACCGGAGCTCGCGATCGGCCTGAAGTACTACGCCGGCCGCCCGGTGATCGAGCGCATCGAGCGGGTGTCGAAGCCCGGTCTGCGCGTCTACAAGGCCTCGCGCGACATCCCGCGCGTCATGAACGGGCTCGGCGTGGCGATCGTCTCCACCTCGCGCGGTCTGATGACGGATCGCAAGGCCCGCGCCACCGGCGTGGGCGGCGAAGTCCTCTGCATCGTGATCTGAGGAGCGAACCATGTCACGCATTGCAAAGTACCCCGTGGCCATTCCGAAAGGCGTCGATGTGACGCTGGCCGGTGGCGCTGTTTCCGTCAAGGGACCGCTCGGCACGCTGACGCGCCCGCTCGATCCGGCGGTCTCGATCGAGCGTGAGGGCGATTCGCTCGTCTTCAAGGCGCAGGGCGATTCACACCATGCCGCCGCGATGTCCGGCACCCTGCGCGCGCTGCTTGCGAACATGGTGACCGGCGTGAGCAAGGGCTTCGAGCGCAGGATGACGCTGGTCGGCGTCGGCTACCGGGCGCAGGCGCAGGGGGAGAAGCTGAACCTCACCCTCGGCTTTTCGCACCCGGTGGTGCACAACATGCCGAAGGGCGTGAAAGTGGCAACGCCGACCCAGACCGAGATCGTGATCACCGGGGCCGACAAGCAGCAGGTCGGCCAGGTGGCCGCGGAAGTGCGCGCGTACCGGCCGCCCGAGCCCTACAAGGGGAAAGGCGTGCGATACGCAAACGAGACAGTGGTCCTGAAAGAGACCAAGAAGAAGTAACGGAGCGACGCGATGATCGACAAGAACCAGGCGCGCCTGCGCCGCGCGCGGCAAACACGGATCACCATTCGCAGGGTCGAGGCGATCCGCCTGACCGTGCACCGTACGAACAGCCACATCTACGCCCAGATCACCAGTGCGGCCGGCGACAAGGTGCTGGCGAGCGCCTCCACGCTGGACAAGGAGGTTCGCGGCGCGGTGAAGAACGGGGGCAACGTCGAGGCTGCCGCGAAGGTCGGCCAGCGCATTGCCGAGAAGGCGAAACAGGCGGGCGTCGAGCAGGTCGCGTTCGACCGTTCCGGAAACCGCTACCACGGTCGCGTCAAGGCACTCGCCGAGGCTGCGCGCGCCGGCGGACTGAAGTTCTAGGCCGGAGGGCAAGATGGCGAAGATTCAACCGAGAATGCAGGGCGAGGACCGCGGCGACGGCTTGCGCGAGAAGATGGTCGCCGTGAACCGCGTCACCAAGGTGGTGAAGGGCGGACGCGTGCTCGGCTTCGCTGCGCTTACCGTGGTCGGCGACGGCGACGGACGCATCGGCATGGGCAAGGGCAAGGCGCGCGAAGTGCCGGTGGCCGTGCAGAAGGCCATGGAAGAGGCGCGCCGGCGCATGTTCAAGGTCAGCCTGCGCGACGGCACCCTGCAGCACCCGGTGGTCGGCCGGCACGGCGCGGCGCATGTGCTGATGCAGCCGGCCTCCGAAGGCACCGGCATCATTGCGGGTGGCCCGATGCGCGCGGTGTTTGAAGTGATGGGCGTGACCGACATCCTGGCCAAGTGCCTGGGCTCGGCGAACCCGTACAACGTCGTGCGTGCAACGCTGAACGGGCTGCAGGCGATGAACACACCGTCCGAGATCGCGGCGAAGCGCGGCAAGAAAGTCGAAGACATTGTTTCCTGAGGGCGTCATGGCAGACACGAAAGCGAATGCGACGGTGCGCGTGACCCTGGTGAAGGGCCTGGCCGGCACGCGTGGCACGCACCGGGCCACCGTTCGCGGACTTGGCCTGCGCAAGATCAATCAGACGGTCGAGCTTGCCGACACGCCGGCGGTCCGCGGAATGATCAACAAGGTGTTCTATCTGGTCCGGGTCGATGGCTGAAAAAGGAACGGCGATGCGTCTCAATGAAATCAAGCCGGCCGAAGGGTCGCGTCCGGAGCGTCGCCGCGTGGGTCGCGGCATGGGCTCGGGACTGGGCAAGACGGCAGGTCGCGGCCACAAGGGCCAGAAAGCGCGCTCCGGCGGCTACCACAAGGTCGGCTTCGAAGGCGGACAGATGCCGCTGCATCGCCGCCTGCCCAAGCGCGGCTTCACCTCGCTCACGCGTGACCGCGTGGCGGAAGTTCGCACCAGCGAGCTCGAGCACATGACGGCGAGCGAGATCGATCTCGCCACCCTGAAATCCGAACGCGTGGTGCCGCACAAGACCATCGCCGCCAAGGTGATCCTCTCAGGCGCGCTCACGCGCAAGCTGACGCTCACCGGCGTCAAGGCGACGCGCGGTGCGCGCGCCGCGATCGAGGCGGCCGGCGGATCGGTCGTCGAGCCGGAGGTCGCCGTACCGGCGGCCTGAGCGAGCGCACGGAGACCCTTCCTTGGCCACCACGCTACCGAACGCTGGCGGAGCACGCTACGGCGACCTGAAGAAAAGGTTGCTGTTCCTGCTCGGCGCGCTCGTGGTGTTCCGGGTCGGCGCGCACATCCCGGTGCCGGGCATCGACCCGGCCGTGCTGGCCGACCTGTTCAAGGGCCAGCAGGGCGGCATTCTCGGCATGTTCAACATGTTCTCGGGCGGGGCGCTGTCGCGCTTCACCATCTTCGCCCTCGGCATCATGCCGTACATCTCCGCATCGATCATCATGCAGCTGATGTCGACGGTCTCGCCGCAACTCGAGGCCCTGCGCAAGGAAGGCGAAGCGGGTCGCCGCAAGATCACCCAGTACACGCGCTACGGCACCGTGTTCCTCGCCCTGTTCCAGGCCATTGGCATCTCGATCGCGCTGGAGTCGCAACCCGGCCTCGTGCTGGATCCCGGCATCATGTTCCGCGTCACCTGCGTGACGACGCTGGTCACCGGCACCATGTTCATCATGTGGCTGGGCGAGCAGATCACCGAGCGCGGCCTGGGCAACGGCATCTCACTCATCATCTTCGCCGGCATCGCGGCGGGGCTGCCGAGCGCCATTGCCGGCACGCTGGAGCTCGTGCGCACCGGCGCGATGCACCCCCTCACCTCGCTGCTGATCGCGCTCGCGGTCGCGGCCGTCACCGCGTTCGTCTGCTTCGTGGAGCGCGGCCAGCGCAAGATCCTGGTCAATTACGCGAAGCGTCAGGTCGGAAACAAGGTGTACGGCGGGCAGAGCTCGCACCTGCCCTTCAAGCTCAACATGGCCGGGGTGATCCCGCCGATCTTCGCCTCGTCGCTGATCCTGTTCCCGGCCACGCTGATGGGCTGGTTCGGCGCCGCCGAGGGGATGCTCTGGCTGCGCGACATCGCCGGCACGCTGACCCCGGGCCAGCCCCTGTACGTCCTGATGTACGCGGCCCTGATCATCTTCTTCTGCTTTTTCTATACGGCGCTCCAGTACAACCCGAAGGAAACCGCGGACAACCTGAAGAAGTCCGGCGCATTCGTTCCCGGGATTCGTCCGGGCGACCAGACCGCGCGCTACCTCGAGCGCATCCTCACCCGGCTGACGCTGGCGGGCGCGATCTACGTGACGCTGGTCTGCCTGCTGCCGGAGTTCCTGATCCTGAAATGGAATGTCCCGTTCTATTTCGGCGGCACTTCGCTCTTGATCATCGTCGTGGTGACGATGGATTTCATGTCGCAGGTGCAGGCCTACGTGATGTCGCACCAGTACGAAAGCCTGCTGAAGAAGTCCAATTTCCGTGGTGGCGGCCTGCCGGCGCGCTAGCGCCCCGGGGCAAAGGAGCAGCGATGAAAGTCATGGCATCGGTGAAGAAGATCTGCCGCAAATGCAAGATCGTGCGGCGCAAGCGCGTGGTGCGGGTGCTGTGCACCGATCCGCGCCACAAGCAGCGTCAGGGCTGATCGGGCGACTTCGCCTTGATCGACCAGGCACTTAAAGGATAAAATTCAAGGTTTTCCGCTCGTTGGGCGGATTGATTGGAAGGCTCACATGGCACGCATTGCCGGTATCAACATCCCGAATCACGCGCACGCCGAGATCGCCCTGACCTCGATCTACGGCATCGGTCGCTCGCGCGCCCAGCTGATCTGCGTCGCCGCCGGCATCGAGGGCACACGCAAGATCAAGGACCTGACCGACGCGGAAGTCGACCGGCTGCGCGACCACATCACGCGCCTGACCGTCGAGGGCGATCTGCGTCGCGAGATGTCGATGTCGATCAAGCGTCTGATGGACCTGTCCTGCTACCGCGGCATGCGCCATCGCAAGGGCCTTCCCGCGCGTGGCCAGCGCACCCGCACCAACGCGCGCACCCGGAAGGGACCGCGCAAGGCCGCGATCGCCAACAAGGCCACGCCGAGCAAGGGCTGAGCCCGCGCCGACACCCGCAAGGAATCCATATGGCAACCCGAAATCAGGCTCCCCAGCGCGCACAGCAATCGTCCTCGGCGCGCGTGCGCAAGAAGGTCCGCAAGAACGTGGCCGAAGGCATCGCGCATATCCACGCCTCGTTCAACAACACCATCATCACGATCACCGACCGGCAGGGCAATGCGCTGTCGTGGGCGACCTCCGGCAATGCCGGGTTCAAGGGCTCGCGCAAATCGACGCCGTTCGCCGCCCAGGTGGCGGCCGAGCGTGCCGGCCGCGTGGCGCAGGAAAGCGGCGTGAAGAACATCGAGGTGCGCATCAAGGGTCCCGGACCCGGGCGCGAGTCCGCGGTGCGGGCCTTGAACGCCTGCGGCCTGAAGATCGGCAGCATTGCAGATGTGACCCCTGTCCCGCACAACGGTTGCCGGCCGCCCAAGCGGCGGCGCGTGTAACCCCCCAGGAGAGAATTCATGGCGAGGAACCTAGACGCCAAGTGCCGTCAATGCCGTCGGGAGGGCGAGAAGCTCTACCTGAAAGGCGAGAAGTGCTTTACCGACAAGTGCGCAATCGAGCGTCGCAGCTACGCGCCCGGCCAGCACGGTCAGAAGAGCGGCATGCGGCTGTCCGATTACGGCAAGCAACTGCGCGAGAAGCAGAAGATGCGCCGCCTGTACGGCGTGCTCGAGCGGCAGTTTCGCAAGACCTATGCCGAAGCATCGCGTTCCAGGGGCGTGACGGGCGAGCGCCTGTTGCAGCTCCTCGAGACCCGGCTGGACAACGTCGCCTATCGCATGGGCTTTGGCGCCTCGCGCGGCGAAGCCCGCCAAGTGGTGCGTCACAACGCCATCCTGGTGAACGGCAAGCGGGTCAATATCCCTTCGTACCAGGTGCGCGCCGGCGACGTGATCGAGGTTGCCGAGCGTTCCAAGTCGCAGCTGCGCGTCAAGGCGGCTGCAGAAGCCACCGGCTCGCGCGGCGTGCCGGAATGGATGGAAGTGGATGCAAAGGCCCTCAAGGGCACCTTCAAGGCCCTGCCCGCGCGCAGTGAACTGCCCTCGTCGATCAACGAAAGCCTCGTGATCGAGCTTTATTCGAAGTAACGCGTACGGCTCGCCCGGCCGGACACAGCCCAGGATCCCGCATATGCAGCAGACCGGATTTCTCAAACCGCGCATCGTCGATGTGCAGAACGTTTCGCCCTATCACGCCAAGGTGACGATGGAGCCCTTCGAGCGCGGCTACGGGCACACGCTCGGCAACGCGCTGCGTCGCGTGCTGCTCTCCTCGATGCCGGGCTATGCCCCGACCGAGGTGCAGATCGCCGGCGTCGTGCACGAGTACTCGACGCTCGACGGCGTGCGCGAGGATGTCGTCGACATCCTGCTCAACCTCAAGGGCGTGGTGTTCCGCCTGCACAACCGCCAGGACGCGCTCCTCACGCTGAAGAAGCAGGGCGAGGGCCCCGTCACGGCGGCCGACATCGAGTCGGCGCACGACGTCGAGATCGTCAACCCGGATCACGTCATCGCCCACCTGTCCGCGGGCGGCAAGCTCGAGCTGCAGATCAAGGTCGAGGCCGGCCGCGGCTACGTTCCGGGCAACATGCGCTTCCTGCCCGAAGAGACCAAGGGCATCGGTCGCGTGGTGCTGGACGCCTCGTTCAGCCCGGTGCGTCGCGTGTCCTATGCCGTGGAGTCGGCGCGCGTCGAACAGCGCACCGACCTCGACAAGCTGGTGGTCGACATCGAAACCAATGGCGCGATCGAACCCGAGGAGGCGATCCGTTACTCGGCGCGCATTCTCGTCGACCAGCTGTCGGTGTTCGCGCAACTCGAAGGCACGGCCCTGCCGCCCGAGCCGCAGAAGTCCCCCCAGGTGGACCCGCTGCTGCTGCGCCCGGTCGACGACCTGGAACTGACGGTGCGCTCGGCCAACTGCCTCAAGGCGGAGAACATCTACTTCATCGGCGACCTGATCCAGCGGACCGAAACCGAGCTGCTGAAGACCCCGAACCTGGGGCGCAAGTCGCTGAACGAAATCAAGGAAGTCCTCGCTTCGCGCGGCCTCACCCTCGGCATGAAGCTCGAAAACTGGCCACCGGCCGGTCTCGAGCATCAGCGCGGCTGATCGCCCCAGGACGACAACAGGAAGACATCTCATGCGTCACGGTCACGGCCTTCGCAAACTGAACCGCACTACGAGTCACCGGCTCGCGATGCTGCGCAACATGACCAACTCGCTGCTTCGGCACGAGCAGATCTCGACCACGCTGCCGAAGGCGAAGGAACTGCGCAGGGTGTTCGAGCCGATGATCACCCTCGGCAAGAAGCCCTCGCTCGCCAACCGGCGCCTGGCGTTCAACCGCCTGCGCGACCGCGACATGGTGGTGAAGCTGTTCGAGGAACTCGGGCCGCGCTTCGCCAAGCGCAACGGCGGCTACCTGCGCATCCTGAAAAGCGGCTTTCGCAAGGGCGACAACGCCCCCATGGCGCTGGTGATGCTCACCGAGGTCGCCGCCGAGGTGACCGAGTCCGCCGAGACCAAGGCGGCACCGAAGAAGAAGGCGGCAAGCGCGGAAGCGTCCTGACGCGACGCGTTTACAGCAGGCAAGCACAAAGGCCGGGGCAACCCGGCCTTTTTCATTGGGGCCCGGGGTGCCCGGCCTTCCTGTCCCTGCCCGGAGCGATCCGGACCGTCCCCGTTCGCGCGTCGCTACAATCGTTCGCATGGCCACCGTCTGGACCATCGGACACGGCACGCGCAGTCTCGCGGACTTCGTCGGCGTGCTCGTCGAAGCCGGCATCGACCGGCTTGTGGACGTGCGCGCGGTGCCGCGCTCCCGTCGCCATCCGCATTTTGGTTACGGTCCGCTCGGCGCCGCCCTGGAAGCGCGGGGAATCGCCTACGAATGGCGCGGCAAGCCGTTCGGCGGGCGCCGCCACGCGGGGGACGCCAACCGGCACGGCGGGCTCGAGGAACCGGCGTTCCGCGCCTATGCCGAACACATGGAGAGCGACACGTTCCGGGCTGCGGGTCTGGCGCTCGCCGCGCTTGCCGAGGGCGCGCGCGTCTGCATCGCCTGCGCCGAACGCGACCCGGCGCGCTGCCACAGATCCCTGATTGCGGACTGGCTGGTGGCGCACGGGCATTGCGTGGTGCACCTGCTTGAACCGGGTTCGACCCGCGAGCATGCGAGTCACCCGACGCTGAAGGTCGTCGGCGGGGTACTTCACTATTCCCCGCGGAGCGCGCAGGGCTCGTTGTTCTAGGCCGGGCCGCGGTCCGCGAAACGCCTCCGCCCCGGGCTCACGGCCCCGGGGGCCAGGACACGCCGGTCCCGCGCATGCGCCGCCCGAACAGGCTAGCCAGCCCGCGCGGCAGCAGCCAGACGATGCCGATCAGCACCAGCCCGTAGGCGGCGAAGGCGAGCGCCCCCGGCACACCGCGCACCAGGTCGGGCAGGAACTTCATCAGCAGTCCGCCGAGCAGCGCACCCCAGGCCGAATGCACGCCGCCGACCACCGCGCCGATCAGCATCTCGATCGAGAGCCAGACGGTGAAGCCGTCGGGGGCGACGAAGTCGACCAGCAGCGCGCCCAGCGCGCCGGCCACGCCTGCGTAGGCGCCGCTCACGCCGAAGGCGAGGGCGCGCATGCCCGCGAGGTCGATGCCCATCGCCTGCGCCGCGATCGGCTGGTCGGCGAGCGCCTGCAGGGCGCGCCCGCTGCGGCTCGCGCGCAGGTTGCGCACGCTGAGCAGCGCCATGCAAAGCGCGGCGAGGACGATCGCGAACCACCACTGGTCGTCCGACAGGGGCAGGCCGGACGGGGCGCCGGGCCGGTCGAGGTAAAGGCCCTGCACGCCGCCGGTCCAGGGCGCGAGCAGCGAGGATTTCAGCAGTTGCGGCAATGCCACGGCAAAGCCCCAGGTGGCGAGCGCCAGTTCCACGTGACCGAAGCGCACCACCGGCAGCCCGAGCAGGAATCCGGCGCCGAACGCAGTCACGCCGGCCAGGGCGACGCACAGGTACGGATCGAGCCCCGCATGGCGCATGCCGATCGCGACCGTGTAGGCCCCCACCGCGTAGAGTGCGCCGTGGCCGAGGGACAGCTGCCCCGACAGGCCGGTGAGCAGGTTCAGTCCGCAGAGCGCGATCGCGAACACCCCGGCGAGGGTGAACCGGTGCAGCGTGTAACCCTCGACCGAGACCGCGATAACAAGCCCGGCAAGGACCAGCACGGCGATGCCGATCAGGTCGCGCTGCATGCCATGGACGGGCGCCCGTCCTACGCGACGAGGATCGCGCGGTAGTCGTTGACGTTGGTGAAGGTCGGCCCGGTGACGACGAGGTCGCCGAGCGCCGAGAAGTACCCGTGGCTGTCGTGCGCCGCGAGCAGGCGAGGCGCGTTCAGCCGGAGCGCGCGCGCGCGCGTGGCGCTGTTCGGCCCCAACAAGGCGCCGGCATTGTCCTCCGAGCCGTCGATGCCGTCGGTGTCCGCGGCGATGGCGTGCACGCCGGCGACGTCCTCGAGTTCCACGGCGAGCGAGAGCAGGAACTCGCTGCAGCGCCCGCCGCGTCCGCCCCGGGCGCCGAGCGTCACCGTGCATTCGCCGCCCGAGAGCAGGGCCACCGGCGTCGCGAAGGGCGCGCCATGCGAGCGGATCTCGCGCACCAGCGCGGCCATCACCCGGGCGACGTCGGCCGCTTCGCCGGTCACCGTGTCGCCGAGGATCACCGGCGTCACGCCCGCGGCGCGAAACACCTCGGCCGCGGCTTCGAGCGAGCGGTGCGCGGTGGCGATGACGCGATTCTCGGTCCGCGCGAAGGCGGCATCGCCTGCTTTCGGCGTCTCCGCAATGCGGCCCGCGGCGCCCGCCTCGAGCCGCGCTCGCACGCCGGCCGGCGCGTCGACGCCGTATTTCGCGAGCACCTCGATGGCGTCCGCGTAGGTGCTCGGGTCCGGCGCGCAGGGTCCCGAGGCGATGTGCGTAGGATCGTCGCCGGTCACGTCCGAGATGATCAGCGCCGTGACCGGCGCGCGGCACAGGGCGGCAAGCCGTCCGCCCTGGATCGCCGACAGGTGCTTGCGCACCACATTGATCTCCTGGATGGTCGCGCCACAGTGCAGCAGTTGCTTGGTCACGGCCTTCAGGTCGCCCATCGACACTCCGTCCGCGGGCAGCGACAGCAGGCTCGAGCCGCCGCCCGAGACCAACGCCACCAGCCGGTCCTCGGGGCCGAGCGCCGCCACCGCGTCGCGGATCTCGCGCGCCCCGGCCTCGCCGGCGGCGTCCGGCACCGGGTGGCCGGCCTCGAGGACGCGGATGCGCCGCGTCGGCACGCCGTGCCGGTAGCGCGTGAGGGCGAGGCCCTCGAGGGGCGCCTCTGCGGGCCACGCGGCCTCCAGCGCGGCAGACATGGAGGCGGCGGCCTTGCCCGCGGCGACCACCAGCGTGCGGCCGCGCGGCGGGGCGGGCAGGTGCGGCGCGAGGATCGCGACGGGATCGGCCGCGGCCACGGCGGCGCGGAAGCTCGCGAGCAGCAGTTCGCGCATCGACTGCGGCGACGCGCTCAGGCGAAGGTTTCCTTCGCCGCGTCTGGTCCGAGGTTGTAGAACTTCGGGTAGAGCGTTTCGAAGGCGCTGCGGATCTCGTCCACGGGCACGTCGGGCCACGTGCCGTGCAGTTTCACGTACTCCATGTGCGGCCGGTCGTCGGCGTCGAAGGGATGGAAGATCGAATCCTCGCGGCCGTCGAACTCCAGTGGCTTGACACGAAAGCGCGTGCACATCGACAGGTTGAAGGCCGGGGTCGCCTTCACCCACTTTCCCCCGAGCCAGAGGTCGGCATAACCGTGGTAGATGAAGAGATCGGTGCCCATGCGCTCGGTCAGGGCCGGCGAGGTGAGGTGGTTCTTTACGTCCGCGTAGCCGACACGTGCCGGGATGCCGACCACGCGCGCCGCCGCCGCCAGCAACGCCGCCTTCGGCACGCACCAGCCCTCGCCCGCCTCGAGGCAGGCCGAGCCTCGGTAGGCCGCGTCGAGCAGGAAGTTCTGGAACGGGTTGTAACGGATCGCGTCGCGCACCGCGTAGTACAGCGCCACGGCGCGCGCGCGGTCATCTGCCCCTTTCGCGTGCTCGCGCGCGAAGGCCACCACCGCCGGATGGTCGCTGTCGACGAAGCGACCCGGGCGAAGGTACTCGGCGTGCTCGGCCACGTCGCGCCTCAGCGGTCGAGCTTCATCAGCCGGCGCGCGCCCGCGAACAACGCGCTCGACTGGTCCGCGAGCCCGTCCATGACCGAGAAGTGGTGCGCCTGCGGCATCGGGATGTCGAAATTCACGATGCTGCGCCAGCGCGCCGCGAGCAGCGCGTTCTGGCGCTTGAACTCGGAGCTCTCGCGCCCGCCCACGCAGGTGGCAACCGGGGCGCGGCTCGCCGGCGCCATGAAGGCCGGCGAGACCTTCAGCGCCGAGGCCGGGTCGAGCCGCAGGTCGGGCTGCAGGAAGTCGACGTCCATCATCGGGCGCAGGTCGTAGATGCCGCTCACCGCGAGCCCGCCCTTGAACAGGTCCTTCGGCAGGCGCGCATCGAACACCGGCCAGAGCGCGCACATCAGCATGGCGGTGAGGTGCGCCCCCGCGGAATGGCCGGCCACATAGAGCCGGTCCTGGTCCATGCCGTAGTCCTCGCAGTGCAGCCACAGCCAGCGGCTCGCGCGCAGCATCTGGCGCGTGATCTCCTCGATCGAAATCGCCGGACAGAGGTCGTAGTTCACCACCGCGAGCGAGACGCCGGCATCCACCCAGGCCGGGGCGAGATAGGAAAAATCGCGCTTGTCGAGCGAGCGCCCGTAGCCGCCGTGGATGAACATCATGCAGGTGCCGTCGCCCTTCCGCGCCGGGAAGATGTCCACGGTCTCGCCGGGCGCGTCGCCGTAGCGACGGTCCAGGTAGCAGGTCATGGTGCTGCGCGCACGCGAGGACGCCTGCGCCCAGCGCGCGAGGTACTCGGGATGGTCCGGTACCAGCTCGCGGTTGTTGTATTCGCGCGAGCAGAAGGCCGCGTCCATCACCGGCTCAGCCACGCTGTTCACGCCACAGTCCGAGCGCCACCTGCGCCGGACGGTCCGAGTAGGAGAAAAGCACGCAGTCTTCCTTTGCATCGATGGAAACGGGTTGCCAGGAGGGCACGACGAAGGTGTCGCGCGGCTCGAATTCGAAGGCCTGATCGCCGATCGTCACGCGGCCGAGGCCTTCCACGACCGAGTAGACCGTGCCGTCGGTGCCGCGGTGTGGCGCGCTGCGAAAGCCCTTCGGCAGCAACTGGAGAAAGCTGCCGATGGTCGGCATCGCGAAGCCGCCGGTGAGCGGGTTGATGTACTGCAGCTTCCAGCCGTGGCAGGCATCGGGCGGACCGTTCTTCGCAAGCGTCGCAAGCGCCTCGCGGCTGCGCGCGTACGGGTAACTGAAAATCGGCGAGGTCTTGCCGCCGGGCAGCGGTCCGAGCGGCACCATGTTCGCGCCGTAACGCGCGAACGCGT
This sequence comes from Burkholderiales bacterium, assembly GCA_036526195.1. Lineage (GTDB taxonomy): Bacteria > Pseudomonadota > Gammaproteobacteria > Burkholderiales > SG8-39 > DATCYZ01. The sequence continues at coordinate 19,449 of DATCYZ010000036.1, forward strand.
CGCCCTCGGGCTTCGACACCGGCTGCACGTCTTCCGGGTAGTTCTCGGCGAACTGGGCGTCGAAGAACGCGACGATGTTGATGTCGAGGCCGTCCATCCACACCACGGGTTCCTCGCCCGGGTTGCCATGGTCGTGCCAGGTCCAGGGCGGGGTGATGATGAAGTCGCCCGGGTGCATCATGGTGCGTTCGCCGTCGACCGCGGTGTAGGCGCCCGAACCCTCGACGATGAAACGCAGCGCCGACTGGGTATGGCGATGGCTGGGCGCGATCTCGCCCGGCAGGATCAGCTGCAGGCCGCAGTACAGCGTGCGCGTGATCGAGGACTGCCCGCGCATGCCGGGGTTCTCGAGGATGAGCACGCGCCGGATGGCCTCCTTCGCCGTGATCACCCGGCCGGATTCCTCGATGTGCGGGCGCAGGTCGCGGTACTTCCACAGCGCCGGCACGGCCGGCGAACTCGGCGCCGGCGGCACGAGGTTGTGCAGCACTTCCCACAGGGGAGTGAGGTGCTGGCGGTCCATGCGCCGGTAGAACTCGGCGCGGGCCGTGGGGGCGGCGGGCTTGGGTACGCTGGCCATGGGGCCCGGAATTCCTGAAAAAGCGGGTTCGGAAGGGATTCTCGCCGTTCCGGCCCTGCGGCGCAAAGACGGTTTCAGCCGCGTGGTCGGGCGGACGCTTGGCGGGCCGGGGCCAGAATGCTTCCGATCGGGAACATTTCGGCCTTCCCGGGGCCCGGCGGGCCGGATTCCGCCCCGGTCCGGGCCCTCAGCCGGCAGGCTTCAGCCAGATGACCGGCTTGCCCAGTTCCCGGGACAGGGCCTTCGATTCCGGGTCGGCCAGCGCCGCCGTGCGGGCGCGCCGGATGGCGGCCGACTGCTCGCCCACGTCGTCGGTGGCCGGGTTCTCGACCAGCGCATCGAGGATGGCGAGGAAGTTGGCCCGGCCCCGCCGGTGGGTCTCGCCGTAGCCCTTGAGCAGGGTGGCGCACTGCGCCACCTCAAGCGCCAGGGCAAGGTCGCGCCCGGCCGCCGCCTGTACGCAGCCGAGCCAGCGCTCGATCAGTGCCTGCTCCTCGGCGAAGCGGTAGCTCATCGGCCGCCAGGGCTTGAGCCAGGCCAGTGCGCGCACGAACAGGAACCCGAACGCACCCGAGGTCTTCACGTGCAGGCCGACGTTCCAGGCCTCCAGCCGCCCGGTGCGCTCGGCCCAGGCCTGCACCCGCCGGCCGAGGGCCGGCGGCAGCAGCGCCGCGAACTCCTCCAGTCCGGGCTTCAGGTAATCGATCACCACCACCGGTTCGCCCGGTTTCGCGCCGACCTCGCGGCGCACCCGCTCGAAGCGGCTGGCGCGGGTTTTTAGGTCCGCCACCCGGATCACGTCCTCGTAGCTCATCCACAGCGCCATCTGGCGGGCCACTTCGTCGCGCAACCCGGCGGGCGCCCCGTCGAGCGTCTTCAGCCGTTCGAGGTACTTCGCGGCGTAGGCCTCGCCCTGGTAGTCGACGAGGCGGGCGCGGCCGATCTCGACCAGGTCCGACGCCGCCGGCGCCGCCGGCGCCGCCGCAGGTGCCGTTGCTGCGGTGGTGCCGGCGGCGAGGTCGAAGCCGGCCGCGAAGCCGCGCAGGCTCGCTTCCGCGCCGCGTCCGCCGCGGCGGATCGCTGCCTCGCAGGCCTCGCGCGGCATCGGCAGCGCGCCCGAGCCGGCCATGGCGCCGAACAGCACCGCGTTGATCACCGTGCCGCTTTTCTGGGCGAGGGCGCGCATGTCGAACAGCACCGCCTTCTTCGCCAGCGCGTTCGCCGCGTCGATCACGCGCTGGCTGTCGAAGCGCCCGTCGCCCATCTGCATCTTCTCGGCGGTGGCGTAGATGCGGTGGGTCGAGGCGATGAAGGTGGTGCGCTCAGGGCTGACGAAGCCGTTCTGCATCGCGCGGCCCGCCTCGACCAGTTCCGAGGAGACCATGACGTCGACGTTGCCCGGCGAGGGCGTGAGCGACATCACCGGCTCTCGCCCGCCGAGCTGCGCGCGCGGCACCGGATAGATCTCGAGGTAGTAGGTGGTGGCGCCGGTGCGCTGCGCGACGCCGGGGATCGAGGTGCTCTGCGTCGGGAATTCGCAGGCGCTCGCGGCATCGATCAGCCAGTCGGCCATGACGCCGCCGCCTTCGCCGCCGAGCGCGGCCACGAGGATGGTGAGGGTGCGGTCGGGCAGGGTCATCAGAGCCAGTTCCTGAAGGTCGTTCGAACGGTGTTCAGCATGCGGTCCCACGCGCCGGGGTTCTGCACCACCTCGGCACGGTAGAAGGAGGGGCACAGGATCGCGGCATGCGCGTTCTCGCCGCACAGGCCGCAGCCGACGCAGCCGTCGATCACCGTCGCCACGGGATCACGCCGCAGCGGATCGGGGTTGTCCTTCACCGTGAGCGTCGGGCAGCCCGAGAGCCGGATGCAGGAATGGTCACCCGTACAGGTGTCTTCATCCACGCCGTACTTCACGCGCACCGTGCGCTCGCCTGCGGCCAGCCCGGCGGCGACCGCGGGCCGGATGCGGCGCTGGCGCTCGAGCTGGCATTCGCCCTCGGCGACGATTACCTTGAGCCCGGAAAACGGCGTCGTCATCGCCTCTTTCAGAGTCTTCTCCATCTCGTCGACCCGGTAGTTGTCCACCGAGCGCAGCCATTTCACGCCGAGTCCGGAGAGGGTGTTCTCGATGGTGCGGTCCGCCTGCACCGCGCTCGCGGCCTGCGCATCGGCCTTCGCCGCGGCGCCGGGCGAGGAGATCACCGCCTGCGTGCCGGTGGCCGAGGTGTAGCCGTTCTTCATTACCACCAGCACGCCGTCGCCCTTGTTCAGCAGGTTCGAGGCGGCGCCCGAGAGCAGGCCGTTATGCCAGAAGCCGCCGTCGCCCATGATGGCGAGCGGCCGGCGCGCCTGCATCGGCCCCACGCCCGCGGCGGAGGCCAGGCTCATGCCGTAGCCGAGGATCGAGTTGCCCATCGAAAAGGGCTCGAAGGTGGCGAAGGCGTGGCAACCGATGTCCGCGGAGATGTGCGGCAGGCCGGTCTCGCGCGAGGCGAGCTTGATGGCGGAGAACACCGGGCGCTCGGGGCAGCCGACGCAGAAGGTGGGCGGGCGCGGCGGCAGCGGCGCGCCGAGCAGTTCGGCGGCGCGCGCGCGGTTGCGCGCCACGCCCTCCAGCCAGTGCACGCCGGGCGACAGGTCGAGCGCGCTCGCGTGCTTCCCGAGAAAGCGTCGCAGGCCGCCCACCATCACTTCGACGGTGTACTCGCCCGCCCGTTGCAGCAGGTCCTTGCCGTGCAGCGCGGTGTCGAGCCCGGCGCGGCGCAGCTGCATGGCGAGGTCCTGCTCGATGAACTCCGGCATGCCTTCCTCGACCACCATCACCGCGCGTTTGTCCCCGCAGAACGCCGCGATTTCCTCCGGCACCAGCGGGTAGACCACGTTCAGCACCAGGATCGGCACCCGCGACGCGCCCTCGCGATCGGCGAGGCCGAGCAGTTGCAGTGCGCGCAGCAGCGTGTTGGTGAGTCCGCCCTGCACGATCAGGCCGACCTCCCGCGCATCGCCCGGCAGCACCTGGTTGAGCTTCTTCTGCGCGATGTAGCGTCGCGCCGCGGGCAGGCGCACCTCGGCCTTGTGGATTTCCTGCCGGAAGGTGGCGGGCGGATGCGAGAGCCGTTCGTAGAGGAACTCGGGCGGGCCGGCGAGTGGCAGCCGTTTCGAGACCGCGGAGGCGCGGTTGTCGCTCGCCTCGAAGCTGCCGTGCAGGTGGCAGGCGCGGATGCGCAGTTCGAGGAACACCGGCGTGTTCGAGGCCTCCGACAATTCGAAGCCGGCCTCCACCATGCGCACGATGGTCGGCAGGTCGGGCCGCGGGTCGAGCAGCCAGAGCGAGGACTTGAGCGCCACCGCGTGGGTGCGCTCGAGTGCCACGCTCGCGCCCTCGCCGTAGTCCTCGCCGACGACGATCAGCGCGCCGCCCTGCACCCCGGCGGTGGAGAGATACGACAGCGCATCCGAGGCCACGTTGGTGCCGACGATGGACTTCCAGGTGACCGCGCCGCGCACCGGGTAGTTGATCGAGGCGCCGAGCATGGCGGCGGCCGAGGCCTCGTTGGTGCAGGCTTCGACGTGCACGCCGAGCTCGTCCATGTACTCGCGCGCCTGCACCATGACGTCGAGCAAATGCGACACCGGCGCGCCCTGGTAGCCGCCGACGTAGGCCACCCCGGACTGCAGCAGCGCCTTGGTGACCGCGAGGATGCCCTCGCCGTGGAAAGTCTCGCCCGCGCCGAGCTTCAGGCCCTCGATCTCCTTCGCGAACGAACGTTCCACGGACTCAGGCGCCGCGCGGGCTGGAGGCCGAGAAGACCGCGCGCAGGCCGGTGCGCAGGCGGTCCAGCCACCGGTCCCAGGCGCGCGCGTTCTGCACCACCTCGGCGCGGTAGAACGAGGGGCAGAGGATGGCGGCGTGCGCGTTCTCTCCGCACAGGCCGCAGCCGACGCAGCCCTCGATCACGGTGGCCACCGGGTCGCGGCGCAGCGGATCGGGGTTGTCCTTGATGGTGAGCGTCGGGCAGCCCGAGAGCCGGATGCAGGAGTGGTCGCCGGTGCAGGTGTCCTCGTCCACGCCGTACTTCACCCGCACGGTGCGCTTGCCTGCAGCGAGCGCGGCGGCGGTGAGCGGGCGCGTGCGGCGCTGGCGCTCGAGCTGGCATTCGCCCTCGGCGATGATCACCTTCAGGCCCTTGTAGTTCGTGGTCAGCGCCTCGTTCAGCGTCTTCGTCACCTCGCCGACGTGGTAGGTGTGCACGGTGCGCATCCAGCCCACGCCGATGCCTTCCAGCGCGCGCTCGATGCCCATGTGATCCGCCTTGTGCTCGGTCTGGCGCGCGGTGCTCGGGATCGCTTGGGTGCCGGTGGCCGAGCTGTAGCCGTTCTTCATGATCACCAGCACGCCGTCGTCGCGGTTGAACACCGCGTTCGCCACGCCCGAGGTGAGGCCGTTGTGCCAGAAGCCGCCGTCGCCCATCACGGTGAGCGTGCGCTTGCCGAACATCGGGTTCACCGCGGAATTCGAGGCCATGCCCAGCCCGTAGCCGAGCACGGTGTTGCCGAGGTTGAACGGCGGCAGCGTGGAGAAGGTATGGCAGCCGATATCGGCCGAGACGTGCGTCGCGCCGGTGACCTTCTCGGCGATCTTCATCGCCGCGAACACCGGCCGCTCCGGGCAGCCGACGCAGAAGCCCGGTGGCCGCGTCGGCACCGGCGCGCCGAGCGCTGCTGCGGCGGCGGTCTTCGGCGCGGTGATCGAGGCATAGCCGCGCGCGATCGCGGCGACGTCCATGCCGCGCGGCGCGCTGCGCTCGAGGAACTTCGCCATGCCGGCCAGCACCGTGTCGCCGGTGTACTCGCCGGCGAGCGGCAGCACGTTGCGCTGCCCGTCCGGGTCGTCCTTGCCGTAGACCTGCACGCCGTCGACCCCGTGGCGGCGCAGCGTCGCCTGCAGCGCCTGCTCGAGGTAGGCCGGCTGGCCTTCCTCGACCATCAGCACCGCGCGCTTGCCGCGGCAGAAGCCGACGATTTCCTCGGGCACCTGCGGGTAGGTGACGTTCATGCAGTAGATAGGCACGCGCGCCACGCCGAACGGGTCCGCGAGCCCGAGTTGCTGCAGCGCGCGGATGGTGGCGTTGTACATTCCGCCCTGGCAGAGGATGCCGACCTCGTCGAGATCGCCTGCGAAGGTTTCGTTCAGGCCCTGGTCGCGGATGTACTGCACCGCCGCCGGCCAGCGCACCTCGATCTTGTGCTTTTCCTGCGCGTAGGTCGCCGGCGGCAGGCAGATGCGGCCGTAGTCGAAGTCCGGGTTTTCCAGCAGCGCGTTGCGCGAGATCGCCGGCGCCCGGTTCGCCTTGGTGCGAAACGCGCCGTGCACGTGGCAGGCGCGGATGCGCAGTTCCAGCATCACCGGGGTGGAGGAGGCCTCCGACAGGGCGAAGCCGTGCTCCACCATCTCGACGATCTTCGGCAGGCTGGGGCGCGGGTCGAGCAGCCACATCTGCGACTTCATGGCGAAGGCGTGGCTGCGTTCCTGGATGATGGAGGCGCCCTCGCCGTAGTCCTCGCCGAGCACGATCAGCGCGCCGCCGCGCACCCCCGCCGAGGCGAGGTTCGACAGCGCGTCCGAGGCCACGTTGGTGCCCACGGTCGACTTGAAGGTGACCGCGCCGCGCAAGGGGTAGTTGATCGAGGCGCCGAGCATCGCCGCGGCGCCGGCTTCCGAGGCGTTCGTCTCGACGTGGATGCCGAGTTCGTCGAGGATGTCGTGGGCGTCGTTCAGCACGTCCATCATATGCGACACCGGCGCGCCCTGGTAGCCGCCGACGTAGGACACCCCGGATTGCAGCAGCGCCTTGGTCACCGCGAGGATGCCCTCGCCGTGAAAGGTGTCGCCCTCACCAAGCCTGAGTTTGCCGACTTCCTGACTGAAGGATCGTTCCATTGCGCGCCCCGGCCGCGGTCAGAAGGGTCAATTTATACCCGAAAAGGTGCTCCGCGCCGTGCGCGGATCGTTTCGTCGCCGTGCGCGGATCGCCCCAATGCCGGTGCGGGTTCCCGGGCTGCGCCGCGCTACTCGTCGAGAACGTTCTTCAGCCGTTCGGCGGGAACATGCGGATCGACCCCGGCGCGCTCGTTCTGCAGTTCCATCGGCACGCGCGAATCGCGCTCGCCCCAGCCACGCTTCATCGCTTCTTCGAAATCCGCCCAGGCGCGCTCGCCCATTTGCATCGGCACGCCGACTTCGCGTGCCAGCGCCAGCGCGAGGCCGAGGTCCTTGTGTGCGAGGCGCAGCGCGAAGGCGGGCGGGTCGTAGGCGCCGGGCAGGTACTGGTCCGGCATGCGATCGAACACCCGCTTGCGCCCGATGGCGCCATGGCGCATCGCGCGAAACAGCTGCAGCGGCTCGACCCCGGCCTTGACGCCGAGCGTGAACACTTCCGCGAGCACGGTCTGGATGCTGAAGCTGGCGCAGTTGTGGGCCAGCTTCGCCACCGAGCCGGCGCCGATCTCGCCGACGTAGCAGGGCTGGTCGCCGAGCACCTTGAGCAGCGCCTCGTGCTTTGCGTACGTCGCCGCGTCGCCGCCGACCCACAGGGCGAGCTTTCCGCTCTGCGCGCCCGCGGGCCCGCCGCTCACCGGCGCGTCGAAGAACCGGATGCGGCGCGCGAGCAGCGGCCCGTGCAGTCGGCGCACGCATTCCGGCGAGTTGGTGGTGAGGTCGAACCAGGCGCTGTCCGGCTTCATCGCCGGACCGAGCAGGGCGGCGATCGCCTCCACGTCCTTCGGGCCGGGCAGCGAGGTGAACACCACCTCGGCGCCCCTGGCGGCCGCGGCGGGCGAATCGGCCCAGGTGGCGCCGGCGATCTCCCTCTTGCGCAGGTCGTGCACCTTGAGCGCATGCCCCGATTTCGCAAGGCGCGCGGCGATCGGCCCGCCCATCGCGCCCAATCCGATGAATCCGATGTTCATGAATCCTGCTCCGGGTTCTGGTCCCCGGAAGTGTATCCGCTGGGTGCCGGCGCCGCGGCGTGTTTCACCGGCCGCGCTCGCGCGATTCTGGTGAACAATGCACCCTGCGCCCATCGCCCTGCAGGAGGTTTTCCATGACTCTTCGCCCGAACGGCCGTCCGCCGTTTCGCGCCGACCATGTCGGCAGCCTGCTGCGGCCGCCGGCACTGCGCCAGGCGTTTCGCCGCCATGCCGCGGGCGAGATCGACGACGCCGCGTTTCGCGCCGCGCAGGATGCGGCGATCCGCGAGGTGGTCGCGCTGCAGGCCGATTGCGGGCTCGAAGTGGCGACCGACGGCGAGTTTCGCCGCATCTCCTACTGGGAGAAATTCGTTCGGCTCACCCGGGGCCTGACGGTGAAGCCGGCGGATTTCCGCTTTCACGACGCCCACGGCCACGAATCGGAGTTCACCGCGCCCTACGCCGAGGCGAAACTCGGGCGCGGCGCGGCGATCACGCTGGACGAGTACGAATTCGTCGCCTCGGTCGCGACGGCGACGCCCAAGATCACCATGCCGGCGCCCTCGACCATGCACTTTTATCGCTACCGGGATTTCGCCGATGCGAAGGTGTATCCGGAGCCGAAGGCGTTCTTCGCCGACCTCGGCGGGGTGTACCGGGCCGAGATCGGGGCGCTCGCCGCGGCCGGCTGCCGCTACGTGCAACTCGACGAGGTCGCGCTCGCGGTGCTCTGCGACCCGGCGGCGCGCGCGCAGCTGGCGGCCGACGGCGTCGACGCGGAAGCACTCGTCGACCTGTACGTGGACGCGATCAACGCCGCGCTTGCGGACCGGCCCGCCGACATGGTGGTGGGCC
>DATCYZ010000037.1:0-18219 GCA_036526195.1 Burkholderiales bacterium
ATCGGCATCGTGCCGCAGGACACGGTGCTGTTCAACGACACGGTGCGCTACAACATCCACTACGGCCGGCCGGAGGCGAGCGATGCCGAGGTGATCGAGGCGGCGCGCGCGGCCCACATCCACGCGTTCATCGAGAGCCTGCCGAAGAAGTACGAGACCGCGGTCGGCGAGCGCGGGCTCAAGCTCTCGGGCGGGGAGAAACAGCGCGTGGCCATCGCGCGCGCGCTGCTCAAGGACCCGCGCATCCTGATCTTCGACGAGGCCACCTCCGCGCTCGACTCGAAGTCCGAGAAGGCGATCCAGGCCGAACTGGCGCGCGCCGCCGAGGGGCGCACCACGCTGGTGATCGCGCACCGCCTCTCGACGGTGATGGATGCGGACCAGATCCTCGTGCTCGCGCAAGGCGCGATCATCGAGCGCGGCACCCATGGCGAGTTGCTGGCCGCCGAGGGCGAGTACGCGCGCATGTGGGCCTTGCAGCAGCAGGCCGCGCAGGCGCAGGCCGTGATCGAGCAGGCGCGCGCGGCATGATCCGCGCGAGTTCGGCGCGGTTCTTCGTGCAAGACTCAAGGAGTTTTCTCTCAAGCCTTGTTTTTGCTTGCATTTTTGCCGTTTACTGCATTAGACTCCCCGAACGCCTAAAGGGGATGGGGTCAATGGCCGTACCGCATGCGCAGCGCGAGCTGCACCATCTGGAAAAAATCGTCGCCATGGGCGCGCTGGTCGCGGTGCTCTTTCTCGCGGTCGGTTTCGCGCAGGCCGGCGACAAACTCAACCTCAAATCGGCCGCGGCCTTCGTGCAGGACACCGGCAGCGGCACCGCGATCGTCGACAAGAACGGCGAAGCGCCGATGCCGATTGCCTCGATCACCAAGCTGATGACCGCCATGGTGGTGCTGGACGCGAAGCTGAACCTCGAGCAGCGCGTTGCCATCAGCACCGACGACATCGACACCGTCAAGGGCTCGCGCTCCAAGCTGCGCACCGGCTCGGTGCTGACACGCGACGAACTGCTGCTGATCGCGCTGATGGCGTCGGAGAATCGCGCGGCCTCCGCGCTCGGCCGCACCTATCCCGGCGGCACCCGCGCATTCATTGATGCCATGAACGCCAAGGCGCGCGCGCTCGGCATGGGCAACTCGCATTTCGTCGATGCCACCGGCCTGTCGCCGGAGAACGTGGCGAGCGCGCAGGACCTGGCGCGCATGGTCGGCGCGGCGCACGGCTATCCGCTGATCCGCGAGTATTCGACGCGCGAGAGCGCCACCGTGGAAGCCTTCGGCCGCACGCTCGCCTACCGCAACACCAACGGCCTGGTGCGCAGCCCGAACTGGGACATCTCGGTGTCGAAGACCGGCTTCATCAGCGAGGCGGGTCGCTGCCTCGTCATGCAGGTGCGCGTCGGCGCGCGCGACCTGATCGTCGTGCTGCTCGATTCCTGGGGCAAGTATTCCCGGATCGGCGACGCGAACCGCATCCGCAAGTGGCTCGAGACGAGCGCCGCCAACGGCCTGCGCAGCTGAGGCGCGCGCCGGCCGCGCGCCGGCCGCGGTCCGCACCGGCGGCTGATCCGGCGGCGCCCCCGCCGTCCCGGTTCCTCGAGGATGTCGTTGCCGGCCTGTCGCTGCCGCAGAAGTCGCTCGCGCCGAAATACTTCTATGACGCCGAGGGTAGCCGGCTGTTCGAGGCGATCTGCAGGCTGCGCGAGTACTACCCGACGCGCACCGAGCTCGCCATCACGCGGCGCCACCTCGAGGCGCTCGCGCGCTTCGCCGGCGCCGGTTGCGAGCTGATCGAGTACGGCAGTGGCGAGGGGGTGAAGACGCGATTGCTGCTCGCCGGGTTGCGCCCGGTGCGCTACGTGCCGATCGACATCTCGGCAAGCGCACTCGAGGCGGCGGCGCGGCGCCTGCGGCGCGCCTTTCCCGCGCTAGACATCGTCCCCGTGGTCGGCGATTTCACCCGGCCGCTCGAGTTGCCCGCCTCGCGCGCGAAGCGCGCGCGCCGGCGGGTGGCGTACTTCCCGGGCTCGACCATCGGCAACCTGACCCCGCAGGAGGCCGAGGCGTTCCTGCGCATGACGCGCAGCCAGGTCGGCGCGGAGGGCGCCATGCTGGTCGGGGTCGACCTGAAGAAGGACGCCAACGTGCTGCATGCCGCCTACAACGACGCGAAAGGGGTCACCGCGGCCTTCAACCTGAACCTGCTCGCGCGCATGAACCGGGAACTGGGCGCCGATTTCGATCTTCGACGCTTCCGGCACTACGCCTTCTACAACGCCTCGCTCGGGCGTATCGAGATGCACCTGGTGTCGCTCGCGCGCCAGCGGGTGCGCATCGGGCGGCATCGCTTCGCCTTCGACACCGGCGAGACCATCCACACCGAGAACTCCTACAAGTACTCGGTCGAGGAGTTCCGTGAGTGCGCGGCGGCCGCGGGGTTCGTCGCGCGCCGCGTCTGGTGCGACCCAGGGCAGCGCTTCGCCGTGCACGGCCTGGAGGTAGCCTAGCGCGGTGCCTCGCCGGTGCCGCGCGTTGCTGGCGTCTTCCGGGTCACCGACGCGACGAAGCGGCGCGGGACCGGGCGCGCTCAGCGCGCGCCGATGCGCGCCACCGGGCGGTGGCCGACGGCGCGCGAGATGCGCTCCGCGCTTTCCTTTACCAGCGGCCCCCATTGCGTCTTCATGCGGTCCGCCGGCGTCGAGATCGACAGCGCCGCGATCATGCTGCCGCTGTCGTCGCGCACGCTGGCGGCGACGCAGCGCACGCCGAGCTCGGCCTCCTCGGCGTCGACCGCCCAGCCCTGGTTCTGCGTGCGCTCGAGTTCGCGCTCGAGCAGCGGCAGGGCAGACAGGGTGTTGCGCGTCTGCGCGGCGAGCCCGGTGCGCCTGGCGTAGTCGCGCAGCCGCGCGAAGCCGTCTTCCAGCAGGAACAGCTTGCCGGCCGCGGTGGCGTGCAGCGGCGCGCGCGCGCCGACCACGTGCACCACGCGCATCGCCGAGCGGCCGCTCGAGGTGCGCTCGACATAGACGATCTCGTCGCTGTCGCGCACCGAAAGGTTGACCGTCTCGCCGGTATGCGCGTGCACTTCGCGCATCACCGGCAGCGCCAGTTCGCGCACGCCGATGCGCGACTTCACGACGTTGCCGAGTTCGAGCAGGCGCATGCCGAGCCGGTAGGCGCCGGGTTCGACGCGGTCGACCATGCGATCGCCGGTCATCGCCGACAGGATGCGGTGCGCCGTGGACGGGTGGAGCTTCGCGTGCTGCGCGATCTGCTTCAGCCCCAGGGGCTCCGGGTGCTGCGAGAGCACCTCGAGCAGCTTCATCATCCGCTCGATGACCTGGATCGGGTTCTTCTGTGGATCCTCGGCTTGGGTCGAAGGCATGGCGCGGCGCGTCATAAGTCGCAAGAGGGGCCGATTCTATCCCGCGATGTGAAATGGTGCGAGGGGGGCCGTGCTATCCTCGCCCGCGCTTCACCGCTCCCCAGCCAGCCCACGCGCGCCCCATGAACGTCGCCCTGTTTGTCACCTGCCTCGTCGACCTGATGCGCCCGCGCATCGGCTTCGCGACGCTGGAACTGCTCGAAGCCGCCGGTTGCACGGTGACGGTGCCCGATGTGCAGACCTGCTGCGGCCAGCCCGGCTGGAATTCGGGCGATCGCGCCTCGGCGCGTGCGCTCGCCGAGCGCGTCATCGCGACCTTCGAGCCCTTCGAGTACGTCGTCGCCCCTTCGGGGTCCTGCGCCGGCATGCTGCGCACGCATTACGCCGACCTCTTCCCGGCGGATGCCGCCTGGCGCACGCGCGCCGAGGCGCTCGGCGCGAAGACCTTCGAACTCACCGATTTCCTCGTCAACGTGGCGAAGTTCAGCACGCCTGCGGGGGGCTGGACCGGCCGGGCGACCTATCACGATTCCTGCTCGGGCCTGCGCGAACTCGGCGTCAAGGCGCAGCCGCGCGCGCTGCTCGCGCGCCTGCCCGGGGTGCAACTCACCGAAATGAAGGACTGCGAGACCTGCTGCGGCTTCGGCGGCACCTTCTCGGTGAAGTTCGGCGAGATCGCCGGTGCCATGGCCGAGACCAAGTGCGGGCACATCGCCGACACCGGCGCCGAGGCCGTGGTGCTGGGCGACCTCGGCTGCATGCTGAACATCGAGGGCCGCCTGCGCCGGCGCGGCGATTCGACCACGCAGGTGCTGCACGTGGCCGAGGTGCTGGCGAGCGGCGGCGGGCAGGCGGACTGATGCACATCGCCTCGATCGCGTTCAAGTCCCGCGCCACGCGCGCGCTCGGCGACACGCAGTTGCAGGGCGTGCTCAAGCGCTACGGCTCGGGTTTCGCCGACAAGCGCGGCGCGGCGCGTGAGCGCTTCGGCGCCGAGGCCTTCGAGGCGCTGCGCGTGGCGAGCGCGGCGATCCGCGACCGCGCGCTGGAGAACCTCGATGCCTGGCTGCTGCGCTTCGAGGCCGAGGCAACGCGCCGCGGCACCACGGTGCTGTGGGCCGAGGACGCCGCCGCCGTGAACCGGCTGGTGCTGGAGATCTGCGCGCGCCACGCGGTGAAGAAGGCGATCAAGTCGAAGTCCATGGTCTCCGAGGAGGCGGGACTCAACACCGCGCTTGAGGAAAACGGCATCACGCCGGTGGAGACCGACCTCGGTGAATACATCATCCAGCTGGCGAAGGAACCGCCCTCGCACATCATTGCGCCGGCGATCCACAAGGACAAGGACCAGGTCTCGGACCTGTTCGCGAAGCACCACGGCCGCCCGCGGCTGACCGACATCGAGGCGCTGACGCGCGAGGCGCGGCTGATGCTGCGCGGGCATTTCCTCACGGCGGACCTCGGGGTGTCGGGCGGGAATTTCCTGGTGGCCGAGACCGGCTCGGTGGCGATCGTCACCAACGAGGGCAACGGGCGCATGGTGACCACCGTGCCGCGCGTGCATGTCGCGATCACCGGCATCGAGAAGGTGCTGCCGACGCTGGAGGACCTGTCGACGCTGAACCGCGTGCTGCCGCGCTCGGCCACCGGGCAGGACATCTCGAACTATTTTTCCATCCTCACCGGCCCGCGGCGCGAGGGCGATGCCGACGGCCCGGAGCACATGTACGTCATCCTGGTCGACGGCGGGCGCACCGAACTCATCGGCAGCGAGCTTTCGGAGATGCTGCGCTGCATCCGCTGCGGCGCCTGCATGAACCATTGCCCCGTCTACCAGACCGTCGGCGGCCATGCCTACGGCTGGGTGTATCCCGGGCCGATGGGCTCAGTGCTCACGCCCGTGTTCAACGGCATCGAGAACGCGCTCGACCTGCCGCAGGCCTCCACGCTCTGCGGCGCCTGCCATGTCGCCTGCCCGGTGCGCATCCCGCTGCCCGAGTTGCTGCGCCGCCTGCGCGAGCGACAGGTCGTGGCGCGCCTGCGGCCCTGGCAGGAGCGCGCGGGCATCGCCGCCTGGTCCTTTGTCGCGCAGCGACCGCGGCTGTACGCGCTGGCCACGGGCATCGCGGCGCGCGTGCTGCGCTTTCTCGGCGGCGCGAGCGGACGCATCACCCGCCTGCCCTTCGCCGCCGGCTGGACGCAGATGCGCGATTTTCCGGCGCCCGAGGGCCGCACGTTCCGCGATTTGTACGCGGCACGCAAGCCGCGCCGCACGGGGCAGTCGCTTACGCGCTAGTCCGCGCGGTGTCCGGAAGCGGCCGCCAGCGGCCGCCCGCGCGCCGCGCCGCGCACGATGAAGCGCCCCGGATCGAGCGCCTCGACGAGATCGCCCTCGAGCGGCAGCGGCTCGCCCTCGATCAGGCTGGCGAGCAGTTCCGCGCCGAGCGCGGACCACACCAGCCCGCGCGAGCCGTAGCCGTACGCCCCGTACAGGCCGGGGGCGCGCGCGAGGTCCCTGAGTCGCACCGGATCGCGCCCGTCCGCAGTCGCCGGCATGGCGCCGATCAGCGGCAGCCGGTCCGGCGAGACCGCGCGAAAGGCAACGCGGCCGTCGAGCGCCGCTGGATCCACGCCCTGCGCAAGCGCAGGATTCACGCCCTGCGCAAGCGCAGGATTCACGCCCTGCTCAAGCGCAGGCACCATGCGCGCCAGCCGCTCGAGGTTGCCGGCATGGCTGTCTTCGCGCAGCCGGGGATCGTCATCGTCAAAGTCGTAGCTCGCCCCGAGCATGCACAGCCCGTCGATCGCCGGCAACAGCGCGCCGCCGCGCAGCACCACGGCGTGCGGTGCATCGATCCGCGCCGCGGGCAGGTGGCTCAGTTGCCCGCGCACGCTGCGCAGCGTCGCCGGCACGCGCGGGGCAAGGGCACTGGCGCCGAGCGCGTTTGCCAGTACCACCACGGGCGCTTCAGCGATCACGACACCCGCGGTGTCGCGCACCTGCCAGCGCGCCTGCAAACGCTCGAGCGCCGCCACGTCGCAGTCGTACCGGGTTTCGAGGCGCGCGCCGCATGCCGCGAGCGAGGCCTCGACCAGCGTGACCGGGCGCATCCAGCCGGCCCCCGGAAACCACAGCCCGCCGGCGGCGAGCGCGAGCCCCGCATGTGCGGAGGCTTCCTCGCGCGTCACCGCCGAGACCCAGTCCGGGGGCAGCCCGAGTTGCGCCGCGGCGCTGCGCTGCGCGGCCTCCTCGCGCGCGTCGCGCGCCAGCTGCAGGACGCCGCAGCAATCCCAGCGCAGGCGCGCGCCGGCGGCCTCGAGCGCGCGCCAGCGCGCGAGCGCGGCGAGCGTCCCGGCGCGGGTCAGGCGCGCGAGGTGGCTGTCGTCCGGCGTCACCACCGGGTGGAACACCCCGGCATGGTTGCCCGAGGTTTCCGCCGCGGGGCGCGGCTGCCGGTCGATGAGCGTCACCTGCCAGCCGCGCGCGCAGAGCCGCTCGCAGACCGCCGCCCCGGCGAGTCCTGCGCCGATGACGATGGCGCGGCGATCGGCAGGCGAGGGGACGGTCGCGCGCGCGCGCCGTGGCGCGTGCCGCGCCACCGTCATCTCGCGCTTTGCGCCGAAGCCCGGCGCGAGTTCGACTTCGAAGCCGGCATCGGCAATCGCCTCGCGCACGCCGCGCGCAGCGCTCCAGGTGGCTGCCGTCGCGCCCGGCACGGCCAGCCGCGCGAGGCCGCGCATCATTGCGGCATCCCACAGTTCGGGGTTCTTCGCTGGCGAAAAGCCGTCGAGGTAAAAGGCGTCGGCCGCCAGCCGCAGGCGCGGCACCGTGCGCACCGCATCGCCGAACACCAGCGTCAGCACCACGCGGCCGGCGTCGAACTCGAGCCGGTGCACGCCCGGCACCAGCAGCGGCCAGCACGCCTCGAGTTCCGCGGCGCGCGGCGCGAAGGCCTGCAGGCGCGCGTGCAGCGCCGCGAGGTCCGCGCGGCGGAACGGGTGTTTCTCGAGGGAGACGTAATCGAGGCGCGCGCAGCGCCCGGGATCGTCGCGCCACGCCTGCCAGGTGGCGAGGAAGTTCAGCCCGAGGCCGAAGCCGGTCTCGAGGATCGTGAAGCGCGCGCGTTCGCGCCAGCGATCGGGCAGCCGGTTGCCGCCGAGGAACACGTGGTTCGCCTGCGCCGTGCCGCCGTCGGCGCTGTGGTAGATGTCACCGTGGGCCGCGGACCAGGGCGTGCCCGCGGCGGTGAAGGCGAGGGCTGCGGGTTCGAGCGGCGTGCTCAAGGGGCGTCCGGCGCCGGAATCATGCCAATAGTAACATATATGTTACCATAGCTGGGCTGGCTGCGCATCATGGAAGGAGTATATTCAAGCCCTCTACCCTACAGCGTGGCGACCGCGCCCCCCGGACGTCCCGGCGTTCGGCGCGGCAACGCCCCCGAATACGGAGCCGACGATGAACAAGCCCGCCGAACTGTCCCTCGAAACCGTGCCCTTCTGGATCGCCGGCAGGACGGTCGCCGGATCGGGCCGCAGCGGCACGGTCTACAACCCCGGCTCCGGCCAGGTGGTGCGCAAGGTCGCGTTCGCCGACGGCGGCGTGATCGACGCGGCGGTGGAAGCTGCCACGGCCGCGCTGCCCGCCTGGCGCGATACCCCGGCGCTGCGCCGCGGACGCATCCTGCAGCGCTTCCTGCAACTGATGCAGGAGAACCAGAAGGCGCTCGCGCGCATCGTCACCGAAGAGCACGGCAAGACGCTGCCCGATGCCATGGGCTCGATCCAGCGCGGACTGGAGGTGGTGGAATTCGCCTGCGGCATCCCGCACCTGCTGAAAGGCGAGTATTCCGAGGACGTCGGCACCGGCGTGGACTGCCATTCGCTGCGCCAGGCCGTGGGCGTGTGCGCCGGCATCACGCCGTTCAACTTTCCGGTGATGGTGCCGCTGTGGATGTTCCCGGTGGCGATCGCCTGCGGCAACACCTTCCTGCTGAAGCCCTCCGAGAAGGTGCCTTCGGCCTCGAATTTCATGGCCGAGCTGTTCAAGGACGCGGGCCTGCCCGACGGCGTGCTGAACGTGGTGCACGGCGACAAGGCGACGGTCGACGCCATCCTCGCCCATCCCGGCATCCATGCGGTCAGCTTCGTCGGCTCGACGCCGATCGCCAAGTACGTCTACGAGACCGCGGCGCATCACGGCAAGCGGGTGCAGGCGCTCGGCGGCGCGAAGAACCATGCGGTGGTGCTGCCCGACGCGGACCTCGAGTTTGCCGCAGACGCGCTGATCGGCGCCGCCTACGGCTCTGCCGGCGAGCGCTGCATGGCGGTGAGCGCCGTGGTCGCGGTGGGCGCGGCGGGCGACCCGCTGGTGAAGATCCTCGCCGACAAGGCGCGCGCGGTGAAGGTCGGGCCGGGTGATCGCGACGGCATGGACATGGGCGCGCTGGTCACGGGCGAGCATCGCGACCGCGTCTCGGCCTTCGTCGACCAGGGCGTGCGCGAAGGGGCGGCGCTGGTGGTCGACGGCCGCGGCCTGAAGGTGGAGGGGGCCGAGGCCGGCTTCTTCCTCGGCACCTCGCTGTTCGACCGCGTGACGCCGAAGATGGAGGTCTACCGCAACGAAATCTTCGGCCCGGTGCTGGTGGTGCTGCGCGCGCAGTCCCTCGAGGAGGCCATCGCCATGGTGAACGCGAGTCCCTACGCCAACGGCGCGGCGATCTTCACCGAATCCGGTGGCGCGGCGCGGCGCTTCGCCAACGAAGTGTCGATCGGCATGGTCGGGATCAACGTGCCGATCCCGGTGCCGATGGCCTTCTACTCCTTCGGCGGCTGGAAGGCCTCGCTGTTCGGCGACCTGCACGTGCACGGCATGGAAGGCGTGAAGTTCTACACCCGCACCAAAGCCGTCACCACGCGCTGGCCCCATCAGGACACGCCGGCACCGGGCTTTCACATGCCTACGCTCGGCTGAGGCCGCGCGCGGGCGCGGCGCCGGCTCAGGCCTCGTCGTCGATCAGGCGGCCAAGGCCGCCAGGCGCGAGGCTCGACATCGCGCGGTAGGCGGCGCAGGCCTGCATCGGCGTCGGCGCCGCCCTCCGCACCGCTTGCGACGCAACCGGCGCCACCAAGGCGAGCTGCGTCCGCGCGTGGGGCGACTCGCGCCGCACCTCGACAGCCTGCGCGACCGCCTCGACCACGCGGCCGCTGCGCGCGTGCGCCTGCCGGGGCGGGGCATCGAATCCCCAGGTTTCGAAGCGGGCGGCGACACTCGACATAAAGGCGGATTTCCCCTTTGCGCCCGCAATGTGAAACCACCCGTCGAAAACTTGACCCGGATCATCAGGCCAATGGGTATCCACTGAAACTGTCTGTATAAATACAAGTGGTTGTGAACGCTTCGAAAAGTTTCACTGGAGAAGCTTTTCGCAAGTTTGCATCGGCCCGGACCATCCCCTCCTAAAGTCGATGCGGGGCGGGTCGAAACCCATCCGTTCCCCCCTGAAATCGCCCGCCCATGGCCCACTCGCTGCCCGTCGTACCCGTCAATGCGTCCGCGGCAGTGCCGCGGCCACGCTGGTTGCGCGAGCGCATGCTGCTGGCGGCCCTCGGCGGGCCGCTGCTGGTGGCCGCCGCCGCGGTGTTCACGCTGCTGCTCCCGGATGCCGCCGAGATCGCGCCCTCGCTTCGCCTGCAACTCATTGCCGTCACGGTGGGCGGCATGGTGCTGGCCGCGCTCATCATGCTGTGGATCGTGGGCCTGTTCAGGCGCGACCTTGCCCGCCTTGAAGGCGCTGCGCGCGCGAGCCTGCAGCGCGCCGAGGCCGCGCTTGGCGAAAGCGAAGCGCGCTATGCGCGCGTGGTCGAGGGCACCGAGGACGGCGTGTTCGACTGGGACTTCCTGCGCGACCGGCATTACCTGTCCGCCCGCCTCAAGGCGATGCTCGGGTTCTCGGCGGACGGCCTGCCCGAGCGGCGCGAGATCTTCCGCGAACTGATCCACCCCGAGGATCGCGCCCGCGTGGACGAAGTGCTGCGCCTGCATTTCGAGGCGGGCGAGCCGCTCGTCGTAGAGCATCGCCTGCGCCGCACCGACGGCGGCTACCTGTAGGTGCGGGCGCGCGGCGCCGCGGTGCGCGCGCCGGACGGACGCGTGACCCGCCTGTGCGGCACCATCACCGACATCAGCGCCGAGCGGGCGGTGAACGAGCGCGTGGCGGCGCTGCTCGAGCAACAGCGCGCGGTCTTCGACAATGCGGTGGCCGGCATCGTGCGGCTGAAGCAGGGCGTCATTTCCTCCTGCAACCGGCGATTCTCGGAACAGCTCGGCTACGGCCCGGCCGAACTCAACGGTCGCAGGATCGCAAGCCTGATCGGCGAGCCGGGCCCGGGCCGGGGCGCAAGCCCGGGCGCGGGCGCGGACGCGGACGGCGTCCTGATGCAGCGCGAGCTCCTGCTGCGTCGCGCCGATGGCAGCCAGGCCTGGTTCCTGGTGAGCGGCGCCCCCGCGGACGCCGCCAATCCGGGCCCGGACAGGGTGTGGGTGGTGGTCGACATCGACGACCGCAAGCGCACCGAGCTGGCGCTGCGCGAGAACGAAGCGCGCCTGTACCACGCCATCAAGGGCTCGAGCGACGCCATCTGGGACTGGGACCTGCGCAACGACCGCTACTACATGTCGCCGCGCATGCGCGAATTCCTCGGCGAGGGGTTCAGTGAGCCGGTGACCGACCGCGCCTGGTACGAGGCGCGCATGCATGCCGGGGACCGGGCGCGGGTCGCGGAGGCGGTGCGCCGGCACCTGGAGGACGGTGAGCCCTACGCGATCGAGTACCGGCTGCGCGCAGCGGACGGCAGCGAATGCTGGGTGCGTTCGCGCGGCCAGGCGGTGCGTGACGCCCAGGGACGCGCGGTGCGCTTTTCGGGCGCCAACACCGACATCACCGCGGCGCGCGCGGATGCCGCGGCGCGCAGGCAGGCCGAGCAGGCCTCGGCGCGCGCGCGTGCGTTTTCCGAGGCGCTCGTCGCGGCGCAGCCGGGCCTGTTCCTGCTGGTCGCCCGCGGCGGCCGCCTCGCGCACTGGAATGCAAACACCGAGCGCGTGACCGGCTGTACGCCGGAGGAACTGCGCGGCATGACCGTGCAGCAGCTGATCGCCGCCGAAGACCGGGCGCGCCTGGTCGAGGCGGCACGCACCGCCTACCGTGAAGGCGCCGGTTCGCTCGAATGCGACCTCATTGCGAAGGACGGCGCGCGCGTGCCCTACGTCTGGTCCGCGCGCCGCTGGGATTCCGGCGGCGAACGCTACCTTGTCGCCACTGGGACCGACCTCTCCGAGCGTGCGCAGGCCGAGCGCGAGGTTCGCGCCGCCAACCAGCGTCTGGAAGAACGGGTGTCGGAGCGCACCGCGGCGCTCGAGCGCGCCAACCGCGACCTGGAGGCCTTCAGCTACACGGTGTCGCACGACCTCTCGGCGCCGCTGCGCGCCATCGACGGCTTCGGTGCGCTGCTCGAGGAGGCCGCCACCGATCGCCTGGACCCCGAGGCGCGCGCGCACCTGGCGCGAATCCGCGGCTCGGCGCGGCAGATGAAGGCGCTGATCGACGACCTGCTGCGGCTTGCGCGCGTGTCGCGCGACGCGCTTGTTCGGCGCAGGATCGACCTTGCGGACATCGGCCGGCGGATCGTCGGCGACCTGGCCGCGCAGGCGCCGGGTCGCAGCGTCGAGTTCCTCGTGCCGGCGGTCCTGCCGGCGCATGCCGATGAACGGCTGCTCGGAATCGCGCTCACCAACCTGCTCGGCAACGCATGGAAGTTCACCGGGCGGGCGGCGCATGCACGCATCGAGCTCGGCGCCGAGACGGTGGACGGGGAGACGCTGTGGTTCGTGCGTGACAACGGCGCCGGGTTCGACATGCGCTACGCGGACCGACTGTTCAAGCCGTTCCAGCGCCTGCACGCGACGCACGAGTTCGAGGGCACCGGGATTGGCCTCGCCATCGTGCACAGCATCATCGAGCGCCACGGCGGGCAGATCCGGGTCGAGTCCGCGCTGAACGCCGGCGCGACATTCCACTTCACACTGGGCTGAAGTCCGCTGGGCTGCGACCTCGGCGCTGGCCCCGGGCGCGGGTCCGGCCGGCCCTGCTTGCGCCCCTCCGGGCGCGCACGACTACAATATATGGGGATCAAGACCCCGCCATCCACTAGGGATAGAGTATTCACATGGCAAGACAAGCGGCCTACGACGCCTCCGCCATCCAGGCCCTGAAAGGCCTGGAGCCGGTGCGGCGCATGCCCGGCATGTACACGCACACGGTGCACCCGCTGCACATCGTGCAGGAAGTCATCGACAACGCGATCGACGAGGCGCTGGCCGGGTTCGGCCGCCGCATCACGGTGTCGGTGCACAAGGACGGCTCCTTCGAGGTCGAGGACGAGGGCCGCGGCATCCCGGTGGACATGCACCCGGAGGAGAAGAAGCCCGCGGTCGAGGTGGCGTTTTCCATGCTGCACGCCGGCGGCAAGTTCGCGAAGTCGGGCGAGGGCGTGTACCACATCTCCGGCGGCCTGCACGGGGTCGGGGTGGCGGTGTCGAACGCGCTCTCGAAACGGCTCGAGGTCAGCGTGTTCAGGAACGGCGCGCGCCACACGCTCGCCTTCGAGGGCGGCGAACTCGCGCAGAAGCTGAAAAGCGAGAAGCTGAAGGAGCGCCGCGGCACCGGCACCCTGGTGCGCCTGTGGCCGGACGCGAAGTACTTCGACTCGCCGCAGGTGCCGCTCGCCGAGCTTGAGCACCTGGTCCGCTCCAAGGCCTACCTGTTGCCGGGCCTGGTCACCGTGCTGCGCGTCGAGGGCCGTGAGGAGAAGTCCTGGGTCTACGAACGCGGCATGGCGCAGTACTTCGAGTTCATGCTCGCCGGGCGCGAGCTGGTGGCGCCGCTCTTTGCCGGCGAGAAGTTCTTCGACGAGAAGGCCGCGGCCGAGTTTTCGGAGATCGACACCGGCGAGGGCGCGGCCTGGGCCCTGGGCTGGGTCACCGAGGGCGAGACCTTCGCCGACAGCCACGTCAACCTGATCCCGACGCGCTCGGGCGGCACCCACGAGGCGGGCTTTCGCTCCGGCATCTTCGGCGCGGTCACCGCCTTCATGGACACCCGCGCGCTCGCGCCCAAGGGCGTGAAGCTGATCGCCGACGACGTCTGGCAGCGCGCCTGCTTCACGCTCTCGGCGCGCATCGTGCGCACGCAATTCCACGGCCAGACCAAGGAAAAGCTCACCACCCGGCATGCCGCGAAGCTGCTTGAGCTCTGCGTCAAGGATGCGTTCGAGCTCTGGCTGAACGAGCATCCCGAGGACGGCAAAAAGATCGTCGAGCTCGCCATCGAGCAGGCGAACGCGCGCCTGTCGCGCGGCAAGAAGGTCGAGAGGAAGAAGGGCTCGGGCATCGCCACGCTGCCAGGCAAACTGGTCGATTGCGCCTCGGGCGAGGTGGGCCGCAACGAACTCTTCCTCGTTGAGGGCGACTCCGCCGGCGGCTCGGCCAAGGAAGCGCGCGACAAGGACACGCAGGCCATCCTGCCCTTGCGCGGCAAGGTGCTGAACACCATGTCGAAGGACAGCCGCACGGTGCTCGCCAACAAGGAACTGCAGGCGATCGCCACCGCCATCGGCGTCGACCCGCACGGGGCGCAGGATGCCCCGGAACTCGGCGGCCTGCGCTACGGCAAGGTGGTGCTGATGACCGACGCCGATGTCGACGGCGGCCACATCCAGGCGCTCTTGCTGACCTTCTTCTTCATGCACTGCCCGAAGCTGGTCGAGAGCGGGCACCTGTACGTCGCCCAGCCGCCGCTGTTCAAGGTGGAAGTACCCTCGCAGGGCAAGGGCAAGGGCAAGCCGGCGCGGCGGCTGTACTGCCTGGACGAGGAGGAACTCGACGAGAGCCTCGCCCGCCTGCGGAAGGAAAAGGTGAAGGAGGGCGCCTGGGACATCTCGCGCTTCAAGGGCCTGGGCGAGATGAGCCCCGAGCAGCTCTGGGAAACCACCATGAACCCCGACACGCGGCGCCTGGTGCGCATGCAACTCGACCCGGGCGCCATGGCCGAAGCGAAGAAGACCTTCGAGCTGCTGATGGATTCCGGCGAAGCCGAGGGGCGCAGGAACTGGATGCGCGAACACTGGAGGACGGTGGAGGCAGATATCTGAAAAGGGGTCTGACCCCTTTTTTCTCCATTCGGAACGACGGATGAGATAGCGGAAAAAGGGGTCAGACCCCATTTGTGTTCGGGAGGTCGGCATGGCCACGCGCAAGAGGAAGAAGAGCGCACGAACGAAACCGGTGTGGGAGCGCGGCTACCAGGGCCACGTGCTCTGGCAGGGCAAGGCGAAGCTCGGCAAGGTGACGCGGCTTGCCGGGCACTTCATCCACCCGCGCGGAAAATACGAGTGGGAAGCCGCGGGCCGTGCCGGCCAGGCGGATGACCTGAAAAAGGCCAAGGCGGCGGTGGAGTACGCCGTTTCCGTGGCCGGCAAGCAACGCGACCTCTTCGAGTAGACCATGGACGACACGCATACCCCGGACCTGTTCACCACCGACAACGGCGACGACGCCTCGCCGATCGAGCAGCACGCCTCGAAGGCCTACCTCGGCTACGCGGTGTCCACCGTCAAGTCGCGCGCGCTGCCCGAGGTGGCCGACGGCCTGAAGCCGGTGCAGCGGCGCATCCTCTACGCCATGGGCGACACCGGCGCGCAGGGCTTCGCCAAGTGCGCGCGCTTCGTCGGCGAGGTGCTCGGCAAGTACCACCCGCACGGCGATTCCTCCACCTACGAGGCGATGGTGCACCTCGCCCAGCCCTTCTCGATGCGCTACCCGCTGATCGAGGGCCAGGGCAACTTCGGCTCGCGCGACGGCGATTCGGCGGCCGCCTACCGCTACACCGAGGCGCGCCTGGCGAAGATCGCCGAGTTGATGCTCGGCGAGATCGGCGAAGGCACGGTCGACTTCATCAAGAACTACGACGGCAAGTTCGAGGAGCCGGTGCTGCTGCCGGCACGGCTGCCCTTCGGGCTTCTGAACGGCTCCTTCGGCATCCCGGTGGGTTTTTCCACCCGCATCCCCTCGCACAACCTGAAGGAAGTCGCGGCCGCCGCAGCCTACGTGCTGCGCCACCCGAAGGCGACGGTGGACCATGTGCTCGAGCGCCTGCCGGGACCGGACTTTCCCGGTGGCGGGCAGATCATCTCGCCGCCCGAGGAACTGCGCGCGGCCTACGAGACCGGGCGCGGCTCGATCGCGCTGCGCGCGCGCTGGACGGTTGAGACGCTCGCGCGCGGGCAGTGGCGCCTGGTGATCACCGAACTGCCGCACGGCGTGTCGTGCCGGCAGGTGCTGGAGGAGATCGAGGCGCTGGTGAACCCGCGCCCGGCCACCGGCAAGAAGGAAACGAACCAGGAGCAAAAGCGGCTTCGGCAGTTCATCCTCGACCAGGTCGACGCGGTGCGCGACGAGTCCGACCGCAAGTCGAAGCTGCGCCTGGTGATCGAGCCGCGCAGCTCGCGCCAGAACCCCGAGGAGACCATGGCCTCGCTGCTGGTGCATACCTCGCTCGAGACCCGCAGCGCGATCAACCTCACCTGGCTGGGGCTGGACGGCCTGCCCGAGACCAAGGGCATCGTCGAGATCCTGCGCGAATGGACCGAGTTCCGCACCCGCACCGTGCGCCGGCGCACCGAGCACCGCCTGTCGAACTGCGAGGCGCGCCTGCACATCGTGCTCGGTCGGTTGCTGGCGTTTGCGCACATCGACGAGATCATCAAGCTGATCCGCGGCTGCGACGACCAGGCCGAGGCGCGCATGAAGCTTCAGGAAAAGTGGAAGTTCACCGAGCGCCAGTCCGAGGACATCGTCAACCTGCGCCTCGGCCAGCTGACGCGGCTCGACGGCGTGAAGCTGAACGACGAAAGAAAGGCCCTGGAAGCCGAGCGCAAGGGCCTGAAGGCGATCCTCGAGGACGAAAAGGCGCTGCAGAAGCTGGTGGTCGGCGAGCTCGACGAGGACGCGAAGAAGTACGGCGACGCGCGCCGAACCCTGATCAAGCCCGAGGCGCGCGCGAACGTCGAGCGCGCGGTGCTCGAGGAACCGATCACCGTGGTGCTCTCGAAAAAGGGCTGGATCCGCGCGCGCAGCGGGCACGGGGTGGACCTGTCCACGCTGTCCTTCAAGGACGGCGACGGCGCCTTGCAGGCGATCGAGTGCAGCACCACGGGCGAGCTCATCGTGCTCTCGTCGGCAGGCCGCAGCTTCAGCATCGACGCCGCGGCGATTCCCGCCGGGCGCGGCGACGGGGTGCCGGTGAATTCGCTGGTCAACCTCGGTTCGGATGACATCGTCTGGCTCGCCTTGCTCGCGCCGGAGCAGCGCCTGCTGATGCAGTCGAGCGCCGGCCACGGGTTCCTCTGCAAGCTGGGCGACCTCGTCTCGAAGACGCGGCAGGGCAAGGACTTCATGACGGTGCAGCCGGGCGCGGCCGCGCTTGCGCCGGCGCGCGTCGAGGCCGAGAAGGCCGTCGCGGCGCTGTCCTCGGATGCGCGATTGCTGGTCTTCCCCGTCGACGAGTTGCCTGAGCGCTCGAACGGCGGCGTCGGCGTGCAGCTGATCGCGCTGCCCGACAAGGTCACGCTGGCCGGCGCGGTGCCGACCGACGGAAAATCGCTGGTGGTCTCGGGCGTGCGGCGCAAGAATCGCGCGAACGCGACGCTGGATGCGAAAGCCCTGAAGGAGTACTCAGGCAAGCGCGCCCAGCGCGGCAAGCTGTGCGACATCGGCTTCAGGCCGGACCGTTTCGGCACGTAAGGTGAAGGCCGACACGGCGGAAGTTTCGCGCGGCCCGACGGCGCTGCGCGCCGCGCTGAAGCCGTTTGCCGTGCTGCAACCCCTCGCGGTGCCGATCGCCTTCATCGCGCTCGCCGGCCTCGCGGCGCTCGCCGGGCCGCGCCTGCCGCCCTCGCTCGCCGGCCTGAAGCTCATCGGCCCCTACGTGATGCTGGTGGCCGCGGCCGGGGTGACGCTGTGGTTCAACCGCGGCCGCGCCTTCGTCATGGCGCTCGCGCTGCTCGCCGCCTACGCCGGCTACGTCGAGATCGTCGCCTACGGGCCGGGCGCCGTGGCGGCGCACGCCACGCTGCTGGCGATCGCGGTGCTGGTGCCGCTGAACGTGTTCGCCTCGCTCGCGCTGCCCGAGCGCGGCGCCGGCCTGTCGACCACCTGGCCGTGGATCCTGCTGATCGTGCTGCAGGCGGTGCTGGTGGCCTGGTTCGCCGCCTCGCCCGCGGCCGCCGCGCCGGTCGAGGACTGGCGCGCGCTGTTCGGCCACTGGGCGCTGCGTTCGCAACCGGTGCCGCTGCTTGGGCGCCTGGCCTTCGCCGCCGCCTTCGGCGCCGCGGTTTGGCGGTGCTGGCCGCGCTTCGGGCCGCTCGAGTCCGGCAAGGCGGGCGCGCTGGTGGCGTTCTACATCGCCTGCAGCTTTTCCGAGAACTCGGTGGTGTTCGCCGCCTTCATGAGCGCGGCGGGCGCGACGCTGCTCGCGGCCGCCCTGCAGGAATCCTACCGGCTCGCCTTCCACGACGAGCTCACCGGGCTGCCGGGCCGACGGGCGCTCGACGAGCGCATGCGCGCGCTCGGCGCGAAGTACGCGATCGCCATGGTCGACGTCGACCACTTCAAGAAGTTCAACGACACCCACGGCCACGATATCGGCGACCAGGTGCTGAAGCTGGTGGCGGCGCGGCTTGCCGAGGTCGGCGCCGGCGGCCGGGCCTACCGCTACGGCG
>DATCYZ010000038.1:0-31221 GCA_036526195.1 Burkholderiales bacterium
CGCGCGAGGTGTCCCCGGTGGAGGTGACGCAGGCGGTGCTTGCGCGGGTGGATGCGCTGCAACCGACGCTGAACGCCTTCATCACCGTCTGCCACGAATCGGCGCTCGCGCAGGCGAAGGCCGCCGAAGCCGCGGTGATGAAGGGCGAGACGCTGGGACTGCTGCACGGCGTGCCCTACGCGGTGAAGGACCTCGTCAACACCGCCGGGGTGCGCACCACCTACGGCTCGGTGGTCTACAAGGACCATGTGCCGGAGGACGATGCGGTCTCTGCGGCGCGCATGCGTGCTGCCGGCGGCATCCTGCTGGGCAAGACCACCACGCCCGAGTTCGGCACCAAGGCGCTCACCGATTCGCCGCTGTTCGGGCGTTCCTGCAATCCCTGGGATGTGGAACGCACCTGTGGCGGCTCCAGCGGCGGCGCCGCGGCGGCGGTCGCGGCCGGGCTGGGCCCTCTCGGCATCGCCACCGACGGCGGCGGCTCGACGCGCATCCCGGCGGCCTGCTGCGGGCTGGTGGGGCTGAAACAGTCGCTCGGCACCATCCCGCACAGCCAGGTGCAGGACGTGTTCGGCATGTACACCTACGTGACGCCGCTGTCGCGCACCGTGGCGGATACGGCGCTGCAATTGACTGCGATGGCGGGCGCGGATGCGAGCGACCCCTGGTCGATCGGGCTGGCACCGCAGGACTACCTTGAGGCTGCGCGTCCTGAGGGCGACTTGAAGGGCACGCGGGTGCTGTGGTCGATGACACTGGGGAATACTGTGGTATCGCGGGATGTGCGCGCGGCGTTCGAGGCGGCGTTGCGTCGGCTGGAGTCACTTGGCGCGGAGCTGGTTGAACTGCGCGAAACCGTGCCGGCGATGGAACCGATCTGGCGCGTCATCAACCATGCGAGCTGGAAGGCGCGCTTCTCCGAAATGATCCGGGTGCATGCGTCCAAGCTCTCGCCGGCTTTCTTGAGGCAGGCATCGGCCGGTTCCGAGTGGTCGGCGGAGGACTACCAGAAGGGAATGTTCGCGCGCACCGACCTGTTTCGTCGCGTGCAGGGCTGGTTCGAGCGCTGTGATGTCTTCGTGACACCGACCTTGTCGCGCACTGCCCTGCCGGTCGATCAAGACCTGTTCGATCCGATCTCGATCGACGATGTGGTCGTCGGGGAACTGCGGAACAACTGGTTCCCGTACACCATGCCGTTCAACATCACCGGCCATCCGGCCATGACCTTGCCCTGCGGGTTCGGGGCGGACGGGTTGCCGGTGGGGATGCAGATCGTCGGGCGGGTGCGGGATGAGGCATCGGTGCTGAGGGTCGGGGCCTTGTATGAGGCGAGTGAGGGGTGGGTGGGGAGGTGGCCTTCACTGTAGGGTGCCGGTAAGGGGGGGATGTTCCCGACTTGGAAAATCATGGGTCGGGTGGCGGGCTGGGGACGTAAGGGGCCAAGCTCGGTTCCCCAAATACCTGAAACAACACCGCAACCTCCCACCCCGCTGCCATACTGCCGCATGCCCCACGACTACATCATCATCGGCGCCGGCTCCGCCGGCTGCGTGCTCGCCAACCGCCTGAGCGCGAACCCCGACACGAAGGTGCTGCTGCTTGAAGCCGGCGGCGAAGCGACCAACCTCTGGATCAGGATCCCCGCCGGCTTCCAGAAGCTGCTCGCGCACCCCCAACTGAACTGGCACTTCGAAACCGAACCCGAAGACAACGTGAAAGGCCGGCGCATCCCGATTCCGCGCGGGCGCGTGATCGGCGGCTCGAGTTCGATCAACGGCATGCTGCAGGTGCGCGGCCAGCGGCTCGACTACGACACCTGGCGCGCGCTCGGCAACACGGGCTGGTCGTTCGACGACGTCTTACACTACTTCAAGAAGACCGAGCGCTTCGAGCGCGGCGGCGACGCGCTGCGCGGCGAAGACGGCCTGCTGAACGTCGCCGACATGCGCGAACGCCACGAACTGATCGACGCCTTCATCGAGGCCGGCGTTGAGACCGGGCACCCGCGCAACCCGGACTACAACGGCGAGCGCCAGGACGGCTTCGGTTACTACCAGGTCACGCAGCGCAACGGCGAGCGCGTCAGCGCCGCCACGGCCTACCTCGCCCCGGCCCGCAAGCGCCCGAACCTTGAAGTGCGCACGCACGCGCGCGCGCGGCGGCTGCTGTTCGAGGGCAAGCGGGTCATCGGCGTCGAGTACGAACAGGGCGGGCAAGTCGTCGAAGCGAGGGCCGGCCGGTCGGTGATCCTCAGCGCAGGCGCGGTGCAGTCGCCGCAGCTGCTGGAACTCTCCGGCGTCGGCCAGCCGGAACTGCTGCAACACCACGGCATCGAGGTGCGGCACGCGCTCCCCGGGGTCGGCGAGAACTATCGCGACCATTACGCCGCGCGCCTGAGCTGGCGCATCAATCAACCGATCACGCTGAACGAGGGCACCCGCGGCTGGCGGCTTGCGATCGAGGTGCTGCGCTATGCCTTCGGCCGGCGCGGCGTGCTCACCTACACCGCGGGCATCGGCCATGGCTTCATCCGCAGCCGCCCCGATCTCGAGACGCCGGATTGTCAGCTGTTCTTCGCGCATGGCAGCTTCGATGCCAACACGCGCAGGTTCGATGCCGAACCCGGCATGACGATCGGCGTTTACCAGTGCCGGCCGGAGAGCCGCGGCAGCATCCATGTCGGCTCGCCCGACCTGCGCGACGCGCCGAAGATCCGGCCGAACTTCCTCGCCGAGCAGGGGGACCGCGAGGTGTTGCTTGGCGGCCTGCGCGTTGCGCGTCGCATCGGCGAGGCTGCGGCATTTGCGAAATACCGCGAACAGGAAACGAAACCCGGCAACCATTGCCGCAGCGATGACGACCTGCTCGACTATGCCCGCGGGACCGGCGCCACCACCTACCACGTGATGGGCACCTGCGCGATGGGGCCTGAGGGCAATCCGCTGGCGGTGGTGGACGCGCGGCTGGCGGTGCGCGGACTCGCGGGCCTGCGCGTGGTCGACGCCTCGGTCATGCCGACCATGCCCTCGGGCAACATCAATGCCGCGGTCCTGATGGTCGCCGAGAAGGCTGCCGACATGATCGTCGAAGACGCCGGGGCGGCACGCTAGGCGACAGGGAACCAGGCGCACTACGTCAGTCACCTCACCCGGCACCCCGTCCACATGCGAACCGGAAAGGAATGACTGATAGCGGCCTCACCGAGCAGAAGCGCATCGCCCGCCCCATCGACATCGTGCGCGCCCGGTCCTTCGGCATGCAACGCCACTCCTCGAGCCGCGTCCACGCAGACCTCGAGCAGCGCGGCTATTCGCCTTCGTGACCATAAAAAGGGGGCTGACCCCTTTGTTGGCTGTTGCATCCCGCGATTCCCGGGCGTAACCTCCCGCGCGGGGGTCAGCAGGACCCCCGGAATTCATCCCTCCAAGACGGTGCCCCGTCCAATCCTGCAAGCAGTGCATGCCGGCGCGGGCACCCTGTTCATTCCCTCGCCTGCGGCATTGTCGTTCGATGATCTGCAGGGGCGTGCCCGGGCGTCAGGTTCGGTGCGCGATCCCGGATGAAGAGGGAACACGACATGAAACACGATCAACCGAAACGCGTTGCCATTCTCTACGCCGGCACGCCGGAGGCACGGGAAACCGTCACGCGCGAAAACTGCCGCTTCCAGGACCTGATCAAGGCCTTTGCCGCACGAGGCACGATGGCCGAGCCCGCCGTCTGGCACGATACGGTCCGCGATGATGTGAAACGCCAACTCCTGCGGGTCGACGCGGTGCTGGTCTGGGTCAACCCGGTCGAGGACGGGCGCGACCGCGCGGTGCTCGACGCCCTGCTGCGCGAGGTCGCCTCCAAAGGCATCCTGGTCAGCACCCACCCGGACGTCATCCTCAAGCTCGGCACCAAGGAAGTGCTGCACAGCACGCGCAGCATGGGCTGGGGATGCGACACCCGCCTCTATGCAAGCCCGGTGCAGATGAAGGCCGAACTGCCGGCGCAGCTGGCGCTCGGCAAGGCGCGGGTGCTCAAGCAGTACCGCGGCAACGGCGGCGACGGCATCTGGAAGCTGCAATTGTCCGTCGCGGATGCGGAGAAGGCGGAAGGCGGCGCGCGCGTCGTGCCGACACCGGACACGGTGCTGCGCGTGCGCCACGCGAAACGCGGCAGCCAGGAGGAGAACCTCACGCTCGGCGCCTTCCTCGAGCGCTGCGCGCCCTACTTTGCCGGAGGCGGCCGCATGATCGACCAGGCCTACCAGCCGCGCCTCCCCGAGGGGATGATTCGCTGCTATCTGGTTGGGGACCGGGTCGCCGGATTCGGGCATCAGGCGGTGAACGCCCTCTATCCCGCGCCGCCGGGCGCCAGGCCGAGCGAAGCGCCGCAACCCGGTCCGCGCCTGTACCACCCGCCGGACAAGCCGGAATTCCAGGCGCTCAAGCAGACGCTGGAAGCCGAGTGGGTGCCGGCGGCGCAGAAGCTGCTCGCGATCGATACCGAAGAACTGCCGCTCCTGTGGGACTGCGACTTCCTGCTCGGCCCGAAGACCGCCGAGGGCGAAGACAGCTACGTGCTGTGCGAGATCAACGTCAGCTGCATTTCGCCCTACCCGGAGGCCGCGGTCGACACCCTGTGCGACGCAACCCTCGCGCGCCTGCAAAAAAGGGGTCAGACCCCTTTTTCGCGCAAGCAAGTGATTGAATAGCCTGGGCTTCGCTGAGAAAGGGGTCTGACCCCTTTTTACGGTTCGTTCGCCGGCGTCACCTCGGCGCCGGTGCGCTCGACGATCATCCGGTAGTGCTCCGGCCGCCGGTGGGCGGCGAAGTTGAACATGGTGCGCTTCAGGTTCGCCGCGAGGTCGATGTCGCAGTTGCAGCAGATGACTTCGTCTTCCTCGGTCTGGCTCTTCACCGCGATCTCGCCGGTGGGCGCGACGATCAGCGAATGGCCGAACATGCGAAAGCCGTCCTCCACCCCGCACTTCGCGGTCTCGATGAGCCAGGTCGCGTTCTGGAACGCCATCGACTGCGCCATGATCAGGTGGTGGTGCACGCGCAGCGCCGGCGGCTCCGGGTAGTGCAGGTTCTCGGTCGGCGTGTTGAAGCCGAGCGCGACGATCTCCGCGCCCTGCAGCGCCAGCACGCGAAACGCCTCGGGCCAGCGCCGGTCGTTGCAGATCAGCATGCCGGTGATGGTGTCGAGGTAGCGCCAGACGCGAAAACCGAGGTCGCCGACCTCGAAGTACTTCTTCTCCAGGTGCTGGAAGGCGGCCTCCGGTTTGTGCTCGGCGTGGCCCGGCAGGTGCACCTTGCGGTACTTGCCCACCAGCGACCCGTCCGGGCCGATCAGCACCGCGGTGTTGAAGCGGCGCAGCAGGCCGCCTTCCTTCGCCAGTTCCGCATAACCGATGTAAAAGCCGATGCCGAGTTTCTTCGCCTCGTCGAACAACGGCTGCGTCGCGGCCGAGGGCAGCGCCGCCTCGAAGTAGCGGCGATCGACCTCGGCCTGGTCCTCCATCCACCAGCGCGGGAAGAAGGTGGTGAAGGCGAGTTCCGGGAACACCACGAACTTCGCGCCCATGGCATGCGCCTCGCGCAGGAGCGCGAGCAGGCGTCGCGTGGCGTCTGCGCGGGTGTCCGAACGATGAAGCGGGCCGAGCTGGGCCGCGGCGATCTTCAAGTGTCTGGCCATGCGGGATTCCGTGTTCGCTAGAGTTTCAGGGGCGTGTTCCACGCCGAGAGTTGCGCCATCTCCGGCACCTGCCGGCCGAGCGGCTCGGTCGCCTCGCTGCGACCGCGCGCGATGAACTGTCCGCGGCCGCGCGCGGCCTTCAGCACGCCGTCCTCGACGATCACCTCGCCGCGCGACACCACGGTCACCGGCCAGCCGGTGAGTTCGCGCCCTTCATAAGGCGTGTAGCCGGTCCGGTCGTGCACCAGGTCGCGCGTGATGCGCACCTTCTTCTCGGTGTCCCAGATCGCGAGGTCGGCGTCCGCGCCCACCGCGATCGCACCCTTGCGCGGCGCGAGGCCGTAGATCTCGGCGTGCCGCGTGGCGGTGAGCCGGACGAACTCTTCCAGCGTCAGCCGCCCGGCCTGCACGCCGAAGGTGAAGAGCAGCGGCAGCCGCAACTCGAGCCCCGGCACGCCGTTGGCCATCTCCTTGAAGGTGGTGGCCTCGCCTTTCGGCAGCTTGCCGCCCGCGTCCATGCGATAGGGCGCGTGGTCCGAGGCGTAGACCTGCAGGCTGCCGTCCTTCAGCCCCTGCCAGCAGGCGGCCTGCGCCGCAGCGTCGCGCGGCGGCGGCGAGCAGCAGAACGCCGCGCCGGCGAGGCCGATGTCGATGTCCCTGGCGGTAAGGAACAGGTACTGCGGGCAGGTTTCGCCGTAGACCTTAACGCCGCGCCCGCGCGCCTGGCGGATCGCCTCGATCCCCTCGGGCGTGGACACGTGCACGATGAGGATCGGGCAGTCGACCAGTTCGGCGAGCGTCACCACGCGCTGGATCGCCTCGGCCTCCGAGCCGCGGGTGTGGCAGATCGCGTGGTAGCGCGGCAGGGTATTGCCCTGCCCGATCATGCGGCCGGCCAGCCAGGAGATCATGCCGTGGTTCTCGGCATGCACCATGACCAGTGCGCCGTCGCGCCGCGCCGCCGCCATGACGTCGAGGATCTGCTCGTCCATCAGGCGCATGCGGTCGTAGGTCATGAAGATCTTGAACGAACGGATCCCAGAATTAATGGCGGCCGGCAGGTCGGTTTCGAGCGTCTGCGCGTCGGGGTTGGCGATGATCAGGTGAAAGCCGTAGTCGATCACCGCCTTCGTTCTCGCGCGCTGGTGGTAGTCGGCCAGCACGGCAGCCAGCGAATCGTCGCGATGCTGCGCGCAGAAGGGCACGATGGTGGTGGTGCCGCCGTAGGCCGCCGAGACGGTCGCCGAATGGAAGTCGTCGGCGCACATGACGCCGAAGGAGGACACCTGCTCGACGTGGCAATGGCTGTCGACGCCGCCGGGCAGCACCAGCTTGCCGCGGGCATCGAGGCTGCGTTCGCCCTCGAGGCTCTCGCCCAGCGCCGCGATGCGCCCGTCGCGCACGCCGATGTCGCATTCGAGGGTCTTGCCGGCGGTGAACACCTTGCCGCCGCGAATCACGAGCTCGAATGCCATGGCGCCATTATCGGCGGCGCAAGCGGGGCGTCAATCGCGATTGCGACGCGCACGCGAACCGGCGTTGACACCCGGGCCGTCACGCGGCAAACATGCCACCGCAGCCTCAGAAAAGGGGTCAGACCCCTTTTTCCGCGACGGAGTCCCTTCAGTGAACCAGATCGAAGTCCTTGCCAGCCTTTGGGTGGACCCCGAGCGCATCCCGGCGTTCGAAGCCTACGAGCGCAAGGCGGCGCGCATCATGGCGCGCCATGGCGGCATCATGGAGCGGACGATTCGATGCGCACAGCCGGCCGGCGCCACCGGCCCGTTCGAGATCCACCTGCTGCGATTCCCTGACGCCGCGGCCTTCGACCGATACCGCGCCGACCCCGAGCTTGCGCGCCTGTCTGCCGAGCGCGAACACGCGATCGTCCGCACCGAGGCGGTCGTCGGTACGGCCGGGCCCGCGAACGGCGCCTGAGGGCAGGAACGCTCGAAAAGGGGTCAGACCCCTTTTTCGCTGTTGCCGCAGGCGAACCGGCATTGACAGCGCTGCCGCGCCACGGCGACCATGCCGCCTCCACAGGGAGAACCGCCATCGAACTCACCGACCTCACGCTCGCCGAGCAGGCTGCGCTGCTGCGCGGCGCGAAGACCTCCAGCCGGGAGATCGTCGACGCGCACCTCGCACGCATCGACCGGCACAACGACACCCTGCACGCCTTCGTCGAGGTGTACGCCGACGAAGCGCGCGCGCTTGCCGACGGCGCCGACCGCGCGCGCGCCGCGGGCCTGCCGCTCGGGCCGCTGCACGGCCTGCCGGTTGCGCTGAAGGACCTCTGCGACATCGCCGGGCGCATCGGCACGGTGGGTTCGCGCATGTGGAAGGCGCGCGTCGCCGACACCACCTGCGCCACGGTCGAACGCTTGCTCACTGCCGGCATGATTCCGCTGGGCAAGACGCACATGGTCGAGTTTGCCTTCGGCGCCTGGGGCAGCAACACGCAGATGGGCACGCCGAAGAACCCGTGGGACGCCGCCACGCACCGCGTGCCCGGCGGCTCCTCCAGCGGCACCGCGGTCGCGGTCGCCGCCGGCCTCGCGCCGATGGGCATCGGCAGCGACACCGGCGGTTCGGTGCGCGTGCCCTGTGCGTTCAACGGTCTGGTCGGCCTCAAGATCACGCACGGCCGCATCAGCCTGCACGGCACCGGGCTGCTCTCTTGGACGCTGGACACCATCGGTCCGATGGGCCGATCGGTGGACGATTGCGCCGAGATGCTGCGCGCGCTCGCCGCGCCGGATGTGCGCGATGCCTCCACCCTCGCCCAGCCGCTGCTCGACCTGCCGGCGCGGCTCGAGCCGGAAAAGCTGTCGCAGCGTCGCATCGCGATGCCCGAGGCGACGCAGCTTCCCGAATTCATGCACCCGGCGGTGCTCGCGGCGTGGCAGGACACCGCCAAGCGGCTCGAGCGCCTCGGCGCGGAAATCCTGCCGGTGCGCCTGCCTGAGTGGTACTTCGAGCTTGCGCGCGCCACCGGCAACATCATCGCCTCGGAGGGCTTCTCCCTGCACCGCGCCTGGATCGAGGACCCGAAGCAGCCGATCGGCGAGCCGACGCGCGCGCGCCTTGGCATCGCGCGCGGGCTGGCGCCGGGCGAGTACGCCGAGACGCTGCGCACCATGGCCGCGCGCCGGCACGGCTTCAACGAATGGTTCAAGCGCTTCGACGCGTTGCTGCTGCCGGGCGTGGCGGTGCCCGCGCCGGCGCTCGCCGAGATCGACGAGGCCTCGCCGATCCCGAGCTTCCTCACGCGGCCGGCGAACTACCTCGGCCAGTGCGCGCTGTCGATCCCCGCCGGGCTGCACGAAGGCCTGCCGCTGGGCATGCAGCTCATCGGCCGGCCGTTTGCCGAGCGCACCGTGCTCGAGATCGGCAAGGCACTGCAGGAAGACAGCGGCCATCACAAGCTCCGCCCGAAGCCGACGGCCTGAAAAGGGGTCAGACCCCTTTTTGACCACGGCTACGGAAAATCAATGAGTTACCGTGAAAAGGGGTCTGACCCCTTTTTCAGGTGGGCGCTCGGCTTGGCGGGCTGGCTCGCGCTGACCTTCGCGTGCGCCGCCATCGGCGCGTTTGCCTCGTCGCAGGCGAGCACCTTTTATGCGCAACTCGCCCGGCCCGGCTGGGGGCCACCGGGATGGCTGTTCGGTCCGGTGTGGAGCGTGTTGTATGTGCTCATGGCGCTGGCCGCTTGGCGGGTCTGGCGCCGGCATGGCTTTGGCGGCGCGGGCGCCGCGCTCGGCCTGTTCATCGTGCAACTCGCCGCCAACGCGCTGTGGACATGGCTGTTCTTCGTCTGGCACATGGGCGCCCTCGCCTTCGCGGAGATCGTCGTGCTGTGGAGTTTGATCCTCGCCACGATCATTGCGTTTCGCAAGCTCGATGCGCTCGCGGCCGCGCTGCTGGTGCCGTACCTCCTGTGGGTGAGCTTCGCGACCGCCCTGAACTTCACGATCTGGCGGATGAATCCCGGGGTGCTGGGTTGAGCCAGGGCCTGGTCGCCTGCGTCGCCGTCGGAATCGTCGCCCTCGTCCTTGCGAGCGCACCGACGCCGCTGCAAGCGGCCGGCACCGACGCGGCGCGGCGCACACTGGTTCACGATAGCCAGGCGCGCAGCTACCTGTTGCGCGTGCCCGCGCCTGCGCCCGGCGTGCCGCGCGCGCTGGTGATCGTGCTGCACGGCGGCGGCGGCGATGCGCTGAACGCGGAGCGCATGACGGGCTTCACGGAGAAGGCGGCGCGCGAGGGGTTCTACGTCGTCTACCCCGAGGGCACCAGCCGCTTCCAGGGACGCTTGTTCACGTGGAACGCCGGCCATTGCTGCGGCCATGCAATGACGACGAAGACAGACGACGTCGGCTTCATCCGCGCGCTCATCGACACCTTGCTGCATGAGCACCCGGTGGATCCGGCGCGCGTCTATGCCACCGGCCTGTCGAACGGCGGCATGATGGCGCATCGGCTGGGTCGGGAACTTTCCGACCGGATTGCGGCGATCGCGCCCGTGGTGGCCACGGTGTTCGGCGATGAAGCCCCGCCCGCACGACCGGTGCCGGCGCTGATGATCAACGGGCGGCTCGACGCTTCGGTGCCGCATCTCGGCGGGCCGCCCGGCGGACGTTTCCAGAACGCCTGGGACGGCACGCCGACGCGGCCGGCGCTCGAGCAGGGCACGTTCTGGGCGAAGGCGAACGGCTGCGGCGCCACGCCGCGACGCGAGGAAAGCGACGCCTACACGCACTGGATCCACCCCTGCCCCACGGGTCGATCCGTCGAGCTGTACCTGATGAAGCACGAGGGCCACACCTGGCCCGGCGGCCAGAAGGGCGGCCCCTGGGGCGATGCGCTGGGCAACGCGCTCATCGCCACAGACGTGATCTGGGCGTTCTTCAGGCAACATGCGCGATAGAAAATGGGGTCTGACCCCTTTCTTGATGGGGAGCAACCATGCGCACACAAGTTGAACGGGCACAGGCCTTCCGCGCGCTGCACGAGCGCCCGGGCCCGTTCGTCATGCCGAACCCCTGGGACGCGGGCACGGCGAAGCTGTTCGCCTCGCTCGGCTTCGAGGCGCTGGCGACCACCAGCCTGGGCCTTGCCAATGCGCTCGGACGCGTCGACGGTGCGCTCGCGGTGCGCCGCGAGGAGTTGATCGCCAACTGCCGCGTGATCGCCGCCGCCACCGACCTGCCTGTGAACGCAGACCTCGAGAACGGCTATGCCGACGATCCGCGCGCGGCGGCCGAGATGATCCGCCTGGCGGCGGAGGCCGGCGTGGTCGGCGGCTCGATCGAGGATTCCACCGGCGATCCGTCCCGGCCGATCTACGACTTCGACCACGCCGTGGAACGCGTCGCCGCCGCCGTCGAAGTGGCGCGCGCGTTGCCGTTCGCCTTCACCTTCACCGCGCGCGCGGAGAACTACCTGCACGGACGCCGCGACCCGGACGACACCATCCGCCGCCTGCAGGCCTTCGCCAGGGCAGGCGCCGACGTGGTCTACGCGCCGGGGCTGCGCGACCTTGACACCATCCGGCAGGTCGCCGCCGCAGTGCCGAAACCGCTGAACGTGGTGATGAGCGCGGCCGACCCGTCGCTGACCGCGCAGCAACTGGCCGAGGCCGGCGTGAAGCGCATCAGCGTGGGCGGCGCGCTCTCCCGCCTCGCCTTCGCCGCGGTGCGCGACGCCGCCATCGCGGTGCGCGATGCCGGCAGCTTCCAGTGGGTGCGCCAGACCATGCCGACCGCGGACCTGAAGGCGCTTTTCAAGCGGTAACGCAGATCATGGGGTCAGCCCCCTTTATCGCGGTCCTGCTCCTGCTGATCGGCTGCGCCGGCGCGCATGCGCAGGCGCCCGAGTCGTGGCACGGCACGCCGCCGCGGTCGGTCGAGCGCATCGCGCCGGCGCAAGGGCCTGCCTACGCGCGGGAGGCCGATCGTGGAACGGCACCGACGCATGCCGCCGAACAAGCTCCTGAGCACGAGGCGCTTGGCCGCGCGCTGGCGAAGAAGTTCGAGAACCCCGATTACGCCGCAGCGCTGGCGGCGCGCAACCGCATTCCGACCAGCCACGACATGCCCGAAGAGCACGCGGTGCGTCGCGCGCGATCGAAGCTCACCCTGACGCGGCGTGCGCCGCCGGGCGCCCGGGTGCTAGGCATCCCGCTCACGGCAACGCCGCCGACCGTCGACGGCGTGGTGCAGCCGGGCGAATGGGAGCGCGCGCTTCGCCTCACGCTGGAACCCGCCGACAAGGGCTCCGAGGTGCTGCTCCTCGCGCATGGCGCCACGCTGTACCTCGCTGCGCTCGCGCCGGCCGATCGCACCGAGGACGGCTTCGACCAGTTCCGCTTCTGGTTCCACCTCGAGCTGTCGCCGTTCCTCGAGAACGAACGCGCGTTCATCGCCGGACGCGGGCGCCTGATCTCGTTGCGCGGGGTGCGCCTGCCGCGTGACGGCGCCACTTTCACGCCGTCGCAGCCGCTGTCACGGCTGCTCGCGAAGACCGACTGGAACATCTATTCCGCTTCGCGCGGCGCGAGCAGCATGACCGGCTATCGACAGTTCGAGATGGCGCTCGACCTCGCCGAAACCGGGTTGCCGAAGTCGGCCCCCTTCCCCGCCTTCGTCGAGATCGAGGGCGACCCGGTGCGCGATCCGGCAGGCAAGTTCAAGGCGCGCCTCAGCCTCGGCCAGCTCGGCACGGCAAAAGCGCCCCTGTGGCTGCGCATCGGCCCCTCGCCGTGAAAAAGGGGGCAGACCCCTTTATGAGGCAAGTCCTTGATTTTCAGAGCCCCCGGCGAAAAAGGGGTCAGACCCCTTTTGGGCTACTTCTGCTTCGCCTTGATGCCTTCCCACACCGGGCGGAAGTCATAGGTCGGATAGAACTCGGTGTCGAAGGCGCCCCAGGCGCTCTTTTCGATGGCGAGATTCACCTCGCGCAAGCGGTTCGCCGGCACGCGCAGCGTCGCCACCTGCCCGATGCCCATCATCACGTACCAGGACACCACCTCGATGCCCTCGGGCGGGAACTGTTTCCAGAATCCCGCAGCGTCCAGCTTCGCGTTGATCTCCGCGAGGTTCTTGTCCTTCTGGTGGCGCAAGAACACCGTCAGCAGGATTTCGTTGTCAGCAGCCATCTTCGCCCTCCTCGAAAAAGGGGTCTGACCCCTTTCTTGCCTTTCTTGGTTAAGTCCTTGATTTGTCTTGGCACCAGCGAAAAATGGGGCTGACCCGTTTTTCAGGTGGCGACAGATACACCGTTGACGCCATGCTTCGCGATCAGCCGGGCGATCAGACCGCTCGCCTTGGCTTCTTCGATGAACTCCGTCAGGAAAGCCGCTGCGGCGGCGCGCGGCTTCGGCGTGCCGACGGCCTGCTGCACGGCCGAGAACCGGCCCTCGAGGATGCGTGAGCCGGGACGCTTTTCGACGTCGCTGATCAGCCGCGGCCGCAGCCCGGCGAGCGCCTCGGCGCCCTCGGCGACGTAGCGTGCGTAGGAATCGTCGATGCTCGAGGCATGGACGATAGTGGCGTGCTTGAGGTTGCGATCGAGCCAGAGCCCGTAGGCGCTGCCGCGCATCGCCACCACGCGCACGCCTTCGCGGTCCACCTCCGCGATCGACTTGATCGGCGAGCCCGGCGGCACCAGGTAGGTGGCTTCGATCTCGAGATAGGCCTTGGAGAAGGCGATCGACTCGGCGCGCTGCGGTTCGGCGCCGATCAGGCCGATATCCCAAGCGTTGCTGCCCGCCGCGTCGGCCAGCTTGGCCGGTGTTTCGTAGGTGACGTACTCGACGGTCGCGCCGAGTCGTTCGGCAATTGCCGCCGCGAGGTCCGGCGAGATGCCCTGCGGCTGGCCCTTTGGCCCGCGCCCGGTGACCAGCAGGAAGTTCGACAGGTTGACGCCGGCGCGAACCTTCCCGCCGGGGGCGAGTTCGGCGATGGCGGCGGCGGAAGCTACGACTGGCATGCGGACGTCTCCTGTGGCGCGGCGTGAAAGCGGCGATGGTAACGCCGCCGCCGCGAACGCGCAGCGCCTGTGGCAAGATCGCGCCATCCAGGTTCGAAATCCCCGCACTCCGGAGAACGCCCATGACCGCCCGCACCAAGCCGCCCTTTCGCGCCGACCACGTCGGCAGCTTCCTGCGCCCGAAGGACCTGCTCGAGGCGCGCGAGAAGAAGAAGAAAGGTGAGATCGACGCGGCGGCCCTGCGCAAAGTCGAGGACCGCGCCATCGCGGAAGTGGTGAAGTTCCAGGAAGGCCTCGGGCTGCAAGGCATCACCGACGGGGAGTTCCGCCGCACCTACTTCCACATCGACTTCCTCGAGCAGCTCGAGGGCATCGAGGTGCACGGCGGCATCGCCGCGAAGTTCCACGGCGCCGCGGGCGAGGTCGACTTCGCACCGCCGGTGCTCAAGGTCACCGGCAAGGTGCGCCACGCCAAGCCGATCCAGCTCGCCGACTTCGAGTACCTGAAGTCGGTGACGAAGAAGACCGCGAAGGTGACCATCCCCTCGCCCACCATGCTGCACTTTCGCGGCGGGCGCGCCGCGATCAGCAAGGAGGCCTACCCGGACATGGACGGCTTCTTCGCCGACGTCGCCGCCGCCTACCGCGAGGAGCTCGCGCAACTCGGCAAGGCCGGCTGCACCTACGTGCAGTTCGACGACACCAACCTCGCCTACCTCTGCGACCCGAAAATGCGC
Source organism: Burkholderiales bacterium (assembly GCA_036526195.1). Lineage (GTDB taxonomy): Bacteria > Pseudomonadota > Gammaproteobacteria > Burkholderiales > SG8-39 > DATCYZ01. Next base: position 14,421 of record DATCYZ010000038.1, read on the forward strand.
GAGGCGGCGCGCCAGCGCGGCGAGGACCCGGACGACCTGCCGCGGCACTACGCCGAGTTCATCAACGAATCGATCCGCGACCGGCCGGCCGGCATGGTGGTGTGCATCCACCTGTGCCGCGGCAACTTCCGCAGCGCCTGGGTGGCCGAGGGCGGCTACGAGCCGGTGGCCAGGGCGCTGCTGGCCGACCTCAAGGTGGACGGGTACTTCCTCGAGTACGACGATGCGCGCTCAGGCGGCTTCGAACCGCTGCGCCACGTCACGCCGGGCAAGATCGTGGTGCTCGGGCTGGTGACCACCAAGCTTGACGCGATGGAATCGAAGGACGAGATCCGCCGCCGCATCGACGAGGCGGCGAAGTTCGTGCCGCTCGAGCAGCTGGCGCTCTCGCCGCAGTGCGGTTTTTCCAGCACGGTGCACGGCAACGCCATCCAGACCGAGTCGCAGGCGCGCAAGATGCGCCTGGTGCTCGACGTGGCAAAGGAAGTCTGGGGCACGGCCTGAGCCGGCCGCGCCCCGGCGCGGCGCCTACTTCAGCTGGTGCGCGAGGAACTCGTTCATGCGCGACCACACGGTATCCGCGGCCTGCGCGTCGTAGACCTCGGCGCGCGTCTCGTTGCAGAACCCGTGCTGGGCGTCGTAGCGGTAGAGTTGCGGCGTCCTGCCCGCCGCCTTCATCGTCTTCTCCAGGCCGTCCACGGCCGCCGGCGTGCACCAGTCGTCCCGGTTGGCGAAATGGCCCTGGAATGGAATCGCGATCTTCCCCGGGTCGGCGAAGTCCGCCGGCGGGATGCCGTACAGGCACACGCCCGCCGAGACCTCCGGCACGTGCACGCAGGCGGCGATCGTCAGCGCGCCGCCCATGCAGTACCCCATCACGCCGACCTTGCCGCCGAGGGCCTTCAGGTGCAGTACGGCGCCGCGAATGTCCTGGTGCGTGGCACCAGGGAAGTCGAGCCCGGTCATCAGGTGGTTGGCCTCCTCCGGCTTGGTGGTGACCCGGCCCTGATAGAGGTCTGGGGCGAGCGCGTTGTAGCCCGCCGCGGCAAAGCGGTCCGCCACGCCGCAGATCTGCGGGTTCAGGCCCCACCATTCCTGGATCACGACCACGCCGGGCTTGCCGGCGCCGGCCTCGGCCAGCCAGCCGCGGCAGCTCGATCCGTCCGGTCGCTTGAAATCGATGATCTTCCCCATCGCCTGCCTCCTTCGGGTGTGCGCCTGCCGGATCGCAGGCCAGCAAGTGATTGTAGCGCCGCGTGGTTGTTATCATCGGCGCCGCGATGCCCACCGCCCTTTCCCTCCTGCAGGACACCTTCGGCTACCCTGCCTTCCGCGGCCACCAGGCCGCGGTGATCGACCACGTCGCGGGCGGCGGCGACGCGCTGGTGCTAATGCCCACGGGCGGGGGCAAGTCGCTCTGCTTCCAGATCCCGGCGCTGCTGCGCCCGGGGACCGCCATCGTGGTCTCGCCGCTGATCGCGCTGATGCACGACCAGGTGGCGGCGCTCGACGAACTCGGGGTGCGCGCGGCCTACCTCGACTCGACGCTCTCCGGCGCGGACGCCGCCCGCGTCGAGGGCACGTTCCGCACGGGCGGCTACGACCTGCTTTACGTCGCGCCCGAGCGCCTGCTCACCGGGCGCTTCCTCGACACCCTCGATGCCATGGCGGGGCAGGCGGCGATCGCGCTCTTCGCCATCGACGAGGCGCATTGCGTCGCGCAGTGGGGCCACGACTTCCGCCCGGAGTACCTGCAGCTCGAGGTGCTCGCCGAGCGCTTCCCGCGGGTGCCGCGCATCGCGCTCACCGCAACCGCCGACCCGCAGACGCGCACCGAGATCATCGCCAACCTGAAACTGGAAGACGCCCGCGTTTTCGTCTCCAGCTTCGACCGGCCGAACATCCGCTACCGCATCGTCGAGAAATCCGACCCGCGCGCGCAGCTGCTCGCTTTCATCCGGGACGAGCATCCGGGCGAGGCCGGCATCGTGTATTGCCTCTCGCGCAGGAAGGTCGAGGAAACCGCGGCGCGGCTGGTCGATGCCGGCATCCGCGCCCTGCCCTATCACGCCGGGCTGGGCGCGCAGGTGCGCGAGGCGAACCAGCAGGCCTTCCTGCGCGAGGACGGCGTGGTGATGACGGCGACCATTGCCTTCGGCATGGGCATCGACAAACCCGACGTGCGCTTCGTCGCCCACCTCGATCTGCCGAAATCGATCGAGGGCTACTACCAGGAGACCGGTCGCGCCGGCCGCGACGGCGAGCCGGCGGACGCCTGGATGAGCTACGGCCTGCAGGACGTGGTGCAGCACCGGCGCATGCTGGACGAATCCGAAGGCGACGAACGCTTCAAGCGCGTGGCGAGCGGCAAGCTCGACGCGTTGCTCGGGCTGTGCGAGACCACCGCCTGCCGGCGCGTGCGCCTGCTCGCCTATTTCGGCGAGGCGAGCGAGCCCTGCGGCAACTGCGACACCTGTCTGTCCCCGCCCGAGACCTGGGACGGCACCGTGGCGGCGCAGAAGGCGCTGTCCTGCGTCTACCGCACCGGGCAGCGCTTCGGCGCCGGGCATTTGATCGACGTGCTGACGGGCAAGGAAACCGACCGCATGCAGCAATGGGGGCACCATCAACTGCCCACCTTCGGCGTCGGCGCCGACCTGTCGGTGCGCGAATGGCGCGGCGTGTTCCGCAGCCTTGCCGCGCTCGGCCTGCTGGCGGTCGACCCGGCGCATGGCGCGCTGAAACTCACCGCGTCGAGCCGCGCGGTGCTCAAGGGCGAGCAGACCGTGGCGATCCGGCGGCAACTGGAGAAGAAGGCCGCCGCCCCGCGACGACGCTCGAGCGGCGCGCCGCTCGGCGCCGAGGCGCAGGCGCGCTTCGAGCAACTGCGCGCCTGGCGCGCCGCCACCGCACGCGAGCACGGCGTGCCGGCCTACGTCATCCTGCACGACGCCACGCTCGCGGCGCTGGCCGAGGCGCGACCGCAGTCGATCGACGCGATGCGCGGGATCTCCGGGATCGGGACGAAGAAACTGGAGAACTACGGGCCGGCGCTGCTCGAGATCCTGGCCTGAGGCTCAGTCGGCCTTCGGCGCCTGCGCGGGCACCGGGACGCGCAGCAGCTTCCACCCCGCGTTCAGCTGCAGGTCCTTCTGCAGGCGCGCTTCCAGCGGCAGCTTTTCCGCCTCGCGCCGCAGCGCCTTGTCCATGGTCACGGCGAAATCCGGCTGCAGCCCGGCCGCGTGCCAGGACTTGCCCTCGGGGTCGAACATCGCGCGCACGATGAACTTCACGCGCCAGTCGTTGTTCAGCCGGAAGGTTTCCTCCAGCGTTGCCTTGCCGTAGGTCTGCGTGCCGACGATGCGCGCCTTGCCGTGCGCGCGCAGCGCGGCGGCGAAGATCTCAGCCGAGGAGCCGGTCTCGCGATCGACCAACACCACGAGTTCCATTTGCACCGGCGCGGCGTTCGAGGAGATGAAATTCTCCACCTTGCCGTCGTGCTGCAGGGTGCGCACCAGAATCGCCTTCGCCGGCAGGAACACCTCGGCGAGCTTCATGCCGTCGAGGAACACCCCGCCGCGGTTGCCGCGCAGGTCGAGCACCGCGCGCGTGATGCCCTGCGCGCCCATCGCCGCCATCGCCGTCTCGAGTTCCTTCGCCACGCCTTGCGTGACGTTGTCGATATCGACATAGCCCACGCCCCCGGGCAGCACCTCCCAGCGCAGGTTGACGACAGTGAAGGGCCGGATGTCGAGCGCCAGTTCGAGCACCTCGATGTCGCGCACCACCGTAAGGCGCAGGCGCTCGCCGGACTCGCCCTGCAGCAACGCGTCGATCTGCGCCGCGCTCCTGCCGCCGAGCCGCTCGCCGTTGATGCGCAGGATCCGGTCCTGCACCCGCACCTGCCCGTCGGCCGCGGACCCCGGCAGCACGCGCGTCACCGTCAGGCTGTCGTCGGCGCGATCGATGGTGCTGATCACCCCCGCATGCAGGCGCCGGCCCTTCAGCGCCTCGGACACCTGCTCGTACTCCGCCGGGCGCCACAGCTTCCCCAGTTCGCGGTCGTTCGGCGGCGAGACATGGCGCAGCATGCCGAGGATGGCGGCGTGCCAGAGCGACTCCTCGGTGATGGCGCTCGAATAGTATTTCTCCAGGATCAGCTTGCGCACCTGCTCGAAGCTCGCCGCGGCCTCCGGGAACGGGGTCTCGAGCGCGACCGGCCAGAGCGGCGGTCGCGGCGGCGCATCGGCCAGCGCCGGCAGCGCGAACGCCGGCGCGAGAAGCAGGACTGCAAGGCTGCGAAGGCTGGGCATGTTGCCGCTCCCGGGAAATCGTCCGCCGCCAGTATAGGTCGCCTGAAACAGCGCCCACGGATCGCGCGGAATCGGGCAGACTCCCCCTCATGCGATTCCGCTTTCCGATTTTCGAGTTTCCGCCCGAAGCCGAGGCGCTGCGCGCCGAGGTGCGCGCCTTCATCGCGGAGGAACTCGCCGCGAAGCGCTGGCAGCGCGGCGGCGATTTCGCCAGCCATTACGACGCCGGCTTTTCGCAACGACTGGGGGCGCGCGGCTGGCTCGGCATGACCTGGCCGAAGCGCTACGGCGGACACGAGCGCTCGATGCTCGAGCGCCTGGTCGTCACCGAGGAGCTGCTTGCCGCGAGCGCGCCGGTGGCGGCGCACTGGATCGGCGACCGGCAAAGCGGGCCGCTGCTGCTGCGTTACGGCAGCGAGGCCCAGCGCGAAGCCTTCCTGCCGCGCATCGCGCGCGGCGAGATCTTCTTTTCCATCGGCATGAGCGAACCCGACTCTGGCTCCGACCTCGCCTCGGTGCGCACGCGCGCGACGAAGGTCGACGGCGGCTGGCGGATCGACGGGCGCAAGGTGTGGACCACCTTCGCGCACCTGAACCATTACGCCATCGTGCTCGCGCGGGTCGGCGAGGCGGGCAGCTCGCGCCACGACGGCCTGTCGCAGTTCATCGTCGACCTGAAGGCGGCCGACGTCAGCGTGCGCCCCATCGTCAACATGGGCGGGCTGAAGGAGTTCAACGAGGTGCTGTTTGACGGCAGCTTCGTCGCGGACGACCGGCTGGTCGGCAAGCCGGGCAACGGCTGGACGCAGGTGACGAGCGAGCTCGCCTTCGAGCGCAGCGGCCCGGAGCGCTACCTCTCGTGCATCCGGCTGGTGGAGTCCGCCCTGCTGGCCGCCGGCAAGACGCCCTCGCCGCGCGTGCACGAGGCGCTCGGGCGCATGACGGCGAAGCTCGTCGCGCTGCGCACCATGTCGATCGCGGTGGCGGCGCAACTGCAGAACGGCGAGGCGCCGAACCTCGAGGCCTCGCTGATCAAGGACCTCGGCAACGCCTTCGAGCGCGAGCAGATCGCGGTGTTCCGCGCGCTCGGCGGCGAGCTCCCCGGCGCCGGCGAAGACTACCTCTCGGCGCTCGGCGAGACGACGCTCTCGGCGCCCTCCTGGACGCTGCGCGGCGGCACCCGCGAGATCCTGCGCGGCATCGTGGCGCGCGGGCTGGGGCTGCGATGAACGGCGCGCGCATCGAGCCGGTGCTGGTGGCGGACGCCATGGTGCGCGAGGCCGCGACCCGCGCCTTCGAAGACCTCGCGCGCGCCTGGCACGCGGGCGAAAACGCCGATGGCAGCGATCCGCGCAGCGCCGCACGCGAGGCCCTGCTCGAAAAGGTCGTCGCCCTCGGCTTCGCGGAGGCCCTGCCCGCGCCCGAGGACCGCGCGGCATGGCCCGATGCGGCGGAGATCATCCGCGCCGCGGCGCGCGTCGCCGCGCCGGTCGACATGGCGCTGCTGCTCGTCACCGGCGATCGGGCCGGCTGCATCGCGCCGCGCCAGTCGCCGTACCGTCCGGCACACGTCGGCCTGCCCGCCTATTCGCCCGACATCATCCGCGCGCTGGCGCTCGGTCGGGCCCTGCAGATCGGCGCGGCCATGGAAGCAGCGCTGGAACTCTCGATTGTCTACGTGCAGGACCGCAAGCAGTTCGGCCAGGCGCTGGCGCGCTTCCAGGCGATCCAGCACGGCCTCGCGCTCGCCGCCGAGGAAACCGCCGCCTGCCAGGCGATCTCCGAGCTCGCGCTTGCCGGCGCGGCGCGCGTGGGGCTCGACAGCCTGCGCCTGTCCGGTCTGCTCGACGCCGCCGCGCTCGTCTGCGGCCGCGGCGTGGACGTGGTCTACGACATCTGTCACCAGGTGCATGGCGCGATCGGCTACACCCGCGAGTACGCCCTGCACCGCCACAGCCTGGACCTGCTCTTCTGGCGCGACCAGCTGATGGCGCTGCGCGGCGGCGAGTTGCGCGCCGCCGAACGCCTCGGCGAGGCCGCCCTCGGCGCCGGCAGCCTCTGGCGCAGCGTCACCCACCTGATGAAACCCGGAGCCTGAAATGAGCGCATTCGTGAAGTTCGAGCAAGCCGGCGCCGTGGTCACCCTGACCCTGGACCGCCCCGACGAGCGCAACGCGCTCTCCACCCAGGCGCAGTGGGACGAACTCGTCGCCTGCTGCGAGCGGGCGCAGGCCGATCCTTCGGTCAAGGTCGTCATCCTCACCGGCGCCGGCTCGGCGTTCTCCGCCGGCGGCAACGTCAAGGACATGCGCGACAAGAAGGGCATCGCCGGCGGCACGCCTTACGAGATCGCGCAGGGCTACGCCGGCGGCATCCAGAGGATCCCGCTTGCGCTGCACGGGCTGGACGTGCCGACCATCGCCGCGGTCAACGGGCCCGCGGTGGGCGCGGGCTGCGACCTCGCCTGCATGTGCGACATCCGCATCGCGTCGGACAGGGCGCGCTTTGCCGAGAGCTTCGTCAAGCTCGGCATCATCCCGGGCGACGGCGGCGCGTGGCTGCTGCAGCGCGCGATCGGCTACCAGCGGGCGGCGGAACTCTCCTTCACCGGCGACATGATCGATGCCGCCACGGCGCTGTCGATCGGGCTGGTATCCAAAGTCGTCTCGCACGATTCTCTGATGGACGCGGCGCGCGAGCTTGCGGGCCGCATCGCCGCAAACCCGGCGCCGGCGCTGCGCATGGCCAAGCGCCTGCTGCGCCAGGCGCAGACCTCGCGGCTGGACGAAACCCTGCAGCTTTCGGCGGCCATGCAGGCGCTCGCCCACCACACCAGCGAGCACGACGCCGCGGTGGCGGCGTTCTTCGACAAGCGCAAGTAGGCGCGCGCCGTCGTCACCGGACGACGGCAGCCGGTCGCGAGGGCGGAACTACGTCACGCTTTGCCGTGCCGCCACGATACGCTGCCCGCGTTTGTGACCTATCGCACGGTTCCCGGGTGAAAACGCGGTTAGCGTCGTCCCATCGAAACACTGATTGGAGACACCCGATGAACCTGAAACCGTTCCTGCGAAGTTCCGCGGCGGCAATTGCCGTCCTCGGATTCCTGACATCGCCCACGGTGCTGGCCGACAAGCCGGCCCACGCCGGAGGCGGCAAGCACAAGCCGCAGGCGAAGGCGCATCAAGCAGGGTTCGACGCGCGCCAGCGCGAGGCGGCCCACGGCTACTACGGCGAGCGTGTGCGTGCCGGCCATTGCCCCCCGGGTCTGGCGAAGAAGAACAACGGCTGCCTGCCGCCGGGGCAGGCGAAGAAGTGGAAGGTCGGCGCGCCGCTGCCGCGCGGTGTGATTTACCACGACGTGCCGCAGGAGATCATCGTCCGCATCGGCCTGCCGCCGGCCGGTCAGCGCATCGTGCGCGTGGCCAACGACCTGCTGCTGATCGCCGTCGGCACCGGCATGGTGCTCGACGCGATCGAGGACCTCGGCAAGCTCTGAACGGGGCTCAGCCGAGCCCGAGCAACTTCACCGCGTTCTGCTTCATGATGAGCGGGCGCACCTCGGGCTTGATCGGCAGCTTGTCGAACTCCGCGATCCAGCGATCCGGCAGGATCACCGGGTTGTCCGAGCCGAACAGCACCCGGTCCTTGAGCAGCGTGTTCGCGTACTGCACCAGCTTCGGCTCGAAGTACTTCGGCAGCCAGCCCGACAGGTCGATGTAGACGTTCGGCTTGTGCAGCGCGACCGAGAGCGCCTCGTCCTGCCAGGGCACCGAGGGGTGCGCCATGATGATCGGCATGTCGGGGAAGTCCGCGGCGACGTCGTCGAGGTGGATCGGGTTCGCGTACTTGATGCGCAGGCCGCCGCCGCCGCGCATGCCGGCGCCGATGCCGGTCTGCCCGGTGTGGAAGATCGCCGGCAGCTTCGCTTCCGCGATCACCTCGTACAGCGGGTAGACGCTGTGGTCGTCCGGGAAGAAGCCCTGGATGATCGGGTGGAACTTGAAGCCGCGCACGCCGAAGTCCTTGATCAGGCGTCGCGCCTCGCGCACGCCCATCTTGCCGCGCGCCGGGTCGATGCTGGCGAAGGGGATGCAGATGTCCGACTGCTCGTGCGCCGACTCGGCCACTTCCTCGTTGGAAATCCGCTTGATGCCGAGGCCGCCCTCGTGGTCGACGGTGAAGACGACGAAGGCGATGCTGCGCTCGCGATAATAAGTCGCCATCTGGGCGATGGTCGGGTGCTTCACCTCGTAGCGGAAGTAACGCCCGCGCGCCTCCAGCGCCTCCTTCTCCGCCTCGTCGGGCAGCATGCGGGTGGAGACCTCGGCGTGGGTGTGGATGTCGATGGCGACGAGCGCCTCGACGTTCATCTTCTTCATGGGGTGTCTCCTGCAGTGATGATGTCCGGTTCCGGCGGCTCGGCGTAGAGCGCCGCCACCACGTCCGCGCGCCGCGCAAGCACCGCGCGCTGGTTGATCGATCCCTTGTCGGTCATCTCGCCGGCGTCCAGCGACGGCGGCGCCTGCAGCAGCACGAGTCGCGTGATGCGCGTCGCGCTGCCGGTGGCCGCGCCGGCGAACGCCGCCAGCCGTTCGTGGAAGGCGGCGCGCACCGCCGCCGCATCGCCAAGCTTCGCGCAGGCCGCCTCGTCCGGGAAGACCAGCGCGGCGAGCGCGTCGCGCCCGGCGCCGGCGATCACCACATCGCGAACCAGCGGCGCGAACTGCGCGATGCAGGCCGCGCGCAGCGGCCCGACGTGCACCCAGGTGCCGGAGTCGAGCTTGAAGTCCTCGGCCACCCGGCCGCGAAACAGCAGGCCCTTCGAGGCGTCCGCCGCATCCGCGAACTCGAACGCATCCCCGAGGCGGTACCAGCCCTCCTCATCGAAGGCCTGCGCCGTCAGCGCAGGCTGGCGCCAGTAGCCCGGCGTGATGTGCGGGCCCTTCACGCGCATCTCGAAGCGCCCCTCGAAAGGCACCATCTTCAGTTCAACGCCGGGCGGCGGCACGCCCATGTTGGCGGCGTCCTCGGCCTCGGTGAGGCGCGCGAGCGTCAACGGCGCGGTCTCGGTCGAACCCAGGCCGGTGAGGAACGGCACCGGCGCGCCCCGTGCCGCCCGCCCCATGGCACGCAGTTCGTCGTACACGTGCTGCGGCACCGCCGCCGCGGCGAACCAGAGCATGCGCAGCCGCGAGAAGAAGTTCTTCCTCAGCGCCGCATCCTCGCGCAGGAACGGCAGCAGCGCCTCGTAGCCCCGCGGCACGTTGAAATAGAAGGTCGGCGCGATTTCGCGCAGGTTGCGCACCGTGGTCTCGATCGCCCCGGGCATCGGCTTGCCTTCGTCGATGTAGTACGAGCCGCCGTTTGCGAGCACCAGGCCGAAATCATGGTTGCCGGCCGCGGTGTGGTGCCAGGGTGCCCAGTCGACCAGCACCGGCGGCTCCTCGCGAAAGAACGCCAGCATGGTACGGATCATCGCCTGGTTCGAGCACCACATGCGCTGGGTGTTGATCACCGCCTTGGGCACGCCGGTCGAGCCCGAGGTGAAGAGGAACTTGGCGATGGTGTCCGGCCCGACCTTCGCATGGGCGGCATCGACCTCCGTGCCCGCCGCGCGGGCCGTCAGCGCGGCGAACGGGACCGACCCCCGCCCGGTCGGCGGATTGCGCGTCACCACCACCTCGGTGTCAGGCGGCACGACCGTCGCGAGCGCGCGCCCGAAGGCCTGCCCGTCGGCGGCGAACACCAGCCCCGGCGTCAGCAGCCCGATGATGTGGCGCAGCTTGCCGAAGTCCTCCGACAGCAGCGAGTACGCGGGCGACACCGGCGCATAGGCAATGCCGGCAATCAGCGCGCCCAGTTGCAGCAGCGCATGCTCGATGTCGTTGCCCGAGAGCACCACCACCGGCCGCTCGGCCGAGAGCCCGCGCGCGAGCAGCGCCCCGGCGACGCGACGCGCCTGCTCGAGCGCCTCGCCGTAGGAGAGCGTGCGCCAGCCGCCGCCCGGCGCGCGCTCGGCGAGCAGCACGCGCGCCGGGTCCGCGCGCGCCCAGTGCCCGAGGTGATCGGTGATGCGATCTGGCCAGGCCTCGAGCGGATGCGGCGAACGCAGCAGCACCGTCCCGTCCGCGCGCCACTCGGCGTCCACCTCGCTCGGCCCGAGCGGCAGATCCGGCGCGGCGCGATGCGTGCCCGCCCGGTTCACGCGGAGAGCTTCCCGAGCAGGCGCACCAGCTGCGCGCGCTCGCGCGCGCTGAGCGCCGCGCTGCGGCGGCGCTCGGTGCGCGCCACGCGCTGCTTCAGCGTGGCGAGCAGCCGCGCGCCCTGCGGCGTCAGCGTCAGGCCCCAGGTGCGGCCGTCATCGGGCTTGCGGCGCCGCTCGACCAGGGCCTGCGCCACCATCCAGTCGACCAGCATCATGGCCCCGGAGCGCGCGATGCCGAGCACACTGCCGAGCACGGCCTGCGACAGCCCGGGGTTCGCGCCGATGATCACCAGCGCGGTGAAGCGCGGCGGCGTGATGCCGTGGCCGCGGGTGGCTTCCTCGAAGGTGCCGAGGATCGCCACCTGCGCGCGGCGCAGGCTGTAGCCGAGCAATTCGTCGAGCACGTCGTAATCGAGCCCCGCGACCCGCGCGATCGGCGCCGGCGCGCGGCGGCGACGGGACGAGGCGCGTGCAAGGGTGGCGGGCACCCCGGCTCAGCCTGCGATGTCGCGGCGGAAGTTGCGCACGTAGTCCGGCGCGGTGAACAACCAGTCGAGCGCAGCGTAATGCTGCTCGGGCGTACGGCCGCCGTACATGTCATTGCGCACGCGGCGCTCCACCCCGTCGGCATGGAACATCAGGCCGATATGCTTCGCCAGCACCTGCACGCGGGAGGCGCGCACCAGGCGCTGCGCGTTGTAGGCACGGAAGGCGGTTTCGAAGTCGCCGTCGGCGGCATGCGCGCAGGCCGCGAGGCAGACGGCATCCTCCATCGACTGGGCCGCGCCCTGCGCGAGGTACTGCAGCATCAGGTGCGCGGCGTCGCCGAGCAGCGCCACCGGACCCTGCGTCCAGTTCTCCACCGGCTCGCGAAAGCGCAGCATCCAGCGCTTGAACGCCTTCGGCCGGCGCATCAGCGCCATGGGCTTGTCGCAGCTGTGGGCGAAGAGCGGCAGGACCTCCTCCGGCGTCGCGTCCTCGTTGTGTCCGCCGGCCGCCTGCTGGCGCACCACGGTGGCCACCAGGTTGTAGAGCTTCCAGCCGCGCAGGGGGTAATGCACGATGTGCGTGTTCGGCCCGGCCCAGAGCGTAGCCGCCGCCCAGCGCAGGTCCTCGGGCATCTCTTCGGCGGGCAGCACCGCGCGATAGCACAGATGGCCCGAGGCCGGCGATTCGCCGTCGCCGACCACCTGCTCGCGCACCACCGAGCGCACGCCGTCGGCGCCGATCAGCGCCACGCCCGACACCCGCGTGCCGTCGGCCAGCGCCACGGAGACACCGCCGTCCTCGATGTCGTAGCCGGTGACCCGGGCGCTGGCGCGCAGTTCGATCAGGCCCGGCCAGGCCTTGCAGCCGTCGAGGATCGAGCCATGGATGTCGGCGCGGTGCGTCACCGCGTAGGGATTGCCGAAGCGCGCGTGGAAGCGCTCATCCAGCGGCACGTCCATGATGGTCTCGCCGCTGACCCCGTCCATCAGGAACAGCCGCTCGATGAATACCGCCTCGCGCTTGACCAATTCGCCCACGCCGAGCGCGTCGAGGGCGGTCCAGGCGTTCGGCGCGATCTGGATGCCGGCGCCGATCTCGCCGAAGGCGGCGGCCTGCTCGAGCACCAAGACGCGAAAGCCGCAGCGCGCAAGGCCGACGGCGGCCGCCAGACCGCCGATGCCGCCACCGGCGATCACCACCGGCTTCACGTTGCGCGCCTTGACCTCGGACATGCCGCCTCCCGCAGTTCGTTGACCGGCAAATTGTAGTGCTATATAACGAACGCGGAAATGCGGACGGTCCATTGCGCGGCGCGCAACGAAAAAGGGGTCAGACCCCTTTTTCCGGGGAAGGCAGCGCCTCGGGAAAGGGGTCTGACCCCTTTTTCATGGACGACCGCCTGCCCGCTTTTTCACGGCCTGATACGATTAAAAACCTTCGGGAGGACTGCCATGACCACTTCGCACCGCTCTGATCGTCGCACGTTCAACACCGCGCTGGCCGCCGCCGGGGCGCTGTCGGCGCTCTCGCCCTTCGGCATCGTTCGCGCGCAATCGACCAAGCTCAAGGTGGGCGTGCTGCTGCCGCGCTCCGGCGTGCAGGGCTTCATCGGGCAGTCGTGCCAGAAGGGCGCGGACCTCGCCCCCGAGGTGATCAAGGCGATGCTCGGCGTCGACATCGAACTGATGAACGCCGACACCGAGACCAACGTCGACACCGCGCGCACCCGCGCCGAGCGCCTGATCCAGGAAGGCGCCAATATCCTGGTCGGCGCCTTCGATTCCGGCCAGTCGGCCGCGATCGCCCAGGTCGCCGAGCAGCGCGGCATCCCGCACATCATCAACGTCGCCGCCGCCCCGCAGATCACCGAGCAGGGCTACAAGCACGTGTTCCGCAACTTCCAGACCGCGCCGGACATCGTGAGGAACGGCCTGTCGCTGATCGGCGACCTGTTCCAGGCCACCAACACCGTGCCGCGCACCGCGGTCTACATGCACGTGAACGACACCTTCGGCCAGGCCATGACCAAGGGCATCGGCGCCTTCATGCCGCGCATGACGCAACTGCCGTTCAAGATCGTCGACACCATCTCCTACGACCCGGCCGCACGCGACCTGACGGTCGAGGTCTCCAAGGCCAAGGCCTCGAACGCCGACTTCCTGCTGCTGGTGTGCCGCCTGAATGACGCCATCCTGCTGCGTCGCGAGATGGTGAAGCAGCGCTGGAACCCGATGGGCATCGTCAGCCCGGGGTCGCCCGGCATGTACGAGGAGCAGTACTACAAGACGCTGGGCAAGCTCTCCGAGCATTCGATCTCGAACGTGCCCTGGTACAACCCGAACGCCCCGCTCACCAAGACGGTGGAAAAGGCCTTCCTCAAGCAGAACCCGAAAGACAAGCTGGTGTTCCACGGCCTGAACGTCGGCTTCACGTTCGAGGCGATCCTGGTGGCGGCCGACGCCTTCAAGCGCGCCGGCACCACCGACCCGAAGACGCTGACCGAGGCGGTGCGCCAGACCAACATCACCAGCAAGATGACGCTCGGCGGCCCGATCAAGTTCAACGCCAAGGGACAGGTGGAGGGCATCGGCTCGGCCTGCGTGCAGAACCTGAACCAGACCCCGACCGTGGTGCTGCCGGCGAGCGCGGCCACCGCCAAGCCGGTGTTCCCGTCGCCGGACTACAAGAAGGCCTGAACCGGGCGTTCAGACAGGAGGGCCGGCGCCGCCGGCCCTTTTTTTGACCATGCCGATAGATCTCGTCGCCAACGTCGCCATCGCCGGGGTGCTCACGGGCCTGGTCTACGGCCTGATGGCGCTCGGCCTGTCGGTGATCTTCGGCGTGGTGCGGGTGGTCAACTTCGCGCACGGCGAGATGATGACGATCGCGATGTACGCCGCGGTCGTGCTGTTTTCGGTCTGGGGCGTCGACCCCTTCATCGCGGTGCTGCCGGTGGCGGTCGCCTTCTTCGCGCTCGGCTACCTGCTGCAGGCAGGCCTGATCAACCCGTTTATCACCCGCCCGGAGCATTCCCAGTTCATGCTGCTGGTCGCGGTCGCGCTCATCATGGTGAACGGCCTGCTGATGGTCTTCGGGCCCGACGCGCGCAGCGTGCAGACGGCGTACCAACTCGAATCCTGGGCGCTCGGCCCGATCCTCTTCGACAAGGCGCGCGTCTTCGCCGCCGGCGCGGCGCTCGCCACCAGCGCGCTGCTGTTCGCGTTCTTCCGCTTCACGCTCGCCGGCAAGGCGATCCGCGCCTGCGCCGACAACTGGCTGGGCGCCAAGGTCGTGGGGCTCAACGTGCGCCGCTACTACGCGCTCACCTTCGGGCTGGGCTCGGCCTGCGTGGCGGTGGCCGGCTGCATGATGGTGTTGCTGGTCGACGTCACGCCGGTGCTGGGGCCGGGCTACACGCTGCTCGCCTTCGTCATCGTCATCGTCGGCGGCCTGGGCTCGATGGGCGGCGCGCTGCTCGGCGGCGTGCTGATCGGGCTGTCCGAAGCCATGGCGGGCCTGTTCATCCAACCCTCGGCGAAGAGCATGTTCAGCTTCGCGCTGCTGATCCTGGTGCTGCTGTTCCGCCCGCAGGGCCTGCTCGGCAAGCGCGAATGAACCGCAGCGCCCTCCTGCTCGCGGTGCTCGGCGTGTTCCTGCTGGTGCTGCCGCTGTTTGCCGGCAGCTACGCGCTCTCGGTGGCGACGCTGATCCTGTTCTTCGCCTTCACCGGGCAGGCGTGGAACGTGATGATGGGCTTCTGCGGGCAGCTTTCGCTCGGCCATTCGCTCTACGTCGGGCTCGCCGCCTATGCCTCGGCCGGCCTGTTCTTCCATTTCGGCATCGGCCCCTGGGTCGGGCTGTGGCTGGCCATCGTCATCTGCGTCGCCGCGGGCGCCGCCATCGGCTTCCTCGCCTTCCGCTTCGGCATCTCGGGCGTGTACTTCGCGCTGCTGACCATCGCCTTCGCCGAATTCACGCGCATCGGCTTCGACCACCTGAAGTGGTTCGGCGGCCCGGGGGGCATGTTCATCAAGGTGTCGCAGCGCGACAGCTGGGACCTCGCCAACCTGCGCGGCCCGCCGGAGATGTTCTATTACCTGATCCTGCTGCTCACGGTGGCTGCCTTCGTGCTCTGCGCCTGGCTGCTGCGCTCGCGCGCCGGCTACTACTGGCAGGCGATCCGCGAGAACGAGGAGGCGGCGCAGGCGCTGGGCATCAACACCTTCCGCTGGAAGATGCTGGCGGTGATGATCAGCGCGGCGATGACCGCCTTCGCCGGCGTGTTCTTCGCCTTCTATTACAACAACCTGTTCCCCGAGCAGATCTTCCACATCAGCCGCTCGATCGAGATCATCCTCGGGCCGATCATCGGCGGCATCGGCACGCTGTTCGGGCCGATCCTCGGCGCCGCGGTGCTGACGCTGCTCGCCGACGGCATCACCGAGGCGCTGGCGGCGCTCGGCTGGGAGATCCCCGGGGTGAAGCAGGTGTTCTACGGCATCGCCCTGCTGGTGGTGATCATGTTCCTGCCGCACGGCATCTGGCCGACGCTCGCTCGAAAGCTGGGAGTCGGAAAATGAGCGCCCGGGGGTACAGGGGGACCGGGAAGGCCCCGCAAGCCTTCAGCGGAAGGGGCCCGGTCCCCCTGTTCCAATGAGGAGCGCGCTCTTGCAGGTGCGCGGCATCGGCAAGTCGTTTCGCGGCCTGCGCGCGGTGCATGACGCCTCGTTCGAGGTGGACGAAGGCGCGATCGTCGCGCTGATCGGCCCGAACGGCGCCGGCAAGACCACCTGCTTCAACATGATCGCCGGCACCTTCGGGCCAAGCGCCGGCACCATCGTCTTCGGCGAGCGCGAGATCCAGGGCCTGCGCGCGGACCAGATCTGCCACGCCGGCATCGGCCGCACCTTCCAGATCGTCAAGCCCTTCGCCGGGCTGTCGGTGCTGGACAATGTCATCGTCGGCGCGCTGGTGCGCACGCGCAGCATCGCCGAGGCGCGGCGGCTCGCGCAATCGGTCCTCGAGCGGCTCGACCTCGCCGGCAAGCGCGACCAGCCTGCCGCCTCGCTCACCCTGCCCGACCGGAAGCGTCTGGAAGTGGCGCGCGCGCTCGCCACGCGGCCGCGCCTGCTGCTGCTCGACGAGGTGATGGCGGGCCTGCGGCCCACAGAATGCGACCAGATCATCGCCACCTTCCGCGACCTGAACCGCACCGACGGTCTCACCATCCTGCTGATCGAGCACGTAATGCGCGCGGTGATGGCGCTGGCGCAGAAGGTCGTGGTGCTGCACCACGGCGAGATCATCGCGCAGGGCGCGCCCGAGGCCGTGGTGCGCGACCCGGCGGTGCTCGAGTGCTACCTCGGCGAGGAGGCCGAGGTATGAGCGCGCTCCTCTCGGTGCAGTCGCTCGACCTGTACTACGGCGATGCGCAGGCCCTGTCGGAGGTGTCGATCAAGGTGCCCAGGGGCGAGATCGTCGCCATCATCGGCGCGAACGGCGCCGGCAAGACCTCGCTCATCCGCACCATCGCCGGCATCGAGCGCGCGCGCGCCGGGCGCATCGAGTTCGCCGGCCGCGACATCACCGCGCTCGACTCGCACCAGACCTGCGACCTCGGCATCGGCCAGGTGGCCGAGGGCAGGCAGGTGTTCCCGACGCTGACGGTGCACGAAAACCTCGAGGTGGGCGGCCTGCTGCCGCGGGCGCGTGGCGCGGCGCGTCGCGCGCTCGACGAGGTCTACGCCCTGTTCCCGAAACTGGCCGAACGCCGCGAGCAGGCCGCCGGCAC
>DATCYZ010000039.1:0-5861 GCA_036526195.1 Burkholderiales bacterium
CGACGAGATGCTGATGGACGAGGCGCTGAAGCTCGCGATGAAGCTCGCTGGTGCGAGTCGACCCGCGATGGCCGCCACGAAGCAGCTGTTCCATGCCACGGTGGATCTCGGCCTCGCCGAGGCGCTCGAGCGCGGGCGCGAAACCAACAAGGCGATGCGCGCCTTTCGCAAGTCCTGAGCGCCGGCCGCACCCACCGTGGGAATCGCGCTCGCCCTCGGCTCGATGCTGTGCTTCGGCCTGAACATCCTGATCACGCGGCATGCGCTCACGCACATGCCGGTCTCGAGCGGGTTCTTCGTCGTGCTCGTGGTGAACATCGTGTTTGCCGCGCTCGCCTGGGGCGTGCAACTCATGCTGCGCGAGGTGCCGGTGCCGCTCGACTGGGCGGGCGTGGGCTGGTTTGCTGCGGCAGGCGTGATCGGCACCTGGCTGTCGCGCCGCACGCTGTTCGATACCGTGGAGTTGCTCGGGCCGGCGCGCGCGAGCGTGTTCCATTCCACCGCGCCGGTGTTTTCGCTCATCGCGGCATGGTTCCTGGTGGGCGAGGTGCTCAGCGCCTACGCCGCCGCCCTGATGGTGGTGGTCATCGCCGGGTTGTGGATCAGCCAGTCCGGCGCGCCGGGCGGCGCGAAACCGGTCTCTCCCGAAGCACTGCGCCGTGGCGCGATCCTCGGCTTGCTCACGGTGGCGGGCTTCGGCGTTTCGAACGCGCTGCGCGGTGTTGGATTGCGGGACTGGAACGAGCCGCTGCTGGGCCTGGTCATTTCCTCGGCGGTCGCGCTGGTCCTGCAGTGCGCGACCACGCGGAACTGGGGGAAGGTCGCCAGCGACATGCGTGGCTGCAATGCCGCCGGCTGGGTGCTGTACACCGCCGCCGGCATCGCCACCGTCGGCGGCCCGGTGCTGGTTTCGATGGCCATGCTGCACATGGAGATCGCGCTCGCGGCGCTGGTCACCCACACCACCCCCTTGCTGATCTTCCCGGTGACCGTGTGGTTCTACGGCCAGCGCGAGATCCTCACCCGCCGCACGCTCGGCGGCACCGCCCTGGTGCTCGGCGGCATCCTCCTGCTGGCGCTGCGATGACGCGAAAAAGGGGTCAGACCCCATTTCCGGGAAGGGCCGTCGAGAGAAAAAGGGGTGCCCAAAAAAGGGGTCAGACCCCTTTTTCGTCGTGGAGCGGTTGCAGTCACCCGCGGATCCTGAAAAAGGGGGCTGACCCCTTTTTTCCTCGACCGCCCCTGCTGGAAATGGGGTCTGACCCCTTTTCTGGCGGCCACGGGAGAACTGAATGAAACCCCTCGACGGCCTGACGATCCTGGACCTTTCGCGCGTGCTGGCCTGCCCGTTCGCCTCGATGATCCTCGCCGAACTCGGTGCGACGGTGATCAAGGTGGAGCAGCCGGGCACGGGCGACGAGACGCGCGGCTTCGAGCCGCAGGTCGGCACCGACAGCGCGTACTACTTCGCCTGCAACCGTTCCAAGCGCTCGATCACGGTGAACCTGCGCTCGGACGAGGGCCGGCGCATCGTGCGCGAACTCGGCGCGCAGGCTGACGTGTTTGTCGAGAACTTCCCCACCGGCACGCTGGCGCGGCAGGGGCTGGACTACAACGTGCTCTCGGCGCTCAACCCGCGCCTCGTCTATGTCTCGTGCACCGGCTTCGGCCAGAGCGGGCCGTACGCGAAGAAGAAGGGCTACGACACGGTGTTCCAGGCCATGGGCGGGCTGATGAGCCTGACCGGCGAGGCGGGTGGCGGACCGGTGAAGCCCGGCCTGCCGGTGGCGGACCTGAGTTCGGGCCTGTGGGTGGCGATCGCCATTCTCGCCGCGCTTGCCGGGCGGGCGCGCACCGACAAGGGCTGCCACGTGGATTTCTCGATGTTCGACGCGCAGGTGTCGCTGCTGACCATCGCCGCCGCGCGCTTCTTCGCGCTCGGCGAAGTGCCGCCGCGCCTCGGCACCGAGCATCCGGGGCGCGTGCCCTCGGCGAGTTTCCGCTGCCGCGACGGCCGCTACGCCCACGTCACCGCCAGCGACCAGCACTGGAAGCCGCTCTGCGAGGCGCTGCAACTCGGCGCCATGGGCACGGATCCGCGCTATGACGACAACGCCAAGCGCGTCGAGCGGCGCGTGGCCGTCATGGACGCGCTGCGCGCAGCGATCGCGAACATCGACCGCCCGGCGCTGCTCGCGCTGCTCGACGGCGTCGGCGTGCCGGTGGGGCCGGTCAACGATCTCGACGAGGTGATCGCCGACCCGCACGTGCGCGCGCGCGGCCTGGTCGGCAGCTTCGATTACCCCGGCGTCGGTGAATTCCGCGCGTTGTCGCTGCCCTACAAGTTCCTCGGCTGGGACAACCCGGAAATCGGCGCGCCGCCGACGCTGGGTCAGCACACCGACACGGTGCTCGCCGAGCGCCTCGGCTACGAAGCGGCGAAGATCGCGGCGCTGCGCGAGGCGGGGGCGATATGAGCGACGCTGCAGTGCAGTTCGCCATCGCCGGTGGTGTCGCCACGCTGATGCTCGACCGGCCCGCCGCCCGCAACGCGCTCAACCTCGCGATGTGCGAGGCGCTGATCGAATGCGCGACGGCTGCGGGCGCCGACGCCGGCGTGAAGCTGGTGCTGGTGCGCGCCAACGGCCCGGTGTTCTGCGCCGGCGCCGACCTGAAGGAGCGCCAGGGCATGAATGCCGCGGCGGTGCGCGCGCGGCGCATGAAGGGCTTCGAAGCCTACGCCGCGCTCGAGGCGCTGCCGATGCCGGCGATCGCGGTGGTGGAGGGACCGGCCATCGGCTCCGGTTGCGAGATCGCCGCCGCCTGCGACTTCATCGTCGCCACGCCGGCCGCGGCCTTCCGCACGCCCGAAGCCCTGCGCGGCACGGTGGGCGCCACCCAGCGCCTGCCGCGCGTGCTCGGCCGCCGGCTCGCCAAGGACCTGATGTTCACCGGCCGCAGCCTGTCGGCGCTGGAGGCGGAGCGCCACGGGCTGGTTTCGCGCGTCGTCGAGGCCGAGGCGCTGGAGGGCGTGCTTGCGGAGATCGTCGCCACGATCCTCGCCGCGCCCACCGAAGCGCTGCGCCTTGCCAAGCGCACCATGGATCGCGGCGCCGAGGCCACGCCGCAGGGCGCGCTCGAGGCCGAGATCGAGGCGATCGACACGCAACTGGCCGCAGGCCGCTGGATGGGCAAGTCATGAACTGGGCGCCCGCAACGCTTGGCGCGGTGCTGGCGCGGCAGGTGCGCGAGCGACCGGACGCCGAGGCGCTGGTGACCGCGGACGAGCGCCTGACGTACGCGGCGCTCGCCGTGCGCGCGCAGGCGGCCGCCGCGGCGATGCGCGCCCTCGGCCTCGGCAAGGGCGACCACGTTGCCGTCCTGATGGGCAACGACGCGCAGTGGCTGACGCTCTTTTACGGCGCGGCGCTGATCGGCGCGGTGACGGTGCCGGTGAACACGCGCTTCAAGACCGCGGAACTCGAGTACTGCCTGAAGCAGGCGGACTGCCGCGCGCTGTTCTACGCCGAGCGCTTTCTCAACATCGACTACGGCGCCATGGTCGGCGCGCTGGGCGAACTGCCGAAGCTGGAACACCGCATCGCGGTCGACCGCGGCTGGCCCGAGAATGTTCCCGATCGGGAACATTCTGCCCCGGACGGCGGGGCGGACAAACCAGCGCCACAGGACCTGCTGCTCATCCAGTTCACTTCCGGCACCACGGCCTACCCAAAGGGCGTGATGCTGACCCACGATGCCATGCTGAGAAACGCCTTCGCCGCCGGCACGCGCATCGGCGTGCGCGCCGAGGATCGCTACTTCAACTGCCGGCCGTTCTTCCATGTCGGCGGCTCGACGCTCTCGGCGCTGGTGGCCCTTGGCTTCGGCTGCACGCTGGTGACGCTGCCGACCTTCGAGGCGCGCGCCGCGCTGGAGTTCATGGAACGCGAGCGCTGCACGCTTACTTCCGGCAACGACACCATCTTCCAGATGCTGATGGGGCACGAGGACTTCCCGAAGCGAAAGCTGGTGTTGCGCGGCGGCTGGGCGGCGGCCGGTCCGCAGACCGTACGGCGCATCATCGACGTGCTCGGCGCGCGCGAAATCTGCATCGCCTACGGGCTGTCGGAGGCCTCGCCGAACGTGGTGATCAACGACTGGCGCGATGCGGAAGACCTGCGCGTGGCCGGGCTCGCAAAGCCGCACGACGGCACCGCGGTGCGCATCGCCGACCCGGCGACGCTGGCGGTGCTGCCCGCCGGCACGCGCGGCGAGATCCAGGTGCACGGCTGGCACCTGATGCGCGGCTACTACAACAACCCCGAGGCGAGCACGCAGGCCTTCACGCCGGACGGTTGGCTGCGCACCGGCGACCTCGGCGAAATGACCGTCGACGGTCGACTGCGCATGGTCGGCCGGCTCAAGGACGTGTTCCGCGTCGGCGGCGAGAATGTCGCGCCGGCCGAGGTCGAGGAGATGCTGCTCGCGCACCCCGCGGTGGAGACCGCGCAGGCGATTGGCGTGCCCGACGCGCGCCTGGGCGAGGTGCCCTGCGCCTACGTCACGCTGAAGGCGGGCGCGCGGCTCACCGAAGCCGAACTCCTCGCATGGGCGAAAGCGCGTGCCGCCAACTTCCGCGTGCCGCGCTACCTGAGGATCGTCCCCGACTTCGAAGCCATCGGCATGACCGCCAGCGGCAAGGTGCAGAAGAACAGGCTGCGCGAGCACGCCCTGCGCGAGTTCGGCCTCTGAAAAAGGGGTCAGACCCCATTTCCCGGGTAAGGCGGTGCCTCAAAAAGGGGTCTGACCCCTTTTCCCGCGAAGTCTTTAAGGTTTCCGCCGCCCGTGACGACCCAGGGGGTATCGACAAGCGGGGCGTTCGCGGGGAAGCCCGAACCTGCGGATCCTGCGGCCGGCATGCCGGCCCGCACCCCGTTCCGGGCACTTCAAAGGAGCGAGGACCATGAAGAAATCCACCCGACTCACCGGTACCGCCATCGCCGCCGCGGCGGCCAGCATGTTTGCGTTTGGCGCGATGGCGGCACCGCTGACGGCGGTCGATGCCACTGCCGTGAAGTGCGAAGGCGCGAACGCCTGCAAGGGCCAGAGCGAGTGCAAGACCGCGAAGAGCGAGTGCAAGGGCCTGAATGCCTGCAAGGGCAATGGCTGGAAGGAAATGTCGAAGGCCGATTGCGACAAGGCCAAGATGTCGAAGAAGAAGTAGGCGGCGTTGCATCGCAGGGCGAGGTCGGCATCCGCCGCCTCGCCCGTGCCATGATGGCGGGACCATGAACGCCACCGGATTCGGCCTCGGCCTGCGCCCGGTTCATTACGAGGCAATCGCCTCGGGCGCGCCGCGCATCGACTGGTTCGAGGCGGTCACCGAGAACTATCTCGTGCCCGGCGGCAAGCCGCATGCCTGGCTTGCGCGCATCCGCGCAAACCATCCCGTGGTGCTGCACGGCGTGTCGATGTCGATCGGCAGCACCGATCCGCTCGATCGCGCCTACCTCGCGGACCTGAAGGCGCTGGCCGCGCGCATCGAGCCGGCATGGATCTCGGACCACCTGTGCTGGACCGGTGTCGGTGGGCGCAACCTGCACGACCTGATGCCGCTGCCGTTCACCGAGGAAGCGCTGGCCCATGTCGCCGGCCGGGTGGCGCAGGTGCAGGACATTCTCGGGCGGCGCATCGCGCTGGAGAACGTCTCCTCGTACGTCGATTTCCGCAACGCCGACATGACCGAATGGGAGTTCCTCGGCGCGCACGGCAAGCGCGCCGACTGCGACCTGCTGCTGGACGTGAACAACATCTACGTTTCGGCCTTCAACCACGGCTTCGATGCGCGCGCCTATCTGGAT
>DATCYZ010000040.1:0-3984 GCA_036526195.1 Burkholderiales bacterium
CCGCTGGTGCGGGAGGACCTGGGCTTCGCCGATGGCGCGACGCATTGGAAAACACCGCCTGACGCCGGCACGCTCGCGGCGAACCACGTCGTCATCGTCGGCGCCGGCCTCTCGGGGCTCGGGCTCGGCATGCAGCTCGAGCAGCTCGGCATTCCATTCACCATCCTCGAGCGCAATCCGGAGGCCGGCGGCACCTGGTTCGAGAACCGCTACCCCGGCGCCGGCGTCGACACGCCGAACCTGTTCTATTCCTGGTCCGGGCACGCCAACCCGCGCTGGCGCCGCTACTTTTCGCAGCGCGACGAGATCCTCGCCTATATCCGCGACACCGCCGCGAACGCCGGCCTGATGGCGAAGGTGCGCTTTTGCACCACGCTGACGCGCGCCGACTGGGACGCCGGGCGCAAGTGCTGGACGATCCGGGTGGCGGACCGCTCGCGGGGTGCCGACGACGCGCCACGCGAGGAAACGCTCGAGGCGCGCTTCCTCGTCAGCGCCATCGGCCACATCAGCGAGCCGAACGACACGCGCTTTCCGGGCATGGAGGGCTTCGACGGGCCGCTCTTTCATTCGGCGCGCTGGCCCGACGACCTCGACCTGGAAGGCAAGCGGGTCGCCATCGTCGGCACCGGCGCCACGGCGATGCAGCTCGCGCCGGCGATCGCCGCGCGCGTCGCCCAACTCGGCGTCTACCAGCGCACCGCGCAATGGGCGCGACCGACCCCCGAGTACCGGCGCGAAGTCTCGCCCGGCGCGCGCTGGCTGTTCGAGCACCTGCCGTTCTACGCGCAGTGGTACCGCTTCACGCTGTTCTGGCGCTACGGCGACGGGCTGCTGCAGTTCCTGAAGAAGGACCCGCACTGGCCGCACCCCGCGCGTTCACTCAACAAGGTGAACGACCGGCACCGCGAGCAGATGACGGCGCACATCGAGGCCTCGCTCGCCGGCCGTCCCGACCTGATCGCGAAATCGGTGCCGGACTATCCGCCGTACGCGAAGCGCATCCTGCTGGACAACGGCTGGTACGAGATGCTGCTGCACGAGAACGTCGAGCTGGTGACCGAACCGATCGCGCGCATCGACGCGCACGGCATCGTCACGAAGGATGACAAGCATCGAAAGCACGACGTCATCGTTCTGGCGACCGGGTTCTCGATCGCGCGCCTGGCGGCGCGGCTGGACATCCACGGCACGCGCGGCACGCTGGCCGGGGCCTGGGCGGACGACAATCCGACGGCGTACCTTGGCATCACGGTCCCGGGGTTCCCGAACTTCTTCATGCTCTACGGCCCGAACACCAACCTCGGCCACGGCGGCAGTGCGATCTTCCACGCCGAGTGCCAGGTGCGCTACATCGCGAGAACCCTGGTCGCAATGATCGAGGGCGGAGTGGACGCCATCGACGTCCGCCCCGAAGCGCACGACGACTGGGTCGCGCGGGTCGACGCCGAGCATGCCGACCTCATCTGGACGCATCCCGGCGTGTCCAATTGGTACCGCAATCGACACGGGCGCGTGGTGTCCACCTCGCCTTTCCGGCTGGTGGAGTACTGGAACATGACGCACGAAGCCGACCTGCGGAACTACCGGCCGGTTGGCTGAGGGCGCGGGTTTCGGCTCAGTTCACTTCGTTCTTGAACCGGCCAGTTTCTCCACGTCAGTGATCAAGTTCCGCGCAATCACGATCAACTCGGCGATCGTGGACTCTTCCACGTCGAAGACGCCTTCATACTCGGCACGATTTCGCTTCTGGTGCGCCAGATCCAGCATGCGCCAGCGCGCCGCTTCCCACTGCACCGTGTGTTCGAGACACTGGAAAACAGTGAACCGGTGCTCGCTGCGATAGCCGTGCCAGCGCAGCGCGGCCAATGCCGCCGCGTGGCATGCGCTGTAGACCCCGGCGAAACGCCCATGCAGGGATACGCTGTCGAGCTGCGCGTCGGCAAGGTGGTTGCGCGCCATTTGCAGCAAGCCGCCAACTTCCGCCTCGCTGGAAGGTTCGGCTTTGAGCCGACCGATCCTGACGAGGTTACCGAGAGCGACTGCGCCCATGCGGTTCCCCGATCAACGGCATCACCGGTTGCGCCAGCACCCGGCTCAGGAACGAATCCTTCTGCGCGCGGCGGCGCTTGTACTCCGCAGGCGTGTACAGGGTGGGGTTGATCCTGCGTCCCAACTGAGACTCCACGGGGAGCAGCCGTTTCAACACGTCGCCCAGCAGCAGGTCATTGCCGACCATCATGAGATCCACATCGCTCGTCGCCGTATCGGTTCCCTTGGCGATCGAGCCGTAGATGAACGCCAAGTCGAGCTTTGACTTCACCGGCGCCAGGGCTGCCTGCAACAGTTGCTGCGCCCCCAGCGTCTTGCGCGTCAGACCGGCCAATTCCTCGTAGACGGGACTTTCCAGGTTGGCCTGGAAGCATCGCAGGTTTCCGACTTTTTCCGAGCGTACCAGACCTGCCTCGGCCAGCTTCCCCAGCTCCCGCTGCAGCGAGGCGCTGCCGAGGCCCGTCAGCCGCCGCAGTTCACTCAAGTGGTAACTGCGTTCCGGCTGGCCGAACAGCCAAGGGAAAACGCGGCACTGGCTATCGGAAAACAGGGCGGAGGCGATCGACATGGCCAGATATTAGCATGATCGTGCCAAACTTTGGCTTGATCCCTCAGGCAGGCCACGCTTGGCATAGGCCCGCGACAGGGTGCCGCGGATCATGCGTCAAACCGCACTGCTGGACGCTCGGCTCTGCGCCCGCGCGATCAGGCGCCGTCAAGCGCGCAGGTGCGAAACCCTGCAAACACATCCCCCCGGTCCGCCACGTAGAAATTCCGCCAGGTGTCACGCAGCAGCCGCGCCGGCGTGGTGAAACTGCCGCCGCGCAGCACCTTGTGGGTGTGAAACCAGGGTTCCGAGTATTCCTTGTACGGATCGACGACATAGCCCGGATAGGGCGCGAAGTCCGAATCGGTCCACTGCCAGACGGTGTCGGATTTCTGCGCAAGGTCCGCGTGCACCGCGGCGAACTCCCATTCGGCTTCGGTCGGCAGTCGCCGTTTCGCGAAGCGGCAGTAGGCTTGCGCCTCTTCCCATGAGACATGCACCAGCGCGGCGTCCGGCTCGAGCGCGCGCCAGGTGTCGAAGCGCCGCTGCCCCCAGGCGCCGTCGCGCTTTTCCCAGTAGCGTGGCGCGGTGCCGCCGGCCTCGACGTACCCGAGGTACTCAGCGTTCGTCACGCAGCTGCGCGCGATCGAGAACGGCGCGAGCTCGACCTCGTGCGCCCATTTCTCGTTGTCGAAGACGAAGCCGCTGCCCGGCGCGGCACCGAGGCGGAAGCGCCCGCCGGCGAGCGCGAGGTCGCCGGCGGGCGCGGGCGCGACCGTCGCGGCCGGCGCGGGGTCCGGGTAGCCGAGGGTCTGGTGGGTGTAGTGAAACGCCTCGGCGTGCATGTCCTCGTGGAAGGTCGCAAGCCGCACGAAGTAGGCGAGGAAGTCGTTCTCCGGTTCGCGCTCGAGTCGCGCGCAGGTGCGCTCGAGCACCGCGGCGGCGTAGGCGCGGGTCGCGGCGAGGGTCGGCAGCGGCAGGTCCCAGCGCGTGGCGTGCGCCACGGCAGAGGAGTCGTAGAGCGCGTCCGCGCCCTCCAGGATCGAGGGACCGAGCGTGCCATCGGGATTCAGGCGCAGGCACCAGCGCTCCTGGAACCAGCCGACGTGGCCGATCTCCCAAAGCGGCGGATTGACGATGGCAAGCTTCGGGCCGAGCAGGCGGGCGCCCTCGAGCCCCGCGGTGATTCGCTCGGCGTGCGCGCGGCTCGCGCGCAGGTCGCGCGCCAGTGTCGCGGCATCCAGCCCCACGGAAACCAGGTTCATGGGATGCTAGTCTAGCCTCCCCATGGCCCGCATTTTCATCGTCACCCCGGCGCGCCCCGGCGCGCGCAACGGCAACCGGCATACCGCGACACGCTGGGCGGCGCTGCTGCGCGCCGCGGG
>DATCYZ010000041.1:0-9514 GCA_036526195.1 Burkholderiales bacterium
CACCCTGGCTCAGGCCAACAACATGGGCGCCATCACGGTCAACGCGGGGACCGGCAACGTATCCATCACGGAAGCCGCGGCGATGTCGATTGCCGCCATCAACCACACCGGCAATCTGACGCTGAACGCAGGCGCGAACGACATCACCCAGACCGGCGTGATCAACGTCGGTGCGGGCACGGCAAACCTGACCGGCGGAAACATCACGCTGGGCCAGAACAACGTGCTCGGGGCGATTACCGTGAACGCCGGTACGGGTAACGTGAGCATCACTGAAGCCGATCCGATCGCGATTGCGGGGATTACCCACACAGGTAACCTCGCGCTTTCGGGAGGCGCCGTTACGCAGAGCGGGGCGATCAATGTCACCGGCACCACCAGCGTCAACGCCGGCGCCAACACGATCACCCTCGGCTCGGGCAACACCTTCGGTGGCGCGGTCAGCCTGACGACCACCGGCGCGAACGCGGCGACCGTGAATACCACAGGCGCCCTGACCCTCGGCACCAACACCGTCGGCGGCAACCTCACCGCCACCGCCGGTGGCGCGCTGAACCTCGGCGCGGGCTCGGTCGGCGACAACCTCGCCGCGACCGGTGTCGGCATCTCGCAAACCGGCGCGCTCAGCGTCACCAACACCTCCACGCTGAACGCCGGCACCGGCACAGTCCTGCTGACCAACACCGCGAACACGCTCACCGGCCTGATCACGGCGAACGCCAGCGGCACGACCCCGGTCATCGTCACCGGCCCGAGCTCGAACTTCCTGCAGGACCTGAGCATCTCGCTCGCCAGCAGCGGCGCGCTGAACGTCGGCACGCTGAACTCGGGCGGCAGCGTGAACCTCGTGGCAGGCACCACGATCACCGGCAGTGGCGCATGGAACATCACGCCGACCGGCACCAAGACCGGCGACCTGAACATCAAGCTTGGCGGGTCCTCGAGCACGTTCCCGACGGACCTGGTGAAGGCGACGGACAACATGCGGCTCTTCTTCACTGCACCCTCGGGCACGTTCACCTTCCAGGGGTCGAACAACACGCCTCTCACGCCGGCCGGCACGGATTTCAGTGCCGGCATCACGTCGATCGTCTGGAACGGTTCGCCGCTGATCGCGAGCCTCGCGGCAGGCGTCGTCGGCAGCATCTCGGGGACCGCCGCGGCGATCGCCACGGCGGAACTGAAGAACGCCTTCGGCACGGACAGCGTGGTGCAGATCATCGAGTTCGGCTTCACCGGCGACATCGGCCTGCTGCCGCCCTTCGCCCACGTGCTGAACGGCGATGGCATCCTGGTGCCGGCCTGCGTCGGCACAGGGGCGGACCAGCCGGGTTGCTTCTGATCCGCGCCTGAGCCGAGAAACAAAGGGGCGCCGCGAGGCGCCCCTTTTTCTTTTCTGCCTGCGCCCGGTTACACTAGTGGCCGGCTCGGGGAAAAGCGGAACAATCGCATGAGCGAAGGCGCAGTCCTGTTTGCAGACGTGAGCGGCAGCACGAAGCTGTACGAAACCGCAGGCGATGCGGTGGCGCACGCCACGATCGAGAAGATGATCGCCCTGATGCGCGAGCGCACGGCGGCGGCCGGCGGCCGCGTCATCAAGACCATCGGCGATGAGATCATGGCGGTGTTTCCGCTGTCGAACAATGCGGCCGACGCGGCGATGGAGATGCAGCTCGGCGTGGCCGAGATGGATCCCGTCGGAGGGCACGTGCTGGGCCTGCGCATCGGCTTTCACGCCGGCGCGCTGGTGGAGCGCGACGGCGACGTCTTCGGCGACACCGTGAACCTGGCCGCGCGCCTGACGGAGCTGGCCACCAAGGGGCAGATCATCACCTCGCGCGAGACGGTGATGCAGCTGCCGCCCTACATGAAGGCCGCCACGCGGCGCCTGTACTCGATTCCCGTGAAGGGCAAGGCGGCCGAGGTCGAGCTGTTCGAGGTGATGTGGCAGGGCGGCGGCGAGGAGGCCACGCAGATGGCCGGGCCGGGGCGCACGGTGATGAAATCGCGCACCGCCAAGCTGCGCATCAAGTACCACGAGAACGAGATCATCCTGTCCGAGGAGCGGCCCTCGCTGATGCTGGGACGCGACCAGGCGGCGGACCTGGTGATCCGCGACAAGATGGCCTCGCGCTCGCACGGGCGGCTCGAGCGGCGGCTGGACAAGTACGTGCTCGCCGACCACAGCGCGAACGGCACCTACATCACCATCGAGGGAGATCGAGAGATCCTGCTGCGGCGCGAGGAGATAGTCCTGCGCGGCCATGGCTGGATCGCCTTCGGCCAGTCCCGCGCCGGGACCCAGGAAGTCGTGGAGTTCTTCTGCGAGTAGGCGCCATGCGCCGCCCTGCCGGGTGCCTTCGCCTGCTGGCGGTGCTGGCCGCGGCCTGCCTGAGCGCCCCGGCCGGCGCCCAGGCGCCCGCCGGCCAGGCGGTGATCCAGGCCCCGCCGGCCGGCGCGGGCGAGAAGGCCGACACCGGCGAGCGTCGTCGCCACAATGACCCGGGCGCGCTGCCGCCCCCCCTGAACATCCAGTTGCGCGGCGAAGGCCTGAAGCTGCCCCAGGGCGCTGAATCGCCCGTGGTCATCACACCCCCTGCAGTCGAGGCCGAAAACCCGCCAGCGGCCCCGGAAACCGCCTCCAAGGCCGGCGCCGGGACGCGCTGACCCCGGCGCCGCAGGCCCCCCGAGGGGCGCACGACCCCGGGAGTTAGGGCCATAAACTCATGTTGCATCTTAAGAAACAAAGGTAAATAATAATGGCATAAAGTTTTTATCCGAATCCACCATGCCCAAGAGAACGCTCGCCGTCTTCCTCTCCCTGATCGGGGCCGCACTGGTTCCGGTGACCCATGCCCAGGACACCCGGCATCCGGGGTCCGGTGAGATCCGCCTCGCGAGCACCCCCGAGGCCCGCCGCGCCGGCGCATCGGTGAACAGGACCGGGAAGGCGAACCGCAAGGCCGTCGCGAAAAAGCCGTCCGCTGCGCAGGCGACCCCCTTGGTACCCGAGACCCGCAGCACGCTCGAAGAGCGGATCGCGGCGTCGCAGCCGGTGCGTGAGCCAGACCCCGGGATCGCCGCGCTGCCGCTGGTGAAACTCGTGCCCCCGGTGCCGCTCAAGGGCACGCTCGGGCCGATCGAGGCCGCGGCGCGTCACCTCGAAGGGCTGGTCGAGGAAGCGCGCGGCGAGGAGAAGGGGGCGCACCTTGCGTTCCACGAGGCTGCAGAAAGCGGCTACGGCCCGGCGCAGAAGAAGCTCGGCCAGATCTACGGCAAAGGCAACAGCGTCGTGACGCGCGACTACGCCGAATCCCTGCGCTGGTACCAGCGCGCACGGGAGCAGGGCGAGGATGTCCCGCAGCCCTACGCTGCGCGCAACGCCACCACGGTGCGCTGACCGCGCGCCGTTGCGCGCGCCGCGTCCGCCCGTCCGACAAGTGCATGGTCGCCGCCGCGCGCGGGACTAGGCGCAAGCGCACGCTACGCGCTAACCTTCTCCCATGAGCCGCGACAAACGTCCGGAGGAAATTGACCCGGACGCCACCAACGTGCATCGGCCGGCCCCGCCGGAAGAACAGGATCCAGACGCCACGGTCGTCCATCGTCCGGTTCCCGCAGACGCGGAACCCGACCCGGACGCGACCGTCGTGCATCGGGGCGGGCCGGCGCCCACAGACGACGCCGACGCGACCGTCGTGCATCGGGCGACGCCGGCCCCCGCAGACGACCCCGACGCCACGGTCATGCAGCGCTCGCAGCCCGCGCAGACGGAGGATCCGGACGCGACGGTGGCGCATCGAGCCGTCCCGGTGCCGGCGCCCGACCCGGAGGCCACCGTGGCGCACCGTGCGCTTGCTGCCGCAGGCCCCGATCCTGATGCGACCGTGGTGCATCGCGCGGACGTCGCGGCGGAACCGGACCCGGAGGCCACCGCCGCGTTCACCGCAATGCCTGCGGCGCCCGAGCCCCGATTCGATCCCGATTCGACGGTCACGGTGCCGACGCCCGGTCGCCGCACAACCGAAGCCGCCGTGCCGCCGCCGAGCCCGACGGGCGACGCGGCGCCGCTCGACACGCCCCCCGGCTCGGGGCTGAATCCGCTCGTTGCCGCGGCGAATCCGCTGCTCGCCGCCGTCCCGCAGTTCCGCTGGTCGGTCAGCCATGCGGATCCCGCGGGCTTGCGCAGCACGCTGACGGCGCGCCTGCGGGCGTTCGGCGAGGCCGCCGCCGCGGCGGGCATCGCCGCCGCAACGGTCGACGCGGCGCGGGCTGCGCTGTGCGCCCTGATCGACGAGGCCGTGCTGTCCACGCCGTGGGGCGCGACCTCGGACTGGAAGACCGAGAACCTGACGCGCGCGAGCGGGGGGGGCGCGCCGGGCGGCGCGGATTTCTTCGACCGGCTGGAGGCGCTCGAGGCCGATCCGGAGGGCGACACGAACCTGCTGGAACTGCTGTCGATCTGCCTTGCCTTCGGCTACGAAGGGCGGTTCCGCGACGCGCCCAACGGCCGCATCGCGCTCTCGCAGGCGCGCGACCGGATCGAGGAGCTGATCCGCACGCGGCGCGCGCGCCCGGCGTCCCTGCCGCTTTCGGTGCACTGGGAAGGCGTGCAGACGGTGCAGGCGGCGATGCCGCGCGCGCTTGCCCTGTGGGTGACGGCGTCGCTGTGCGCGGTGTTCCTGGGCGGCACCTATTTCGCCTACACCACGATGCTCTCCGATGCCGCGCAACCGGTGTACGCGGACCTCTCGCGCCTGAAGGCGAAGCCGGTGACGCTGCCGCCCACGGCAAAGCCCGCCGCCGCGCCTGCCGTGCGCCTGTCGACGCTGCTGGCGCCGCAGGTCAAGGCGGGCCGCCTCGAGGTGCGCGAGGACGCGCGCACCAGCACCGTGACCCTGAATGCCACCGACCTGTTCGCCTCCGGCAGCGCGGCCGTGGTGGAGAAGCACCTGGACACCATCCGGACGCTCGCCACTGCGCTGGACGCGGTCGGCGGGCCGGTGACCGTCACCGGCCATACCGACAGCCGCCCGATCCGCACCGCGCGCTTTCCCTCGAACTGGGAACTCTCCCGCGCGCGCGCGGACTCGGTGGTGAAGGTGATGGCCGGCGCGATGAAGCAGCCCGGGCGCCTGCGCGCCGAAGGGGTCGCCGACTCGCAGCCGGTCGCGCCCAACGACACCGAGGCGAACCGGCAGCGCAACCGGCGCGTGGTCTTCATCCTCGAGGTGCAGCCGTGAAACGCGACGCGGGAGGCCGGGCATGGCCTTGCTGAGGAACCGCTGGGTGCTGGGTGCGGTTGCGGCGGGCGCGCTTGCGCTCCTCGTCTGGTTCCTGGGCGACCTGCTGGCGCTCGGCGGCTGGCGCCCGCTCGACACCGGGACGCAGCGCCTGGGCGGGGTCGTCCTCGTCCTGCTCGGCTGGCTCGCGTTCGAAGGCGTGCGGCTGCTGCGCGCGCGCCGCGCCAACCAGCGCCTGATCGACGGCATGGCGGGCGAGGGCGACAGTTCGGCGGAGGCGCGCGCCGCGCACGAGGTCGAGACGCTGCGCGCGCGCTTCGGCGAGGCGGTGGCGACGCTGCGCAAGGCGAAGCTGCACGATGCCGCGGGCGAGCGCAGGGAACTCTCGGAACTGCCCTGGTACGTGATCATCGGTGCGCCGGGGTCCGGGAAGACCACCGCGCTGGTGAATGCGGGCCTGCGCTTTCCGCTCGAGGAGGACGGCGCCGGGCAGGCGGTGAAGGGCGTCGGCGGCACGCGCAACTGCGACTGGTGGTTCACCGACGAAGCCGTGCTGCTGGATACCGCGGGGCGCTATACGACGCAGGACAGCGAAAGCGACGTGGACACGGCCGCGTGGCGCGGCTTCCTCGACCTGCTCAAGCAATCGCGACCGCGGCGGCCGCTCAACGGCGCGCTGATCACGGTGAGCGTGTCCGACCTGCTGTCGCAGGACGCGGCGGCACGCGAGCGCTATGCCCTGCACGTGCGCGCGCGCGTCGCGGAGCTGTACGAACGGCTCGGTGTGCGCTTCCCGGTGTACCTGATGGTCACGAAGAGCGACCTGCTGGCCGGGTTCATGGAGTATTTCGGCGACCTGGACCGCGAGGCGCGCGAGCAGGTCTGGGGCATGACCTTCGCGCTGGCCGACGACGCGGCATCGGCGCCGGGCGACGCCTTCGCCGCCGAGTTCTCGCTGCTCGAAGAACGGCTGCATGCGCTCCTGCTCGGACGCCTGCGCGAGGAGCGCGATCCGCAGCGCCGCGCGCTCGCCTACTCGTTCCCGCAGCAGCTGGGCGCGCTCGGGCCGCTGCTCGGCACCTTTGTCGAGCAGGCCTTCGGCGCGTCGGGCGGGGCGCCCGCCCTGCTGCGCGGGGTCTACTTCACCAGCGGCACGCAGGAGGGCAGTCCGATCGACCGTGTGCTCGGCACGCTGGCGCGCACGTTTCAACTCGAGCAGAAGATCCTGCCGCCCGCCGCCTCGAGCGGCAAGAGCTATTTCCTCAACCACGTGTTGCGCCGGGTGGTGTTTCCCGAGGCGGGACTGGCCGGGTTCGATGCGCGCTACGAGGCCCGGCGTGCGCGCCTGCTGGCCGCGGCCTGGGGCGCCTGCGGGCTGGTGACCGTGAGCCTGTTCGCGGCCTGGACGATGAGCTACCTGTCGAACCGGGCCTGGGTGGCGCAGGCGGCGACGCAGGTGGCGGCGGCGAAGTCGGCGTTCGACGCGCTGCCCGGCGCGCCCGAAGGCGAGCCGACCGCGGTGATCAAGGTGCTCGATGCCCTGCACGACCTGCCGCACGGCTACGGGGCGCGCAACACGCCGGTGCCGCTGACGCAGGGCTTCGGCCTGCATCCGGACGAGCTTGCGGATCGCGCGCGGCACGCCTACCGGCGCGCCGCGGCCGAACTGCTGTTGCCGCGCGTCGCGCTTGCGCTCGAGCGCGCGATCGCCACTGCAGAGCCGCGCGAACGCGCGCGCCTTGCCGCCGACTACGCGATGCTGTTCGACGACGCAAAGATCGACCCGCGGGCGGTCGCGGTGGCGGCGGTGACCGTGCTCTCCGGCGCGGACGCACTGGCCCTGCAGCGGCACCTGGCCGCGGCGCTCGAAGTGCGGCCGGTGGTGCGCGGCGTGCCGTTCAACGCGGCCTTGCTCGAAGCGGGTCGTCCCGACAGCGTGGTGGCGCCCCGTCGCGCAAAGTGAACGCGGCATCGCCCGGGCCCGTTGCCCCCGGCTTCTACGGCAAGCTGCCCGCGCTGGGGGATTTCGCCGCCCGGCGCCTGCCGACGGCGTTCATCACGCCCTGGGACGCCTTCCTCCAGGCGGGCCTCGCGGCGAGCCGGCTGCGCTTCGGTGCCGCCTGGACCGGTCACTTCCTGTCGGCCCCGGTGTGGCGATTCCTGCTCGCACCCGGCGTGCTCGGCGCGCCGGGCTGGATCGGCATCCTGTTGCCGAGCGTCGACCGGGTCGGACGCTACTTTCCACTGACGATTGCCGCCCCCCTGCCGGCGCAGGCGTTCGATGCGCGCGGCATGCTGCGGGCCGCCGCCGCCTGGTTCTCGGCGGTGGAAACGATCGCGCTCGGGGCGCTCTCGCCGCGCGTCGGGCCCGAGGCGCTCGACGCCGGGCTGGCCGGCATCGCGCCCTTGTCCCTGCCGCGGCCCGCGGGAGCCGCGCCGGCGACGCCGCATACCTTGTGGTGGACCATGGGCTCGGAGATCGCCCCCGAATGCGTGCTCGCGAGCGACGCGTTGCCGGCGGATGACCGCTTCTGTGCCTTGCTCGACGGGCGCTGGCAGGACCATGGATGGGCGCGGGACGCACATCTCTCCGGGGTCGGTGTATAGTCCTAAAGGTTCAGCAAAATCACATACTTCGGGGCTTTTTCTTAATGCCTTACGTGATTGAAACGAGCGTACGGCAGGCGGGTGGCAAAGCGCCAGGTCCGATCGGGACCTACACGCTGACGGAGGCGCGCGCCACCATCGGCCGCGGCGCCGATTGCGGCGTGCCGCTCGACGACAAGAAGAAATACGTGTCGCGGGAGCACGCCGTGCTGGATTTCACCGACGGTGTCTGCGCGGTCACGGTGCTCTCCAAGGTGAATCCGGTGATCGTCAACGGGACGCGGGTCAATCCGGGTGCGAGCGCGCCGGTCAAGGCGGGCGACGTCCTCGACATCGGCGAGTTCCGCCTGAAGCTGGTTGAAGTCGGTCCGCCCGAAGCGGACCCGCCCGCACC
Organism: Burkholderiales bacterium; assembly: GCA_036526195.1. Classification (GTDB taxonomy): domain Bacteria; phylum Pseudomonadota; class Gammaproteobacteria; order Burkholderiales; family SG8-39; genus DATCYZ01. The sequence continues at coordinate 8,245 of DATCYZ010000041.1, forward strand.
AGAGGAAGCCGAAGAGGAGACCATCGACATCACCTCGTCGTTCGCGACGCCGCAGGCGCCCGCGCCGAAGGCGGCGGCACCGAAGGCGGCGGCACCGAAGGCGGCGGCGTCGCCACCGCCACCGCAGGACGACGCCATCTTCGCCGAACCGACCTTCGTCGGCGAGCGACCGAAGGATCTCGGCATGCGCAAGGCGCCGGACGTGCCGGAGGAAACGCCACCGGTCGCCGCAGATGACGCCATCTTTGCCGAGCCGACCTTCGTCGGGCAGCGGCCAGACGGTCTCGACGCGCCGCCGCAGGCCGCGGCACCCGCGGCGGGGAAATCGGCCGACGAGGCCCTCTTCGCCGAACCGACCTTCGTCGGGGATGCCCCGGAGGACCTGGCCGGACTCAAGCTCGGCGGCGCGGCGGCCGGGCAGCCCGCGACGCAGGACATGGTGTCGGAGGCGGCCACCGTCCTTGGCGCGCGCCTGAAGGAACTCCAGGCGCTCAAGAAGGTGCGCGCGGCGCCATCGCCTGCGGAAGCGGCGCCGGCGGCCACGACGGTGCCTTCGGCCGCGGCGCTCGCCGCCTTCCTCGAGGGTGCGGGCCTCTCGCATCTCGAGGTGCCGGACGCCCGCCAGGAGGCGTTCCTGCGCGAATGCGGCAGCATCGTGCGCGCGGCAGTCGACGGCCTGGTGGGGCTGCTGCTCGCGCGCAGCGAGATGAAGAAGGAGATGCGCACTGCCGAGCGCACCATGGTCGCTTCGCGCAACAACAACCCGCTCAAGCTGATTGCCGATCCGAAGGAGGCGATCGCCTTCCTGTTCGAACCGGGCGAGCGCGCCACCGCCGGCTTTCTCGCGCCGGTCCAGGCCGTCGAGGATGCCTGCGAGGACCTGAAGGCCCACGAGATCGCGCTCATGGCCGGCCTGCGATCGGCGCTGCTCGGCTCGTTGAAACGCTTCGATCCAGTGCTGCTCGAGAAGATCGCCGAGCAGCAAAAGGGCGCCTTCAACATCAACAAGAAGGCGAAGCTCTGGGACACCTTCGTCGAGTACCAGAAAAAGCTGACGCTGGACGCCGAGGATGACTTCCTCAAGGCCTTCGGCCGGGAGTTCCTCGGCACCTACCAGGCACAGGTCAACAAGCTGCGGAAGTAGCGCCCGGGGGGCGACGACCGAACGACTTCGCGCGACGCCTGTCTTTCGCAGGGCCGGGCCCCCGCAGGATCCGCAAGAGCGCGGGATTTGTGTGAAAATCCGGCGCGCCCCCCGGGAAGGAGAGCC
>DATCYZ010000042.1:0-3620 GCA_036526195.1 Burkholderiales bacterium
GTGCACCGTCGCTGGCTGGAGGTGCGGCGCGCAAGCGCGTCCCTTTTCGGGCGCCTCGGCATCGCGCTGAACCCCCGCCATCGATGGTTGTGCGCGGCCGAGAAGCGCATGTTCGAGCATCCGCGCCTGCGCGCGGTGATCTGCAATTCGCGCATGGTACGCGAGGAGATCCTGCAGTCGTTCCGTATCGATGCCGCGCTGCTGCACGTGATCTACAACGGCGTCGATCTCGAGGCGTTCCGGCCCGCGGAACGTGCGGCACGGCGGGGCGCGGCGCGCGCCGGCCTCGGCTGTTCGCCGCGGGACACGGTGTTCCTGTTCGTCGGCTCGGGCTACTGGCGCAAGGGCCTGGATACCGCGATCGAGGCCCTTGCCCTTTCGGGTTCGCAGGCGTTCTGGCTGGTCGTTGCCGGACGGGATCGGGACGCATCGAGGTTCGTGCGCCAGGCCGAGCGCGCCGGGCTCGGCGCGCGCGTGAAATTCCTCGGCACCCGCGATGACGTGCGCCCGCTTTACGCGGCCGCAGATTGCCTGCTGCTGCCGACCCGCTACGATCCGTTCCCGAATACGGCGCTGGAGGCGCTCGCCATGGGCGTGCCGGCAATCGTCAGCACGCGCTGCGGCGCGGCGGAGATCGTGCGCAACGGCGAAAACGGCTGGGTCTGCGCGCCCGGGGATGCGCCCGGCCTGGCCAGGCGCCTGCACGAGGCGGATAACGCCCTGCGCGATCCCGGGCTTGGCGCGCGGGTACGCGCTAGCGTCGAGCCCTACGGACTGGACGCCATGGGGCGCCAGCTGGGCGCCCTGTATCAAACGCTCGCGACGCGCTGAATGGCGACCTCCCGCCTATCCGGCCGCGTGTTGTACGGCCGCCTGCTCGGCTTCGTGCGGCCGCATTCGCGCGTCTTCGGGCTCGCCATCCTCGGCATGGTGGCGACGGCGGCCACCGAGCCGCTGTTCCCGGCGCTGATGAAGCCGCTGCTCGATGGCGGCTTTGCGCCCGGGGGCGCCGCATCGCACCCGCCGATCGTGTTCGCGCTCGCGCTGGTCGGCATCTTCGCGCTGCGTGGCGCGTTGTCCTTTCTTGCCTCCTACTGCCTTGCGTGGGTTTCCAATCGCGTGATCCTCGACCTGCGCGCGGCCATGTTCGCGCGGCTGGTGCGCATGCCGACCACCTATTACGACGACCAGAGCACCGGGGCGCTGCTGTCGCGGATCGCCTATGACGTGACCGGCGTTTCGGCCGCGGCGACGACGGTCATCACGGTCGTGGTGCGCGACAGCATCGCGGTCATCGGCCTGCTGGCCTGGCTCTTCTACCTCAACTGGAAGCTGACCCTGATTGCGCTGGCCATCGGACCGGCCGTGGCGGTGGTGGTGAAGCTCTTCTCGCGACGGCTGCGCGACATGAGCCGCGGCGCCCAGCACGCCATGGGCGAACTCACCCATGTGCTGGAGGAAACGATTGCCTGCCACAAGGTCGTCAAGATCTTCGGCGGCCAGCCTTACGAGGCGCGGCGCTTCGAACGGGCGAACCAGTCCCTGCGCGGCTTCAACATGCGCCAGACCGTGCCGGCCGCGCTGATCACGCCGATCACGCATACCCTGTCGGCGATGTCGCTCGGCGTGATCATCTTCGTGGCGCTGGAGGATTCGCTTGCCGCGCGCACCAGCGTCGGGGAGTTCGCCTCGTTCATCACCGCGATGCTCCTGCTGCTGGCCCCGGTGAAGCACCTGACCGAAGTGAACGCACCGCTGCAGCGCGGCCTCGCCGCCGCCGAGAGCGTGTTCGGGCTGATCGACACGCCGATCGAGGCGGATGCGGGCCGCACCGTCCTCGGCCGTGCCCGCGGCGAGGTCCGATACGAGAAGGTCGGCTTCACTTACCCGACGCGCGAGGCGGCCGCCCTGGAAGGCATCGACCTCGAGGTGAAACCGGGTGAGACGGTGGCGCTGGTCGGCGCCTCGGGCGGCGGCAAGACCTCGATGGTCAACCTGCTGCCGCGCTTCTATGCGCCGCAGTCCGGCCGCATCCTGCTGGACGGTCATGACTTGCAGGACCTGACGCTGGAAAGCCTGCGCGCGAACTTGGCACTGGTGTCGCAGGACGTGGTGCTGTTCAACGACTCGGTGCGCGCCAACATCGCCTATGGCGCGATGGGCGGCGTCGCCGAGGCCGACGTCATCGCCGCGGCCGAGGCGGCGAACGCCATGGACTTCATCCGCGAGATGCCGCAGGGCCTCGACACGGTGATTGGCGAGCGCGGCGTGCGCCTCTCGGGCGGGCAGCGCCAGCGGCTGGCAATCGCGCGTGCCCTGCTCAAGAACGCGCCGGTGCTGATCCTCGACGAGGCAACGTCCGCGCTCGACTCTGAATCGGAACGCCAGGTGCAGTCGGCACTCGAAGTCCTGATGCGCGGACGCACCACCATCGTGATCGCGCACCGGCTCTCGACCGTCGAGCGGGCAGACCGGATCGTGGTGCTGGAGCGCGGCCGCATTGTCGAGTCGGGACGGCATGCCGAATTGCTGGCGCTCGAAGGGGCCTATGCGCGCCTGTACCGCATCCAGTTTGCCACCGAGACGGCCTGAGTCCGGGACGTGCGTGCATCGCGCGCGCCGGGTGGCATGGCGATGAACGCAGGCGGGCGCCTGCGGATCGTCCATACGGAATCCTCGTGCGGCTGGGGCGGGCAGGAAATGCGGGTCCTGGACGAAGCCGAGGGGCTGCGCGCGCGCGGCCACGACGTGCGCATCGCCTGTCCTGGCGAGGCGCGCATCTTCATCGAGGCCCGCGGGCGGGGCATACCGGCCGAGGCGCTGCCGATCGCGCGCAAGTCGCTGCGCGGCCTGCTCGCGCTTCGCGCATGGCTTCGATCGACGGCGCCGGACGTGATCAACACCCACAGTTCCACCGACAGCTGGCTGGTGGCGCTCGGACAGCGCGCGGTGCCGGTGGTGCGCACGCGGCATATTTCGGCGCCGATCCGGCGCAACCGGGCCACGCGCTGGCTGTATCGATCGGCGGCGCACGTGGTGTCCACCGGGGAAGCGCTGCGCGCCGAGATCATCCAGGCCGCGGGACTCGCGCCCGGGTCCGTGACCTCGGTCCCCACCGGGGTGGACCTCGCGCGCTTCGTGCCGGGGGATCGAGCGGCGTCGCGCGCGGCGCTCGGGCTGCCCGCGGACGGACCGCTCGTCGGGATCGTCGCCACACTGCGCAGCTGGAAGGGGCATTCGTTTCTCGTCGACGCGATCGCGCGCCTGCCCGACCCGCGGGTGCGACTGGCGATCGTCGGGCACGGGCCGGGCTGGGGGCCGCTGCACGAACAGGTGGCCGCCCTCGGGATCGAGGACCGCGTCATCTTCGCCGGGCAGCAGGCCGATGTGGTCCCCTGGCTGCAGGCCTTCGACCTGTTCGTGCTGCCGTCCTGGGCGAACGAAGGCGTGCCGCAGGCGATCCAGCAGGCGATGGCCTGCGGGTTGCCGGTCGTTACCACTGCGGTGGGCGCAATCGGCGAGATCGTCACCGACGCAGAAACCGGCGTGTTCGTCCCGGGCAAGGACAGCGCGGCGATCGCCGGCGCGCTGACGCGATTGCTGGCTGATGCCGACGCCCG
>DATCYZ010000043.1:0-11921 GCA_036526195.1 Burkholderiales bacterium
GCGCACCGGCGTGGCGACGTTCTGGCGCGCGTAGAAGCCCGGGGCGAGGATCTTCACGAGGATCAGGCCGACCAGCCCGACGCTGTAGGCCACCAACGCCTCGCGCGTCATCCACACGTCTTCGGCGCCGAAGCGGCCATAGTGGAACAGCGTCGCGATCAGCGGCAGGGCGAGCAGCGCGAGGGCGGCCGCGCTCGGCACGGCGAGCAGCAGCGCCATGCGCAGGCCCCAGTCGAGAAGCCGGATGTAGGCGGCGGCATCCTGCGCCGCATGGCGCCGCGCGAGGCCGGGCAGGAGGATGGTGCCGACGGCCACGCCGAGGATCCCGGCGGGGAACTCCATCAGGCGATCCGCGTAATACAGCCACGAGACGCTGCCGGCGACCAGAAAGGAGGCGAAGATGGTGTTGATGACGAGCGAGATCTGGCTCACCGAGACGCCGAACACCGCAGGGGCCATCAGACCGAGCACCCGGCGCAATCCGGGGTGCGACAGGTCCAGGCGCCAGCGCGGCAGCAGTCCGAGGCGGGCCAGAAACGGCACCTGCAGGCAAAGCTGCAGGATGCCGCCCGCGAACACCGCCCAGGCGAGCACCAGCACCGGCGGATCGAAGGCGTCCGCGAAGAACACCGCGGCGACGATGAACGACACGTTGAGCAGCGCCGGCGTGACCGCCGGCACGGCGAACCGGCTCCAGGTATTGAGGATCCCGGCGGCGAAGGCGACCAGCGAAATGAAAAGGATGTACGGAAAGGTGATGCGCAGCATCGACACGGTCAGGGCGAACTTCTCCGGGTCGGCGGCGAACCCCGGCGCGGTGAACCAGACGATCAGCGGCGCGGCGGCGATGCCGATGGCGGCGGCGAGCGCCAGCGCGACAAAGAGCAGCGTCGAAACGGTGTCGAGCAGCGCGCGCGTGGTCCCGGCATCATGGCGCGTGCGGTATTCCGCCAGCACCGGCACGAAGGCCTGCGAGAACGCGCCCTCCGCGAACAGGCGGCGCAGCAGGTTGGGGATGCGGAAGGCAACGAAGAAGGCATCGGTGGCCAGGCCGGCGCCGAAGGCCCGGGCGATGAGAAAATCGCGCGCGAACCCGAGGATGCGGCTGACCAGGGTCATGCTGCTCACCGTCCCCAGGGCCCGCAGCAGGTTCATGCCCCCGCCCCGGACCGGGAATTCGCCTTGCGCATCAGGCCCCTGACCGATAGAATTCCGCCCTTTCCAACGTGCCGCCCCCCTCCGGGGCCCCGTCCGAGCCCATGGCCAATATCAAATCCGCCCGCAAGCGTGCCCGCCAGTCCGACCGCCTGCGCGCCCACAACATGAGCCTGCGCACGACCGTGCGCACCGCAATCAAGGCCGTGAAGAAGGCCGTCGCCGCCGGCGACAAGACCGGCGCCGCCACCGCGCTGCAGCACTCCCAGAGCATCCTCGACCGGGTGTCCGCCAAGGGCGTGTTTCACCGCAACGCCACGGACCGGCACAAAAGCCGCCTGGCGCACGCCGTCAAATCGATGCAGTAAACCCGGTTGCGCGCGACTGCGCGCCGGCCTAACCGCCGCCCTGCGCGGCATGCTGTCCCGCCCCCCCGCCCTCACGATCCAGCTGCGCCAGCAGCGTGCGGTCCGGCGTACGCCCGTCCCGGACCTTGAGTTCATTGTCGCGGGCGAAGGCCAGCAGGAACCGGTAGGCCATCGGTTCCTCGGACTCGAGCCGGCGGTCCACCACCACGCAGCGCAGGCCCGCCGAGGTGATCGGATGCACGTACGGGGAGTACTGCATGCGATGGTCGCCGCCGAACGCTGCCATGACCCCGCACAGCCGCTCTGCCCAGTCGCTCGGCCTGAACGCGCTGCCTGCAGCCGTCTGACCGACGATCACGAACTCGATCGGGACCTCGGGCTCTGGCTGGGACATGCATCGATTATAGCCGCGAGGTGATATGCCCAAGCCCCTCAGCCGCATCCTGGTGATCAACGACGAGCAGCTGGTGCTGCGCGAATTCGTCAAGGGCCTGAACGCGGCCGCGCGCTCGCTGGACAATCCGCTCGGCATCGCCTTCGCCGGGGTCACCACGGCGCGCGAAGCGCTCTCGGCCATCGAGACCGACGGCGACGTCCAGGCGGTGCTCGTCGACGATACGCTCTATACCCTGCCCGGGGCGCGCAGGAACGGCTCCGGCACCCGCAAGAAGCTGCAGATGTCGGCGCTGGAACTGGTGCGTCGGATCACGCGCTACCGCCCCGAGCTGAACGTCTACATCCTGATCGCGCAGGAGAAGGAGGACGACGTCGTCGACGTGCTGTTCGCCGAGGCGGTGGACGGCTACTTCTACCGCGAGGAGCGCGACTACCGGGGCATCTACCGCATCCTGAACGCGCAGATCCAGGAGAAGGCGCGCACGCCCTTCACCGACCAGCTGAAGAATTACGTCTGGATGGCGAAGGACCAGTGGCACACGCCGGGGCATTCCTCGGGCGAGAGCCTGCGCGGCAGCCCCTGGGTGAACGACTTCTACGAGTTCATGGGCGAGCACGTGTTCGACGCCGACCTGTCGGTGTCGGTGCCGATGCTCGATTCGCTGATGGAACCGAAGGGCGTGATCGCGGAGGCGCAGGCGATGGCCGCCAAGGCCTTCGGCGCGCGGCGCACCTTCTTCGCCACCAACGGCACCTCGACCGCGAACAAGGTCATCTTCCAGACCCTGCTCGCCCCGGGCGAGAAGCTGCTGCTCGATCGCAACTGCCACAAGAGCGTGCACCACGGCGTGGTGCTCTCGGGTGCGCACCCGGTGTACCTGGACAGCGCGCTCAACCGCAAGTACGGCCTGTACGGTCCGGTGCCGAAGAAGACCATCCTCGAGGCACTGGAGGCGCACGACGATGCGCAGGCGCTGATCCTCACCTCCTGCACCTACGACGGCCTGCGCTACGACCTCGCGCCGATCATCGCGGCGGCGCACGCGAAGGGGATCAAGGTGATCGTCGACGAGGCCTGGTACGGCTTCGCGCGCTTTCACCCGGAGTTCCGGCCCACCGCCATGGAAGCCGGCGCGGACTACGCCACCCAGTCCACGCACAAGGTGCTCTCGGCCTTCTCGCAGGCCTCGATGATCCATGTCAACGACCCGGACTTCAAGGCGCACCTGTTCCGCGAGAACTTCAACATGCACACCTCCACCAGCCCGCAGTACACGATGATCGCGAGCCTGGACGTGGCGCGGAAACAGGCGGTGATGGAGGGCTTCAAGCTGCTCTCGCGCACGCTGGCGCTCGCACGCGAGCTGCGCGAGCAGATCAACCTGACCGGCGTGTTCCGCGTGCTCGAGCTGGAGGACCTGCTGCCCGACGCGGTGAAGCACGACGGCATCCGCCTCGACCCGACCAAGGTGACGATCGACGTCTCCGGCTGCGGCTACACGGTGGACGACCTGCAGCGCGAATTGTTCGAGCGCTTCAACATCCAGGTCGAGAAGTCCACCTTCAACACGGTGACGCTGCTGCTCACCATCGGCACCACACGCTCCAAGACCTCGCGCCTGTACGACGCGCTGATGCGCATCGCGCGCGAGCGCCGCGCGCCGCGGCGCCTGGTGCAGACCCCCGAGATTCCCGGTTTCACGGAACTGTGCGTGCTGCCGCGGGACGCCTACTACTGCGGCGGCGAACTGGTGCCGGTGTTCGACGAGCGCGACCGCGTCAACGCCGCCCTGGCCGGGCGCGTTTGCGCGGACCAGATCGTGCCCTACCCGCCCGGCATCCCGGTGCTGGTGCCCGGCCAGCGGATCACCACGGAGATCGTCGAGTACCTGAGCAGCCTGCTGCATTCTCACAAGCGCATGGAACTGCACGGCGTGGTGCACGAGGGCTACGTGCCCTGCGTGCGCGTGCTGAAACCCGCGGAGCAGGCCGGGCTGCGCGCGCTCGCCTGAGGCGCGCCGTGGGCGCTTGGCTGAGGCGCGCCGCGCGCGGGCGCCGCGGCGGGCCGTGATAACATCGTCTCGACGGCGGCAGGGACCGCCGTTTTGCGTTTTACCGGCGCCGGAACCGGCGGCTCAGGAGGCCCCCATGTCGCACGTCATGAACACCTACGCCAGACAGCCCGTCGCGTTCGTGCGCGGCGAGGGCGTCTGGCTCTGGGACGAATCGGACCGCAAGTACCTCGATGCGCTCGCCGGCATCGCGGTGAGCACGCTGGGCCACGCGCACCCGCGACTGACGCGCGCGCTCGCCGAGCAGGCCGGCCGCGTGATCCACACCTCAAACCTGTTCCGCATCCCGGCGCAGGAGGCGGCGGCCGACCGCCTCGCCGCCGTCAGCGGCCTGGACGAGGTGTTCTTCTGCAATTCCGGCTGCGAGGCGAACGAAGCGGCGATCAAGATCGCGCGCAAGTACGGCCATGACCGCGGCGTGCGCGATCCGGCGATCATCGTGATGGAAAATGCCTTTCACGGCCGCACGCTGGCGACGCTCTCGGCCACCGGCAGCCGCAAGGTGCAGGCCGGCTTCGAGCCGCTGGTGTCCGGGTTCGTGCGCGTGCCGCACAACGACCTCGAGGCCATCGAGCGCATCGCCGCGCACAACAAGAACGTGGTGGCGGTGCTGGTCGAGCCGATCCAGGGCGAAGGCGGCATCAACCTCGTCACCATGGAATACCTGCGCGGCCTGCGGGCGCTGTGCGACCGCAACGAATGGCTGCTGATGCTCGACGAGGTGCAGTGCGGCCTCGGGCGCACCGGCAAGTGGTTCGTCTACCAGCACGCCGGCATCCTCCCGGACGTGGTGCCGCTCGCCAAGGGGCTGGGCTCCGGCGTGCCGATCGGCGTGTGCATGGTCGGCGGGCGCGCGCGCGGCGTGCTCAAGCCCGGCAACCACGGCTCGACCTTCGGCGGCAATCCGCTCGCCTGCGTCGCCGCGCTGACCACGCTCCAGACGATCGAGGACGACGGACTGCTCGACAACGCGGTGCGCACCGGCGACGCGATTCGCGCCGGACTGGCGCAGGCGCTCGAGGGCGTGGCCGGCGTGGTCGAGATCCGCGGCATGGGCCTGATGATCGGCATCGAACTGGACCGCCCGGCCGGCCCGCTGGTGCAGGCGGCGCTCGCGGCCGGGCTGATCCTCAACGTGACCGCGGACACCGTGATCCGCCTGCTGCCGCCCCTGACCATGAGCGAGGCCGAGGGCCGCGAGGTCGTCGAGCGGCTTGCGCCCCTGGTGCGCGCGCACCTCGCGAGCGCGCCCGTGGCGGCGGTCGCGCATTGAAGGCGATGTCCGGCGTGACGCCGCTGCATCACTACCTGCAGTTCAACGACTTCTCGCGCGAGACCTACGAGCACCTGTTCGCGCGCACACGCTGGATCAAGGACCGTTTCAAGCGCTACGAGCGCTACTGGCCGCTCGAGGACCGCACGCTCGCCATGATCTTCGAGAAGCAGTCGACCCGCACGCGCCTTTCCTTCGAGGCCGGCATGCACCAGCTCGGCGGCGCGGCGATCTTCCTCTCCACGCGCGACTCGCAGTTGGGCCGCGGCGAGCCAGTGGAGGACGCGGCGCAGGTGATCTCGCGCATGTGCGACGTGGTGATGATCCGCACCTTCGACCAGGAGGTGCTGGAGCGCTTCGCGCGGCACTCGCGCGTGCCGGTGATCAATGGCCTGACCAACGAGTACCACCCCTGCCAGATCTTCGCCGACCTCTACACCTACATCGAGCATCGCGGCCCGATCACGGGCAGGACGGTGGCATGGATCGGCGACTCGAACAACGTTTGCAACACCTGGCTGCAGGCCGCCGAGGTGTTCGGCTTCAACGTGCACGTCTCCACGCCGCCGGGCTACGAAGTCGAGCCCGAGCGCGCGAACCTCTACGGCACCGACCACTACGAGCAGTTCGAGGACCCGATGGACGCGGCGCGCGGCGCCGACCTCGTCACCACCGACGTCTGGACCAGCATGGGCTTCGAGGCCGAGAACGAGGCGCGCCGGCGCGACTTCCAGGACTGGCAGGTGGACGCGGAGATGATGCGCGTCGCCGCGCCGGATGCGCTGTTCATGCACTGCCTGCCGGCGCACCGCGGCGAGGAAGTCAGCGCCGAGGTGATCGACGGGCCGCAGAGCGTGGTCTGGGACGAGGCCGAGAACCGGCTGCACGCGCAGAAGGCGCTGCTCGAATACCTGCTGCTCGGCACCATCAAGGGCTAGGCGGGGCGCCCGCGGCGCACGGCGGCCCGAGCCTGCGGCTAGCGCTTCGAACCGCCGCTGTCGTCCGCCCCCAGCAGCGGCACACCGCCGACCCCACCGTCCCCCAGCAACCCCGCCTCGCCGTAGACGCGCAGCTTGTCGCGCGTGTCGACGATGTCGAGGTTGCGCATGGTCAGCTGACCGATGCGGTCGGCGGGCGTGAAGTAGACGTCCTCGCCCTTCTCCATGGTCAGGCGCTCGGGGCGATAGGTGAGGTTCGGGCTCTTCGTGTCGAGGATCGACCAGTCGTTGCCGCGGCGAAGCTCGAGGGTCACCTCCCCAGTGATCGCCTTGGCCACCCAGCGCTGCGCGGTGTCGCGCAGCATCATGGTCTGCGGGTCGAACCAACGGCCTTGGTAGAGCAGCCGGCCGAGCCGCCGGCCGTTGGTGCGGTATTGCTCGATGGTGTCCTCGTTGTGGATCCCGGTCACCAGCCGCTCGTAGGCGATGTGCAGGAGCGCCATGCCCGGCGCCTCGTAGATGCCGCGGCTCTTCGCCTCGATGATGCGGTTCTCGATCTGGTCGCACATGCCCAGGCCGTGCCGGCCGCCGATGGCATTGGCCTCGGCGAGCAGCGCCACGGCATCGGAAAAGCGCTGGCCGTTCAGCGCGACAGGCACGCCTTCCTCGAAGCGCACCGTCACGGGCTCGGGCTTCACCTTGACGTCTTCGCGCCAGAAGGCCACGCCCATGATCGGCTTGACGATGGCGAGCCCCCTGTCGAGGAACTCGAGATCCTTCGCCTCGTGGGTGGCGCCCAGCATGTTGGAGTCGGTCGAGTACGCCTTCTCCGCGCTCATCTTGTAGTCGAAACCGGCGGCCGTCATGTACGCCGACATCTCCTTGCGGCCGCCGAGCTCGTCGATGAAGCGCTGGTCGAGCCAGGGCTTGTAGATGCGCAGCGCCGGGTTGGCGAGCAGGCCGTAGCGATAGAAGCGCTCGATGTCATTGCCCTTGTAGGTGCTGCCGTCGCTCCAGATGTCGACCGCGTCCTCGCGCATCGCCACCACCAGCATGGTGCCGGTGACCGCACGGCCGAGCGGCGTGGTGTTGAAGTAGGTCGCCCCGCCCGTGGAGATGTGGAAGGCGCCGCACTGGATCGCCGCGATGCCCTCGGCGACGAGCTGCACGCGGCAATCGACGAGGCGCGCCTTCTCCGCGCCGTAGGCGAGCGCCGCCTTCGGGATCGCCTCGTAGTCCGATTCGTCGGGCTGGCCGAGGTGCGCCGTGTAGGCATAGGGGACCGCGCCCTTCGCGCGCATCCAGTGCACGGCCGCGCTGGTATCGAGGCCGCCGGAAAAGGCGATGCCGATTTTTTCGCCCCTGGGCAGCGTGTCGAGGATGGTCGCCAAGTGTCCGCTCTCCGAAAGCCCCCGATGATACGTGATCCCGCCGCGCTGCCGGTCGCGCAGCGGGGATAGAATCGGGACCATGCGAATCGCCGCCCTCCTGTTCGCCGCCCTGACGCTTGCCGCGCCCGCCGCCGCCGCACCGACCGCCGTGATGCTCGGCGACGTGCGCATCGGACTGGACACGCCGCCGGGGTTCTCCGACACCCGCTTCACCGGCTCGCCGCGTCTGTCGGAACTCGCCGAGTCGCTCACCTCGGCCTCGAACCGGATCCTGATCTTCGCCCTCACCGACGCCGACCTGCGCGCCTTCATGACCGGCGAGCGCCCGGAATTGCGCCGCTACCTGCTGGCGGCCACGCCGCGACGCCTCGAGCGCGAGCACGTCACGCCGGCGCTCTTCACGCGCTTCGTCGAGGACGCCACGCGCGAGCACGGCAGCGCGCCGCCGCCGGACACGGACCTGCGCGTCTATCTCGACTCGAAGCCGCGCGAGGCGCCGACCCTGCTCGCCGAACTGCGCCGCACACCCGAACTGGTCAGCGTGCTGCAGGGCGCGCGCGTCCAGGGCGAATCCTCGTTCTGGGGGGAGAAGCCGCGCTACCTGATCAGCACCACCACGCTCCTGCTGCTGCGCGGCAAGGCGCTCGGGCTGTCGGTCTACTCGAACTTCGACGGCCCGGCCGACCTGGAATGGATCCGCTACGCTACCGAGCGCTGGCTTGAGGAACTGCAGCGACTGAATGCCCGGTGAATGCCGGAGGCGCGCCCGGTGCGCGCCGCGACGCGCCGGCGGGACGCCGGCACCGTGTTTTTAGTAACACATATGTTACCAAAAGGGGAGGTCCCGCGCCATGCCGTCCTTTGACATCGTTTCCGAGGTCGACAAGCAGGAAGTGAAGAACGCGCTTGAGCAGGCCAACAAGGAGATTTCGGGCCGCTACGACTTCAAGGGCTCGGACGCGCGCATCGAGCAGAAGGAGATGGTGCTCACCGCGTTCGCCGACGACCCGTTCAAGCTCGGGCAGGTGATCGACGTGGTGACCGGCCGGCTCGCCAAGCGCAACGTGGACGTGCGCTGCCTGGAACTCGGCGAGATCGAGAAGATGTCCGGCGACAAGGTGAAGCGCACCGTGACCGTGAAGACCGGCGTGCCGCAGGACAAGGCGAAGCTCATCGTCAAGCTGGTCAAGGACGCGAAGATGAAGGTGCAGGCCTCGATCCAGGGCGACGCGGTGCGCGTCTCGGGCGGCAAGCGGGACGACCTCCAGAACGCCATCCAGCTGGTGCGCGGGCAGGTCACCGACCTGCCGCTGCAGTTCACGAACTTCCGCGATTGAGCCCGAGCGCCCAGCGATCGTAGAGACGGTCGGCGCTGCGATTGAGCGCGGCGATGCGGGATTCCAGTTCGCGTTCGATCTCCGCCACCTGCTGCACGCCGGGACTCGCGGCCGCCGCCGCGATCTCTGCCTGCCCGAGTTCGCACCAGCGCCGCACGAGCGCCTCGGTCATTTCGATGTGGCATTGCAGGCCGAGATGCCGGCCGATGACGAAGGCCTGGTTCGTGCAATGCGCGTTCTCGAGGATGCGCGTCGCGCCCAGCGGCAGGCTGAAGGCTTCGCCGTGCCATTGAAAGACCTCGAAGCCCGGCCCCTCGCCCAGCCAGTCGCGCGCCAGCGTGTTGTCGCTGATGCGCACCGCGCCCCAGCCGATCTCCTTCACCGGCGCGGGCCCGACCGTTCCGCCGAGCGCCTTCGAGAGCAGTTGCCCGCCGAGGCAGTGGCCGAGGACCGGAAGATCGCTGCGCACCGCATTGCGGATGAGTTCGAGCGCGCGCGGAATCCACGGCAGGTCGTCGTTCACGCTCATCGGCCCGCCCATGAAGACCAGGCCCGAGTACCCGCGCGCCGTGCGCGGCAGGGGATCGCCCGCGTCGACGGCGATCATCTGCACGGGGATAGAATGGCGCTCAAGCCAGGTGGCAAAGTATCCCGGGCCTTCGCTGTGTGCATGTCTGAAGAGTGCGATCGGCTTCACGGAGGACACCCATGCGAGATGCCTATTGTAGGACGGGACGGATCCTTGCACTGACGGGTCTGCTGCAGGGGTGCGGGCTCGCGACGGCGCTGGCCGGCGACGTGAGCCTGATCGGCGTCTTCCCGGGCAAGGCGGCTGTGCTGGCCATCGACGGCGGCAATCCGAAGACCGTGAAGATCGGCCAGACCTGGTCCGGCGTCACGGTGCGCGAAGTCGAGCGCAATCGCGCGTTGATCGAATTCGACGGCAAGCGGCGCACGCTGAACCTCGGACAGCACTATCGGAGCGAAGGCGCGCAGGGCGACGCCCGACAGAGCGTCACGCTGGCGGCCGACACGCGCGGGCACTTCGTCACCGAGGGCACCGTGAACGGCGCCGGGGTGCGCTTCTTGGTGGACACCGGCGCGACGATGATCTCGCTCTCCGCCGCGGAGGCACGACGCCTCGGTCTGGATTACCAGAAGGGCGAGCGGCGCACCGCGGTCACGGCGAACGGCCACGCGCCCGCCTGGCACGTCAAACTCAACACGGTCACGCTGGGGGCGATCGAATTGCGCAACGTCGATGCCATCGTGCTGGAGAACAGCTCGGACACCGCGCTGCTCGGCATGAGCTTCCTGAACCGGGTCGAGATGAAGCGCGAGGGCCAGAACATGACCCTGATCCGGCGCTACTAGCCGCCGGAGGACGGCCCCGGCACCAGCGGCACGAAGCGCACCGGCAGCACGCGGCGCACGTCCGCCCCGCCGTCGGCGCGCCGGGTCACCAGCATCAGGAACTGGATCCCCCCCGTCGGCCCCACCGGCACCACAAGGCGTCCGCCCGGCTTCAGCTGGGCCACCAGCGCCGCCGGCACCTGCGGCGCGGCGGCCGCGACGACGATGCCGTCGAAGGGTGCCGCCTCGGGCCAGCCGAGATAGCCGTCGCCCACCCGCACCTCGACATTGGCGTAGCCCAGGTCCGCGAGCGCGGTGCGCGCCGAGTGCGCGAGTTCCGGCAGGATCTCGATCGAGTGCACGCGCGCCACCACTTCGGCCAGCATCGCCGCCTGGTAGCCCGAGCCGGTGCCGACGTCGAGCACCACGTGCCCGGGCTGCGGCGCGAGCAGTTCCGTGGACAGCGCCACGATGTAGGGCTGCGAGATGGTCTGTCCGGAACCGATGGGCAGGGGGTGGTTGCGGTAGGCCCGATGCACCTCGGAGGCCGGCACCAGCCGGTGCCGCTCGACGCGCTCCAGCGCGGCGCGCACCGCCGGGGACAGCGCGCCAACACCGGTCTCGCCGCGCGTCGCGCGCACCATGGCTTCCACCTCGCTCGCCATGCGGGCGCGCTCGGCGGCGAAATCCTGCAGTGGGGGTCCGGCAGCGGCGCTCATGGCGGCGACAAGCGCGAGGGCCGGCGCGAATCGGGGCGGGGCGCGTCGCCGGCGGGCCGGCCCCTGCGCCATGCCTAGGGCCGTGACGCCTTGTCCTTCTCGATCAGGGCATAGGCGCTGTGGTTGTGGATCGATTCGAAGTTCTCGGACTCGACCACGTAGGCGTCCACCCGGTTCTCCTTGTTGAGCACCGCGGCGACGTCGCGCACCATGTCCTCGACGAACTTCGGATTGTCGTAGGCGCGCTCGGTCACATACTTCTCGTCCGGCCGCTTGAGGATGCCGTACAGCTCGCAGGACGCCTCCTGCTCCGCGATCTCGATGAGTTCCTCGAGCCAGACGTGGCTGTTCAGCCTGGCGTTGATGGTCACCTGCGACCGCTGGTTGTGCGCGCCATAGTCGCTGATGCCCTTCGAGCACGGGCATAGCGAGGTGACCGGCACCGTGACCATGAGCCGCATGTCGGTCCGGCCGCGCTGGAACTCGCCGATCAGGCTGGCGCTGTAGTTCATCATGCTCTCGACGCCCGTGACCGGCGCGCGTTTGGTCACGAAGTACGGGAAGGTCATCTCGATATGCCCGGCCTCGGAGTCGAGGTACTCGGTCATCTCCTCCAGCATCACGCGGAACGAATCGACGGTGATCTCGCGCTCGTGCCGGTGCAGCACCTCGACGAAGCGCGACATGTGCGTGCCCTTGAAGTCGTGCGGCAGCGATACGTACATGTTGAAGCGGGCGACGGTGTGCTGGTCCTCGCCGGAACGGTCCTGCACGCGTACCGGGTGAAACACGTCGCGGATGCCGACCTTGTCGACAGCGATGCGGCGCGAGTCGGCGCGCCCCTGCACGTCCTCGATGGCGGCCGCGACCGGCCTGGCGTCAGTCTTGCTGGTCATAGGTCTTCCCGGATGGACTCGGC
>DATCYZ010000044.1:0-13479 GCA_036526195.1 Burkholderiales bacterium
CGTCCGGAACAACCCCGGCGAAACCCTGCCTTCGATCTCCCACCGTGCCGGATCGCAGGCAAGGTTTCGCCGCTTTTGCGTTCACGATGAAGCCGTGAACGCAAAAGCGGCGATCTGGTTAAAACCGGATTGTGGCGGTGCCTCAGTGAGTGCGGCGCCGGAACGTACCCAAGGGTAACTTATATGTTACTATATGCGGGTTTTCAGCGCCCGCCTCAAGCCAACGCCCCCGCATCCACCCGCAACGGCGTCCCGGTGACCAGCGACGCCGCAGGCGACAACAGCCACAC
This sequence comes from Burkholderiales bacterium, assembly GCA_036526195.1. Classification (GTDB taxonomy): domain Bacteria; phylum Pseudomonadota; class Gammaproteobacteria; order Burkholderiales; family SG8-39; genus DATCYZ01. The sequence continues at coordinate 291 of DATCYZ010000044.1, forward strand.
CACCATCGCCGCCACTTCCTCCGACGTGCCGAAGTGGTCCAGCGACTGGCGCGCGAGCATCATCTCGCGCATGCCTTCGCGCTCGAACAAGGGGCCTGCGAGCGGCGTCTCCACCGGCCCCGGGCAGACGCAATTGACGCGGATACCGCGCCGGCCGTAGTTGCGCGCGGCGGCGCGCGTCAGGCCCACCACGCCGTGCTTGGAGGCGGTGTAGGCGGGCAGCATCGGGCTGCCGACCAGCCCCGCCACCGAGGCGGTGTTGACGATCGAGTAGCCGCCGGCCGGCGCCGGTTGCTTGAGCATGGCGCGCAACTGCGCCTGCATGCAGCGCCACACGCCGCGCAGGTTGACGTCGATGACACGGTCAAAATCCTCCATCGAAACCCCGGCCATCTCGCCCACCGGGCCGAGGATGCCGGCGTTGTTGAACGCGCCGTCGATGCGACCGGCGAGCTTCAGTCCCGCCTCGGTGAAGGCCTCGACCGAGGCGGCTTGGGTCACGTCCAGCGAATGCGCGCTGGCGTCGCCGCCGGCGTCGCGCACCCGCTTCGCGCTTTCCTCCGCGCTCTTCGCGTTCAGGTCGCCCAGCACCACCCGCGCGCCGGCCACGCCGAGTTGCAGCGCCGCGGCCCGCCCGAAGCCGGAGCCGGCCCCGGTCACCAGGATCACCCTGCCCTTCAGTCCTGCATCCATGGTCTTCAACTCCCGTTTGTGTGCATCGTCAATGTTGTGTTTCAGGCCACGGCGCCGGAAGCGCGCAGCATCGCGATCTCTCCTGCATCGTAGCCCGCCTCGGCAAGGATCTCGTCGGTCTGCTCGCCGAGCCGGGGCGCGGCCCGTGCCGGGCGCGGCTTCGAGGTCCCGAGGCGGATCGGCGCGGCGATGGTGAACGGCATCGCCGCGTTCTCGGTCGGCACCACCGCCCCGGCCGCGCGCGCCTGCGCGTCGTCCTTCAGGTCCTCGAGCCGGCTGATCACGCCGTAGGTGATGCGGTGCGCGGCGAGCCGCTCGCGCCAGTACGACAGGTCCTGCGAGGCGAAGATCGCGTCGAAGATCGCGGTGAGTTCGGCCGAGTTCGCGCGCCGGATCGGCGTCTCTGCGAAGCGCGGATCGTTCTCCAGTTCCGGGCGCCCGACGGCCTTGCACAGCGCCGGCCACGGCCCTTCCTCCACCGCCAGCGCGATCTGGAACCAGCGCCCGTCGCGGGTGCGGTAGCTGTTGCCCAGCGGACTGCGCGGGCGGTCGCGCGGCGGGCGCGTGGGCAGAAAGCCGCCGACCAGCGCGGCCTGTGCATGCACGCCGTTCGACCACAGGCCGCTCGCCAGCAACGAGGTGCCGACCTCCATGCCGCGCCCGGTTTTCTCCCGCTGGTAGAGCGCGATCATCACCGCCGAGAGCAAGGCCATCGCCGTGGCGCGGTCGCCCGAGGCCGGCAGCGAGAAGTGCGGCGGCTGGCCCTCGTAACGCAGCACGTCCAGGAACCCCGAGCGCGCAAAGTAGGCGGTGGAGTCGAACCCCGGCGCGTCGCGCTCCTCGCCGGTCTCGCCGTAGCCGGTGAGCGAGGCGTACACCAGCCGCGGATTCATCGCGGCGACGTCCTCGTAACGGATGCGGTTGCGCTCGCGCACCGGGATCGGAAAGTTGGTGATCATCACGTCCGCCGATTCCACCAGCCGCGCGAACACCGCGCGCCCGGCGTCGTGCTTGAGGTCGAGGGCGATCGAGCGCTTGTTGCGCGAATCCATCTGCCAGGGGTAGTCGACCTCGCTCTTCGGGTAGGCGGCGAAGTTCACCGCCCTGCGGTTCGGGTCGCCTTCGCCGGGCTGCTCGATCTTGATCACGTCCGCGCCGTAGTCGGCCATCACCACCGCGGCGGCGGGCGCGGCGATGAAGGTGCTGACATCGAGCACGCGCAGGCCGGCGAGCGGCAGGACGTCGGCGGCGGGGGTCGTCACGCGCGATCCCGGGGCGTGCCGCGCTCAGCCGAGCGCCGCCCGCGGCTCGACGAAGGGCACGCAGAGCGCCTCGGCGACGGCCGGGTGCGTGACCCGGCCGCAGTGCACGTTGAGCCCCGCCAGCAGGTGCGGATCCTCCAGCATCGCCCGGCGTGCGCCGAGGTCGGCGATCGCCAGCACGAACGGCAGCGTGGCGTTGTTCAGCGCGAAGGTCGAGGTGCGCGGCACGCCGCCGGGCATGTTGGCCACGCAGTAGTGCACCACGCCATCAACGACGAAGGTCGGGGCCTCGTGCGTGGTCGGGTGCGAGGTCTCGAAGCAGCCGCCCTGGTCGATGGCGACGTCGACCAGCACCGCGCCGGGCTTCATGCGCCGCACCAGCTCGGCGCTGACGAGCTTGGGGGCCGCAGCGCCCGGGATCAACACGCCGCCGATCACGAGGTCCGCCTGCAGGACGTGCTTCTCGATCGCATCGCGCGTCGAGAACACGGTGTTCAGCGGCTTGCCGAACTGCGCCCAGAGCCGGCGCAGCTGGTCGAGGTTGCGGTCGATCACCCAGACGTCGGCGCCCATGCCGAGCGCGATGTGGATCGCGTGCGTGCCGACCACGCCACCGCCGAGCACCAGCACCTTCGCCGGGTCGACGCCCGGCACGCCGCCGAGCAGCATGCCGAGGCCGCCGTGCGTCTTCTCGAGGAAGTAGGCGCCCGCCTGCACCGCCATGCGCCCCGCGACCTCCGACATCGGCGCGAGCAACGGCAGACCGCCTGCGGGCGAGGTGACCGTCTCGTAGGCGATGCAGGTCGCGCCGCTTTCGATCAGGTCCTTCGCCTGCCCGGGGTCCGGTGCGAGGTGCAGGTAGGTGAACAGGACCTGGCCTTCGCGCAGCATCGCCCGCTCGGCGGCCTGCGGTTCCTTCACCTTGACCACCAGCTCGGCGCGCGCGAAGACCTCCTTCGCCGAGCCGACGATCTCGGCCCCGGCCGCCTCGTATTCCGTGTCGCGACAGCCGATGCCCGCCCCCGCGCCGTGCTCGACGATCACCGCGTGGCCCTGCGACACCAACTCGCGCACGTTCGCCGGCACCAGCCCGACGCGGTACTCGTGGACCTTGATCTCCCTGGGCACTCCGACCCGCATGGCACTGGCTCCCGTCCGGTTCAGCGGCGGATCACGGCGTGACCCGCGTCGCCGCAGGCAGCCCCATGCCGCGCTTCGCCATCTCGGCGCGCAGCAGGTCGGGCCGGTCGGTGATGATGCCGTCCACTTTCCAGTCGAGGAAGCGCGCCATCGCCGCAGGCTCGTTCACAGTCCACACCAGCACCTTGAGGCCGAGCGAGCGCGCCTCGGCGAGCAGCGCTTCGGTGAGGTCGTTCATGAACACCGACCAGATCGTGCCGCCGGCCGCCTTGATCATGCGCGGCACCGAACCGTGGAGCCGGTGGTGAAAGCCCGCCACCCAGGGCGAGTCGCCGCCGGCGTTGATGTTGTCCAGCCAGCGCTGCTGCGCGCTCAGGTACACCGTGGGGATCTCCGGCGCGATTTTCTGCACCGCCTGCAGCGTACGCCAGTCGAAGGACAGGATCTGCGTGCGCTTTTCCATGCTCGCCTTGCGGACCTCGGCCACCAGCATCGCGGCGAAGGCCTCGGGCGCCGGCGTTTCGTCGGGCGCGAGCGGCGAAAGCTTGGTCTCGATGGCGAACTTCACCGCGGTATTGCCGGATTTTTTCACCAGCGCGAACAGATCGGCGAGACGCGGCACGCGCGCCCCGTCCACCGGCACCTGCGCCGGATAGCGCTTCGCGTAGTTGCGCGCCGGATTGAGCCGGCCGACGTCGTAGGTCTGAAGCTGCGCCCAGGTCATGGCGTGGATCGGCTCGCTCTCTGCCTCGATCCACTTGCCGTCGGGGCCGCGCGCGATGTCGGGAATCAGCCGGCGGTCGTGGTGCACGGTGAGCACGCCGTCGCGGGTGATCGCGATGTCGAGTTCCAGCGTGGTGACGCCGATGCCGAGCGTGGTGGCGAAGCCCTCGAGCGTGTTCTCCGGCGCGAGGCCGCGCGCGCCGCGATGTCCCTGCAGGTCGAACGCCATTGCACCGCTCGCGCCGAGCGCCAGCCAGCCTGCCAGCGCGAGCACGCCGCGCCATTGTTTCGACATCATGTCGCTCCCTCTGTCTTCACCTGTCAGAATCCTGCCACATCGCAAGGAGAACCGTATGGCGAATCCACTCTGGCGCCTGGGCGCCTGCGAAACAGCAGCGGCGATCCGCCGGAACGAATTCAGTTGCGTCGACGCGGTGCGATCGGCGGTCGATCGCATGCGGGCGGCGAATCCCGCGCTGAACGCGGTGACGGTCGACCTGTCGAAGCCCGCGCTCGAGGCGGCGCGGCAGGCCGATGCCTGGCGCGCGCGCGGCGGCGCCGTGGGGCCGCTCTTCGGCGTGCCGGTCACCATCAAGGAGAACGTCGACCAGGCCGGGTGCAGCACGCCGAACGGCGTCAAGGCCTTCGACACGATCATCGCGAAACAGGACGCGCCGGTGGTCGCCAACCTGAAGGCCGCCGGCGCCATCGTCATCGGCCGCACCAACACGCCGGAGTTCAGCTTCCGCTGGTTCACCGACAACCCGCTGCGCGGCCTCACCAAAAACCCCTGGTCGGCGGCGCACACGCCCGGCGGGTCCTCGGGCGGCGCCGCCGCGGCCGTGGCCGCCGGCATCGGTGCCATCGGCCACGGCAACGACCTCGGCGGTTCGCTGCGCTACCCGGCCTACGCCTGCGGCGTGGCGACGATCCGCCCCTCGCTCGGCCGCGTGCCGGCGTGGAACGCGACGTCGCCTTCCGAGCGGCCGCCGACCATCCAGCTGATGAGCGTGCAGGGGCCGATCGCGCGCACGGTGCGCGACGTGCGGCTCGCGCTTGCGGCGATGGCGGCGCGCAGCCCGGAGGATCCGTGGTGGGCGCCGGCGCCGCTGGAGGGCGCGCGTCCCGCCGGCGCGATTCGCGTGGCGGTGACGAAGACGCCCACCGGCATCGCCTGCCACCCGGCGGTCGCCACGGCCATCGACCGCGCCGCCGACGCGCTGTCGAAGGCGGGCTATGCCGTCGAAGCGATCGACCCGCCGGCCGGCGCGGAACTCGCCGAGCGCTGGCGCAGCCTGATCATGGCCGACGCGCGCGCGATGATGGAAAAAGCGGTGCGCGAATCCGGTTCGCCCGACATCAACCGCGTGATGGACGACTATTACGCCGCCAGCGCGCCGCTCGACTTGCCGGGCTACATCGCCGCGCTCGCCGATCGCACGCGGCTGCTGCGGCTGTGGAGCCTGTTCATGGAGAAATTCCCGCTGGTGCTCGCTCCGGTGTCGCAGGTGCCGCCGTTCCGCCAGCTGGAAGACCTCGAGGGAACCGCGCGCGTCAAGCGCATGCTGGACGAGCAGAGCATGCTCTACGGCGTCAACATCCTCGGCCTGCCGGCGGCGGCCGTGCCCACCGGCCTGCACGAGGGCGTGCCGATCGGCGTGCAGCTCATCGGGCCGCGCTTTCGCGAGGACCTCTGCCTCGATGCGGCGCAGGCGATCGAGAACGCGCTCGGGGTGCTCGCCGAACAGCTGCCGGACTGAAGGCCGGCGGGCGGGGCGCCGGATCCCGGCTATTGGTAACGTATATGTTACTCATTGGCCCTGTCCGGCGCCGGGCGTACCATGTCCGGGAGTCCCGCCATGCACGATGGCCCCGCCCTCGCCGCCCTGCTCGTCTTCTTTGCCTGGGTCGCCGTGCGCGTGTTGTTCCGGTTGCTCGAGCGTCGCGCGCTGCGCGCCTCGGGCACGCGGCTGGCGGGACGCCCGCTGGTCCACTGGCATTACGCGCGCGAGGAATGGCGCGCCCATTGCGAGCGTCTGCGTGGCGAGCTCTGGTCGCGCCAGTTGCGCCCGCTCGCGCAATGGCTGCTGCCGCTGCTGGTGCTGCCGGTGATCCTCTCGCCGGTGATCGAGGCGCCCGCCGGCCTGAGCGCCGCGGAACTGCTGCTGCTGGTCGCGCTCGGCGCCCTGGTCGTCGGCAACCTGCTGCTCGGGCCGGTGCTGCGCCAGTTCGTGCAACTGTCGCGACGGCGCGCCCTCGACTACGAAGTGGTGATCGGCGAGCGCGGGGTGCTCGAGATCTGGCGCCACGAGGGCCATGTCGAGGCGATGGAGGAGCACCTGTTCCCCGGCCATGCCATCGAGCAAGTCGAGGCGAACGGCGTCGAGCCGGCGGAGATCGTGTTCCGCACCCTGCGCCCGCTCGAGTTCGGTTTCCTGCACCTTGAGGACCACTTCCTGGTGCCGGCCGGCCACCTCGCCGAGGCGCGCGAACTCGCGCGCCGGCTGACGCCGCGCCACACCCCGCCACGGCCAGGTGCGGAAGCCGATTGACGCCCCGGGGGTGGCCTACAAACCGCCCGCACCCGGTGCTAGCATGCCTGCGCCCTTCCCCACCGAGGCGCCTCCATGAGCCGCGCGTTCCACGACGAAAACGGCCCGATCCTGAACCCGAGCGCGAACCCGGCGCTCGAGGACCTGCTCGCCAGCCCCGGCCGGCGCACCATGCTGAAGGCGGGCTTCGCCAGCCTCGCCGGCCTGCTCGGCGTGCCGGGCTGCGCCGCGCTCACCGCGGGCCCGCTGATGGGCTTTCGTCCGGTCCCGGTCGCCGACGACGACGCGCTGCACGTGCCGCAGGGCTACGACGCGCAGGTGCTGGTGGCCTGGGGCGATCCGATCGGCATCCCGGGGGCGGCGCCGGCATTCCGCTTCGATGCCTCGAACACGGCGGACGAGCAAGCGGTGCAATCGGGCACCCACCACGACGGCATGCATTACTTCCCGCTGCCCCTCGGCTCGCAGAGCTCCACGCACGGCCTGCTGGTGATGAACCACGAGTACCCGGACCACAGGACGATGTTTCCGGACGGCCGCGAGAACTGGTCACTCGCGAAAGTCCGCAAGTCCCAAGCCGCGCTCGGCTGCTCGGTGCAGGAAATCCGTCTGGAGGGCGGGCGCTGGCAGATGGTGCGGCCCTCGAGGTTCGCGCGCCGCGTGCACGCCAACACCGAGATGCGCATCGGCGGCCCGGCCGCCGGGCATCCGTTGATGCGCACCGCGAAGAGCCCGGAGGGCACGCGCGCCTTCGGCACCTTCAACAACTGCGCCAACGGGTGGACGCCCTGGGGCACCTACCTCACCTGCGAGGAGAACTTCAGCTTCCACTTCAAGCCGCCCGCGGACCCGAACAGGATGGAGGAGCGCTACGAGCTCACGCCCAAGGTGCGCTTCTCGTTCAACTGGGGCGAGGTCGACCCGCGCTTCGACGTCGCGAAGAGCCGCAACGAGCCCAACCACCAGGGCTGGGTGGTGGAGATCGACCCCTACGATCCGCAGGCGATGCCGGTCAAGCGCACCGCGCTCGGGCGCATGTCGCACGAATGCGCAATTCCCGCGCTCTGCAAGGACGGGCGCGTGGCCTTCTACACCGACGACGACCGCACCTTCGAGTATGTGTACAAGTTCGTCACCGCGAAGGCGTGGAACCCGTCGGACCGCGCCGCCAACCGCGACCTGCTGGACGAGGGCACGCTGTACGTCGCGCGCTTCAACGCCGACGGCAGCGGCGAATGGATCGAACTGGTGCACGGCAGGAACGGCCTCACCGCCGCGAACGGCTTCGACTCGCAGGGCGCCGTGGTGATGTTCGCGCGCGCCGCGGGCGACCGCGTCGGCGCGACGAAGATGGACCGCCCGGAATGGATCGCCGTCCACCCACAGACGAAGGACGTCTACTGCGCGCTGACCAACAACGGGGCGCGCGGCGCCAAGGGCCAGGAAGGCGCGACGCCCGCAAACCCGCGCGCGCCGAACCGCTTCGGCCACATCGTGCGCTGGTCGGAAGCCGGCGGCGACCACGCCGCGACGCGCTTTCGCTGGGAAACCTTCGTGCTCGCGGGCGACCCGAAGCACGCCGACCCGAAGCTGCGCGGCGACATCAAGGGCGACCTGTTCGCCTCGCCCGACGGGCTGATGATCGACGACCGCGGTGCGCTCTGGGTGCAGACCGACATGTCGCCCTCGGCGCTGCTGAAGGGCGACCATGCGGTCTACGGCAACAACCAGATGCTGGTGATGGACCCGGTGACGCGCGAGTCGAAGCGCTTCCTCACCGGGCCGCGCGGCTGCGAGGTCACCGGCGCGTGCATGACGCCGGACGGGCGGACCCTCTTCGTCAACATGCAGCATCCGGGCGAACCGACGAGCACGGAGAACCCGCGCGTCAATTCCAACTGGCCCGACTACCACGTCGACGGCCGGCCGCGCTCGGGCACCGTGGCGATCCGCCGCGCGGACGGCGGCATCGTCGGCACCTGAGCCGGCGCCGCCCGCTCAGGGCAGCGGCGCCTGCGCAGCGAAGCGGCGCACCTCCGGGTAAAACGCGGCGAAGTCCGACTCGAAGCCGGCGTAGTCGCGCCGCAGGTCGACATCGGCGCCGATCAGCCCGTTGCCGCGCCGCAGGCGCCGGCCGATGCCCTCGAGCGCGCGGCCGATGTTGTCCACCTCGGCGTAGGACCCGAACCAGTCGCGCGCCGCCATGCGCGGCGCGATGTATTGCAGTCGTTCGGGCAGCTCGGCGTGCCGCCGCGCGAGCAGCGCGTAGATGCGCGCGGAGAACGCGGCGAGCGGTTCATCGTGGAGCTCGTTCCAGCGGCGCGCGAGGAAATGGTCGTAGTACAGGTCGATCATGATGCCGGCGTAGCGCCGGTGCCCCGGGCCGACGCGCGCGCGCGAGGCAACGACGCACGGGTGCGCGTCGGTGAAGCTGTCGATGCGCCGGTGCAGGACGATGGCCTCGCCCACCGGCCCCGGGTAACGGCCGCCGAGCGGTCCCTTGACGAAGTCGCCCAGCAGGCTGCCGAGGCGCGCGTCGTCATCGGCCGGCGAGAGCGCGAGGTGGGCGAGGAAATTCACGCCGCGCCGGGGTTCAGTTCACGCCCCGCTCGCGCCCGGCCCAGTAGGGTTCGCGCAGCACGCGCTTGAGGATCTTGCCGGTGGGGTTGCGCGGGATCGCGTCCATGAAGTCCACCGAGCGCGGGCACTTGTAGTGGGCGATCTTCGCGCGCATGAACTCGATAATGTCCGCCTCGCTCGCCCGCGCGCCGGGCTTGAGCACCACGCAGGCCTTCACCGCCTCGCCCCATTGCTCATCCGGCACGCCGATCACCGCACCGTCGGCAATCGCCGGGTGCTGCATCAGCGCATTCTCGACCTCGGCCGGGTAGATGTTCTCGCCGCCCGAGACGATCATGTCCTTGATGCGGTCGTGCATGTAGAGGTAGCCCTCGCGCAGGTAACCGGCATCACCCGAGCGGAACCAGCCCATGCCGTCGGGCGCGCGCGCGACGAACGCGGCCTCGGTGGCCTGCGGGTTCGCCCAGTAGCCGCGCATGTTCTGCGCGCTGCGGATCCACACCTCGCCGACGCCGCCTTCCGGCGCGTCCGCGCCCGTGGCCGGGTCGACGACGCGGATCTCCACCCCCTCGATCGGCTTGCCCGCAGAGCGCAGCAGGTGCTTGCGCGGCCCCTCCGGGTCGTGGTCCTCGGGCGCGAGCCGGGTGATCGCGCCGGTGGTCTCCGTGAGGCCGTAGACCTGCATGAAGGCGCAGCCGAAGGTCTTCATCGCCTCGATGAGCACGCGCTCGGAGATCGGCGAGGCGCCGTAGGAGATGCCGCGCAACGTCGCATAGTCGAATTTCTCCACGCCCGGCACCTGCAGCAGGAACTGGATCATCGCCGGCACCAGGAAGGCGTGCGTCACGCCGTGCTCCGCGATCGCCGCGAGCACCTTCGGCGGGTCGAAGTCCGGATACAGCACGCTCGGCCCGGCGCGCGAGGCGGTGAGCAGCGCCACGCCGACGCCGGCGATATGGTAGGTGGGCAGCACGTTCAGCATCACATCGCCCGGGCCGCGGTACTGGATCGCCTCGGGCACCGCGTCCACCATGCCCGCGGCGAGGTTGCGGTGCGTCAGTTCCACGCCCTTGGGCAGGCCGGTGGTGCCGGAGGAATACAGTTGCAGCGCGGTGTCGTCGAGTGCCGGGGCGCGCCCGGTCTCGCGCGCCTCGAACTTCTCGCGCCAGGCCGGAAAGGCTTCCATGCCCGCGGGGGCCTCGTCGGTGGCCAGCGTCAGGCGCACCGTCGGCGCGGACACCTCGCGCCATACCGGCAGGAAGGCGGCGTCGACCATCATCAGGCGTGCCTGGCCGTTGTTGACGATGTACTCGATCTCCGGCGCCGCGAGCCGCCAGTTGACCGGCATGCACACCGCGCCCGCCTTGTTCGCCCCGAGTACCAGCGCCACGCATTCGGCGGTGTGCTTGGTGAGGCAGGCGACGCGCTCGCCGGGCTTCACGCCGAGCGCCATCAGGCCCTGCGCGACGCGGTTGGCGGCGGCATCGAGCTCCGCGAAGGTCCAGCTGCGCGCCGGAGACCAGTACACCTGCTCCGCGGCGCGCTCCCGCGCATGGCGCCGCACCGCCTCGAGAACCGTATCCATCGCACTGCCTCCCGTCCCCGGCAAGCGTACCGCATCCGGGCCGGCGCGCGCAGCGAACCGCCCCCTATGCGCGGCGCGGCGCGCCTCCTAGACTGGACGGGTCGCATCCCGCCCCTCGCAGACGGAGTCCCGATTCATGACCACGATCTACCGCGCCCGCCGCATCCTGACGATGAACCCCGCCCGTCCCGAGGCCACCCACGTCGCGGTGCGCGACGGCCGCATCCTCGGCGCCGGATCGCTCGAGGAACTCGCCGGCTGGGGCACGCATACGCTGGACGAGCGCTTTGCCGACAAGGTGCTGATGCCCGGCCTGGTGGAAGGCCACAGCCACCTGATGGAAGGCACCTTCTGGCGCTTCGTCTACGTCGGCTGGTTCGACCGCAACGATCCCGGCGGCAAGCGCTGGAGCGGCCTGAAGTCGATCGACGCGGTGATCGAGCGCCTGCGCGAGGCGCAGGCCGCGCTCGCCGACCCGGCGGCGCCGCTCTCGGGCTGGTCGCTCGACCCGATCTACTACGCCGATTCGCGGCGCGTGAGCCGCGCCGACCTCGACCGCGTCTCGGCGACGCGGCCGATCGGCGTGCTGCACGCGAGCGGGCACATCCTGAACGTCAACACGAAGGCGCTGGAGCTCGCCGGCCTGCTGCGCAAGGGCGTCGACCATCCGGGCATTCCGCTCGGCGCCGACGGCCTGCCCACGGGCGAATTGAAGGGCCCGGAGCCGATGACGCTCGCCGGGGTGCACGTCGGCTTCGATCGAGACCTGCTGGCGGCGGACGAGCGCGGCGTGCGCGACTTCGCCCGCCTTGCGGTGCGCGTCGGGGTGACCACGGCGGCGGACCTCGCCAACCTGATGCCGCCCGACGGCGTCGAGATGATGCGGCGCGTCTCGCTCGAGCCGGGCTACCCCTTGCGCATCGTGTCGCTCCTGCGCATGCAGAAGCTGACCGGCAAGGCGCTCATCGACCGCGCGCTGGAACTGCGCCCCCTGAGCACCGAGCGGCTGCGCCTCGGCATCGTCAAGGTGGTGGCCGACGGCTCGATCCAGGGCTTCTCGGCGCGGTTGCGCTGGCCCGGCTACTACAACGGCGCACCGAACGGGCTCTGGTACAACACCCCGGAGCACCTGCGCGAGGTGTACCGCATCGCGCTCGAGCACGGCGTGCAGATCCACACCCATACCAACGGCGACGAGGCGACCGAACTGGTGCTCGAGTGCGTCGAGGCGGCGCTGCGCGCCCATCCCTCGCCGGACCACCGCTTCACGCTGCAGCACTGCCAGCTGGCTGACGCCGCGCAGTTCCGGCGCATGAAGGCGCTCGGCCTGTGCGTGAACCTGTTCCCGAACCACCACGTCTACTGGGGCGACCAGCACTACGCCATGACCGTGGGCCCGGAGCGCGCCGAGCGCATGAACGCCTGCGCCACCGCGCTCGCCACCGGCGTGCCGCTGGCGATCCACTCGGACGCGCCGGTGACGCCGCTCGGGCCGCTGTTTACCGCCTGGTGCGCGGTGAACCGGCGCAGCGCGAGCGGCCGGCTGCTCGGCGGCCACGAGCGCATCTCGGTGGCCGACGCGCTGCGCACCATCACTCTCGGCGCGGCGTACACGCTGAAGCTCGACGGCGAGCTCGGCTCGATCGAATGCGGCAAGCAGGCCGATTTCGCGGTGCTGGAGGACGATCCGCTGGAGATCGGCGCCGAGCAGCTGAAGGACGTGCGCGTCTGGGGCACGGTGCAGGGCGGGCGGGTGTTTCCCGCGGCGCAGGCCTGAGCCGCCGATGCAAGGCCAGGCGCCGACCCTGCCGCTCACAGTGCTCGGCGGTTACCTCGGCGCCGGCAAGACCACGCTGGTCAACCACCTGCTGAGAAACGCCGGCGGCCGGCGCCTCGCGGTGCTGGTGAACGACTTCGGCGCGTTGTCGATCGACGAAACGCTGATCGAGTCGCGCGAAGGCAACCTGCTGTCGATCGCGGGGGGGTGCGTGTGCTGCAGCTTCGGCAGCGACTTCATGGCCGGGCTGATGCAGATGGCGGCGCTCGATCCCGCGCCGGACCACCTGCTGGTGGAGACCAGCGGCGTCGCCCTGCCCGGCGCGGTGGCGCGCTCGGCCGCGCTGCTGCAGGCGATCCGCGTCGATGCCGTGGTGGTGCTGGTCGATGCCGAGACCGTGCGCGCGCGCGCCGCCGACCGCTACCTCGGCGACACCGTGACGCGGCAACTGGCCGAGGCCGACCTGGTGCTCGTGAACAAGGTCGACCTCGTCGATGCCGCGGCGCGCCCGGCGCTGAAGGACTGGCTCGCCGCGCGCGCGCCGCGCGCCGGCCTGCTCGAGTGCGAGCGCGGCAGGGTCGCGGCGGACGTGCTCCTCGGGCTGCAACGCGGCGCCGCGCGCGCCACCGGCGCCCTGTCCGGCGGGGCGATGCGCGCGCCCGAGGACGCCGCCGCGCGCTACGCAAGCGCGCACTTCGAACTCGACGGCCGGGTCGACGCGCAGGCGCTCGCCGCCCGGCTCGCCGCGCCCGCGCTCGGCCTGCTGCGCGCCAAGGGCATCGTGCGCGACGCCGACGGCCGCCTCGTCGTGCTGCAGCTGGTGGGGGCACGCGTTGCGCTCGACGCGGCACCAGTGGGTGCGCGCCCGGGCCCCCTC
>DATCYZ010000045.1:0-27418 GCA_036526195.1 Burkholderiales bacterium
CCGGGCCCCCTCGTCTGCATCGGCGTGCGCGATCGATTCGACCGGGTCGCGGTGGCGGCCGTGATCCGGGGCCTCGCGCCGGCTCGGGCCCTTTAGTAACGTATATGTTACCATGTATGCCTGTCCTGCGGGCCATGCTGCGCTGCAGTATTGCGTGCGAGTTTCCATCGCGCTAGATTGCGCGCCTCCGGGATCGCGTGCCATGCACCGCGCCGGAGTCCACCCCCAAAACCGCTTCCGGAGAATCGACCATGCAAACGTTCAGGATCGCGGCGGCTGCCACGCTCGCGGCCACCGTCAGTTTTGCGTTCGCCCAGGACAAGCCCAAGCCCCCGCCCGCCTGGCACCAGGGCAAGCCCCCCGCGATGCTCGATTCGAAGCTCGCGCCGCTTGCCGGCAAGCTGACCGAGACGCCGGCCGCGGAGATTCCCCTCGACAAGCTGAAGGTCCCCAAGGGCTTCAAGGTCGAGCTCTGGGCCACCGGCCTGCCCGGCGGTCGCGCCATGGCGCGCGGCGACCAGGGCAAGATCTACGTCGGGACCCGTGGCCTCGGCCGTGTCTACGAGGTCAGCGATTCCGGCGACAAGCGCAGCGTGCGCGTGGTCGTCGACAAGCTGGTCCAACCCGCGGGCGTTGCCTTCCAGGGCGGGTCGCTGTACGTGATGGCCATCGACAAGGTGCTGCGCTACGACGGCATCGAGGACAAGCCCGATGTCGCGCCGGTCGACATGACCGAGAAGTTCGCGCTGCCGCCCGAGCAGCACCACAACTGGAAGTACATCGCCTTCGGCCCCGACAAGAAGCTCTACGTCCCCTTCGGCGCACCGTGCAACATCTGCGAGCCGCCGCCCGAGTACGCGCAGATCCGGCGCTACAACGCGGACGGCTCCGGCATGGAGGTGATCGCGAAGGGGGTTCGCAATTCGGTGGGCTTCGACTGGCATCCGAAGACCGGCCAGCTCTGGTTCACGGACCATGGCCGCGACTGGATGGGCGATGCCGGGCCGGAAGACGAGCTGAACCGGATCTCGAAAGCCGGCCAGAACTTCGGCTACCCCTACTGCCACGCCAACGGGGTGGCCGACCCGGACGTGAAGAAGGACAAGCCCTGCGACGGCGTGACGAAGCCCGTGGCACTGATGGGGCCGCACGCTGCCGTGATGGGCGTGAAGTTCTACACCGGCACGATGTTCCCGAAGGCGTACCAGGGGACGATGTTCATCGCGCGCAAGGGTTCGTGGAACCGCACCAAGAAGTTCGGCTACGACGTGGTGACCGTCAAGTCGGGCGCGGACGGCAAGAACGCGAAGCTCACGCCGTTCCTCACCGGCTTCATGGACCCGAAAGACGATTCCTTCTGGGGCCGGCCGGCGTACCTCCTGCAGATGCCCGACGGCGCGCTGTTGGTGTCCGACGAGCAGAACGGCGCCATCTATCGCGTGAGCTACGCGGGCGGCAAGAAGTAGCCGCCGCATGGCGCATCGAACTGGGCGGTGGGCCGCTGCGCTCACCGCCCTTTTCCTTTGCACGGCCGAGGCGCAGGCGCCGGGCGCGTCACGCGCGGCGCCCGAGCGCGCGAAGCCCTGCGCCGCCTGCCACGGCGCAGACGGCAATTCCGTGCTGCCGGGCATCCCCTCGATCGCCGGCCAGCCGAAGGTGTTCATCGAGAACCTGCTGGTGCTTACGCGCGAAGGCCTGCGCGGCAGCCCGACCATGCAGACGCTGATGCACGGCGTGAAGGACGCCGAGATCCGCGAGCTGGCCGCGTATTTTTCCGCCCTGCCCGCGCGCTCGACGCCGGGACCGCTGGACAAGCCGATGTTCGAGCGCGGCCGTGCGCTCGCGGCGAAGATGCATTGCGGCAACTGTCACCGGCCCGACTACGCCGGACAGGCCCAGATGCCGCGGCTCGCCGCGCAGCGCGAGGATTTCCTCAATGACATCCTCAGGTCCTACCGCGACAGCCCGCCCCCGGGAAGCGACACCATGATGGCGAGCGTGCTCTACCGCGTGCCGGACGCCGACCTGCGCGCGCTCGCGCACTACATGGCGCACCTGAAATGACGCGAACGCTGGCCGGCCTTGTGCTGCTCGCACCCAGCCTCGTGCTGGCGCAGGCCTCGGGCGAGGGCATCACGGTCACCGCCACCCGCGTCGAGCGTCCCGTCCTCGAAATCCCGGCCTCGATCGACCGCGTCTACGGCGAGGACTTCCGCTTCGCGCGGCCGCAGGTGAACCTGTCGGAAGCGCTCGGCGCGGTGCCGGGCCTGGTGGTGCAAAACCGTCACAACTACGCGCAGGACCTGCAGGTCTCCTCGCGCGGCTTCGGCACCCGCGCGAGCTTCGGCATCCGCGGCATCCGCCTGATCGCCGACGGCATCCCGGCCAGCATGCCCGACGGGCAGGGACAGGCGGCGCACTTCGACCTCGGTTCGGCCGGACGCATCGAGGTGCTGCGCGGCCCCTTTGCGGCGATGCACGGCAATGCCTCGGGCGGCGTGATCAACGTCATGACGGCGCAGCCGGCGCCGGGCATGAGCGGCGACCTGTCGTTCGGGTCCTGGGGCACGCAGCGCGTCGCGCTGCAGGCCGCCGGGGACGCCTGGATGGCGAGCGCCTCGCGCTTCGACACCGAAGGCTGGCGGCGCCACAGCGCCGCGCGCCGCGACCTGTTCAACGCCAGGGCCAGCCTCGCGCTTGGCGCATCGACGAACCTGACGCTGGTCGCAAACGCGCTCGATGCGCCCGACACCCAGGATCCCCTAGGCCTGACGCGCGCGCAAATGACGGCCGATGCGCGACAGGCGGTGGCGCAGGCCCTCAGCTTCGACACCCGCAAGACCGTGCGCCAGCAGCAGGCGGGCGCCACGCTCACGCATCGCTTCGACGGCGCCGCGCTCACGGCGAGCGCCTGGGGCGGCGCGCGCGAGGTGCGCCAGTTCCTCGGCTTTGCGGGCAGCACGCCGGTCACCACCTCGGGCGGCGTGGTGGACCTCGACCGCGGGTTCGGCGGGGCCACCCTGCAACTGACGCACGACACCGCGCTCCTCGGCCGCAGGGCGACCCTGGTCGCGGGACTCGAGATCGAGCGCATGGCCGAGCGCCGCAAGGGCTTCGTCAACGCCAATGGCACGCTCGGCGCGCTGCGCCGGGACGAGGACGACACCGTCACCAGCCGCGCGCTCTACCTGCAGGGGGAATGGCGCTTCGCCGGGCGCTGGATCGCGCTGGCGGGCCTGCGCACGAACCGGGTGTCGTTTCGCGCCGAGGACTTCTTCATCGTGCCCGGCAATCCGGACGACAGCGGCCGGCGCGACTACCGCGCCACCACCCCGGCGTTCGGCCTGCTGTATCGCGTCTCCCCGTCGATGAGCGTGTACGCGAACACCGGTCGCGGCTTCGAGACGCCGACCTTCGCCGAACTCGCGCACCGGAACCTCGGCAGCGGGCTCAATTTCGCCCTCGCCCCCTCGCGCAGCCGCCACCTCGAGGCCGGGGTCAAGGCGGCGTTCGGCAGCGCGCTGCGGGTCAACGGGGCGCTCTTCGACATCGAAACCTGGGACGAGATCGTGGTCGACGCGTCCGCGGGCGGGCGCACCACCTTCAGGAATGCCGGCCGCACGCGGCGCAGCGGCGTCGAGTTCGCGCTCGAGGCGACGCTGCCCGCGGGCTTCGACACCCGCCTCGCCTGGACCCGGTTGGACGCGCGCTTTCGCGACGGCTTCAGCAGCGGCACGCCGCCGGTCGCGGTGGCGGCGGGAAACCTGCTGCCGGGCGCACCCCGCACCCATGCCAGTGCGATGCTGCGCTGGCGGCACGCCGCGAGCGGCTTCACCCTTTCGCTGGAAGCCGAGCACAGGTCGCGCGTCGCGGTGAACGACGTCAATTCCGAGTTTGCGGACGCCTACACGGTGGCGTCGCTCGCGGGCGGTTTCACGCAGCAGGGCGCGCGTTGGAAATTCTCCGAGTTCGTGCGCATCGACAATCTCGCCGACCGGCGCCATGCCGGCTCGGTGATCGTCAATGAGGGGAACGGGCGCTTCTTCGAGCCCGCACCGGGGCGCAGCGTGCTGGTCGGCGTGCAGGCACGCCTGCTGCTGGACTGAGGGCTAGCGACCGCCGGCGAACTGCAGTTCCGCGCCGAGTTTCTCGGCCGTGGCGGTCCAGCGAATGCCTTCGGCGTAGTCCTTCGGCTGGTCGCCGAGGCCGTTGGTGTAGATCTCGCCGAGCCGCTTGGCCGCGTCGGCGTTGCCCATTGCCGCCGCCCGGCGATACGAGCGCACCGCCTGCCTGACCTTGCCCGAGGCCTCGAGTTCCTTGCCTTCGCGGTAGAAGTTCAATCCCGGAGGTTCGGCTTTCGCCACGACGACCGGCTTGTCATCCGCCTTGGCGGCCGAGGTGGTGGTGGCGCGGGCGTTGTTGCCGCCGGACGCGGCTGTCGAGGTCTGCGCGGTGGACGCCTGCGCGGCCGCCGCCGATTTCTGCTGCGCCGCCAGTTCTGCCGCCCGCTGGCGCGCTTCCTCGAGCAGGCGACGGTTTTCCGCCGCCTCGCGCTGGCGGTCGGTCATGCGCGCCGCGGCGGCCGCGGCGGCATCGGCCTGCTTCTTGGCCTCGGCTTCCTTGCGCGCCTCGGCGCTGTCGGCGCGCTTCGCCGCTTCCGCTTCGGCCTGCTTTTTCGCCTCGGCTTCGCGCGCGGCGGCGGCCTTCTGCTCGGCTTCGCGCGCGGCGGCGGCCTTCTGCTCGGCTTCACGCGCGGCGGCGGCCTGCGCGTCAGCCACTTTCTTCGCCTCGGCGTCCGCCTTGGCCTTCGCCTGCGCCTTTTCCTGGTCCAGCTGCGCCTTGGTCTTGGCCTTCGCGTCTTCCGCGGCCTTGCGCGCGGCTTCCGCCTGCTTGGCCGCCTCTTCCTGGCGCTGCTTGATCAGCGCGGCCTGCTCGGCAAGGGCCGCCTCACGCTGCTTGCGGGCTTCTTCCAGCTCCTTCAGCTTCGCGGTGTCGCCCGCCTTGCGCGCGGCTTCCTCGTCGGCCTTGGCCTTTTCCAGCGCCTGGATCATCTCCTGCTGCTTGGCCTGGGCCGCGGCCACTTCCGCGTTGGCCTTCTCCAGCAGGGCAAGTTGCTGCTTCAGCTGCGCGCTCGGATCCGGCGCGAACATCCAGTAACCGCCCACGCCGATGGCCACCACCAGCAGGCCGATGCCGATCGGCACGAAGGGGTTGAGCTTCTTCGGCGCGTGCTTCTCGCGCTCCCGGAGTTCGGCCTCCTTCTTGGCGAGTTCCGCCTGGCGCTTTTTTTCCTCTTCCTGGCGCTTGGCCAGTTCCGCCTGGCGCTTTTTCTCCTCGTCCTGGCGCTTGGCTTCGATCTCGGCCTGCTTCTTCTGGAACTCTGCGTCGCGCTTCGCCTGCTCGGCCGCGCGCTGCTTCTCCTGCGCCTGGCGCTGCGCCTCGGCCTCGGCCTGCTTCTTCTGGAATTCGGCTTCGCGCGCGGCGAGCTTGGCCTCGAACTCCGCCTTGGCGCGCGCGTCCTCTTCGGCGCGGCGCTTTTCCTCGGCCTGGCGCTTCTTCTCGAGTTCGGCCTGCTTCGCCTCGAACTCGGCCTGGCGCTTGGCCATCTCCTCTTCGAGCTTCTTCTTCTCGACGGCGAGATTGGCCTTGGCCTCGGCTTCCTTGCGCGCAGCCTCCTCGACTTCACGCTTTTCCTGCTCGGCGGCCTGTTTCGCCTTTAGCCCGGTGTCCTCGTCCGTGATGCCGCGCAGCTTGGCGATCTTGCGCTTGGCGAGCGCGGCGTAGATGCCGGTGGGGAACTGCTGGACGTAGAGATCGAAGTCGTCCGGGTCGTTGCCGTCCTTGATCGAGCGCCAGAACTCCAGCTCGACTTCCTGGTTGCTGACCTCGGCCTGTTTCCTCGCGTTGGTGGCCGTGGGCGAGGCCATGGCCATCTGCGGCGAGGGCGAACCGAGGTCGATGTCCACCCCGCCGACGATGGTCTTGTCGCCCTCGTCCTCCAGTCCCTTGCCTTCGAGGGCGTTCTTCAGCGCGATGCCGAACTCGCGCGCGGTCTGGAAGCGCGCCTCGACCGTCTTCGCCAGCGCCTTCTGCACCACCGCGTCGAAGATCGGCGGGTTCGCCGCATTGACCGTCGAGGGCAGCGGGGGATCGTCCTGGATGATTTTCTTGGCGATCGTCCACGCGCCCTGCCCGGTGAACGGTTTCTCGCCGGTGAGGAACTGGTAAAGGATGATGCCGGCCGAGAAGATGTCGGTGCGCCGGTCGATCTCGCCGCCCTGGATCTGTTCCGGCGACATGTAGGCCGGCGTGCCGACCACCGTGCCGACGGCGGTCTTCTCCGCCGCGCCGCGGTCCGCGTCGGCGATGCGCGCGACGCCGAAGTCGGCGAGCTTTACCCGGCCCTGCGAATCGATCATCACGTTCGCGGGCTTGATGTCGCGGTGGACGATGCCGTGCTCGTGCGCGAAATCCAGCGCCTCGCACAACTCGCACATGATGTGGACCGCTTCCTTGATGTCGAAGCGCTCGGCCGCGTCGAAGAAGTCCTTGAGTTCCTTGCCCTTGATGAACTCCATCACGATGTACGCGACGTCGCCTTCCTCGCCGAAGTCGTACACTTGGACGATGTTGGCGTGGTTCAGCCGCGCAACGGCCTGCGCCTCGCGCACGAACCGCATCGAGTACTCCTTGGCGGTGTCCTCGTCGAGCGCGCTCTTCAGGATGGTCTTGATCGCGACCTTGCGGTTCAGCCGCGGGTCGACGCCGCCATAGACGACGCCCATCGCCCCCTTGCCGAGGACGCGTTCGATGTCGTAGCGCCCGAGGCGCTTCAGATCCGGATCAGGCGTGGCCATCCGCGAACCCCGGATTCGACGCTTGCGCGATCAGCGCAAGCGCCGGATTTTGTGGAACCTTTTGCATACTTGGGCGATATCGTACCGGCACTTGCGGCAATCATACAATCAATCTTCGGCTTGGCCGAGTCCCCCGGCGCGGAAAAGCTGAACTAGTTCCTGCTGCACCGCCGGATAATCCGCTTGATCCGCGCCGAAAAGGAGCGTCATGAGCGATCGTTTGCATGGAAAAGTGGCACTGGTGCTGGGCGCCGGCTCGGTGGGAGAGGGCGTCGGCAACGGGCGCGCGATCACGATGCTGTTTGCCCGGGAAGGCGCGCGGGTTGCCGGCGTCGACCTGCGCCTCGATGCCGTCGAGGACACGCGGCACCGGATGGCCGACGAGGGGCTGGACCTGCTCGCCCTGGCGGCGGATGTCACCGACGAGCGCGCGTTACGCGACGCCGTCGATGCCACAGTGTCAAAATTTGGCAGAATCGACATCCTGGTCAACAACGTCGGCGGCAGCATTCCCGGCGGGCCGGAGGAGATCGAACCCGACGCCTGGCGGGGCCAGTTCGAGCACAACCTGCACTACGTCTACCTGTCGACGCGCATCGTCGCGCCGCTGATGGTGAAGCAGGGCGGCGGCGCCATCGTCAATCTGTCGTCCATCGCCGGGCTGCGCCATCTCGGCAACGAATTGGCCGCCTACGCCGCGGCCAAGGCCGGCCTGCAGCACTTTTCGCGCGTCACGGCGGTACGTTATGCGCCGCACAATGTGCGCGTCAACACCGTGATTCCCGGCCTGATGAATACCCCGCTGGTCGCGGCACGCCTCGCGGCCTCGCAGACCGGGGGCGACGTGCAGGCATTGATCTCGAAACGAGATGCCCGCCCGCCGATGGGCCGCATGGGCGATGCCTGGGACGTCGCCTGGGCCGCGCTCTATCTCGCCTCGGACGAGGCGAAGTACGTCACCGGCGCGGAAATCGTGGTCGACGGCGGTCTCACGGCCACCGCCCGCTGAATCCGGCGCGCCTCAGCCCGCGGTCAGGTCCCCGACCGCAAAGGCGCGCGGCTGCCCGGCCTTCGCCGCGGCAAGCGCCGCCCAGACCCGGTGCGGGCTCGCCGGCATGTCGAAGGCTTCGACACCCGCGGGACGCATGGCGTCGAGGATGGCGTTCATCAGGCAGGGCATCGAGCCGGTGACGCCGGCCTCGCCCACGCCCTTCGCGCCCAGCGGATTGCCGGCGGTCGGCACCGGATGCTCGAGCACGCGCAGGTTGTTCACCACCACCGCGCGCGGCATGGGGTAATCCATGAAGCTGCCGGTGAGCAACTGCCCCGAGTCCGGATCGAACACCGCCTGCTCGCCGAGGATGTGGCCGGCGCCCTGCGTGATCCCGCCCTGCATCTGCCCCTCGACGATCTGGTGGTTGATGATGTTGCCGGAGTCGTCCACCGCGACATAGGCCACCACCTCGGTCTCGCCGGTCTCGGGGTCGATCTCGACCTCCGAGACATGGCAGCCGTTCGGGAAGGTCGCGCCCACCTTGCGGTCCTTCAGGTCGACGTTCAGCGCGCCCGGGTGCGCCTTGGCGATCGACAGGATCGACAATTCGCGGTCGGTGCCCTTGACGCGATAGCGCCCCTCGGCAAACTCGATGTCCGCCGCGGCCGTTTCGAGGTCTTCCGCCGCCAGCGCAAGGCCCTTCTCCACCGATTCCTGCGAGGCCCAGAGCAGCGCGCTGCCCATGCCGAGCACCGAGCGCGAGCCGCCGGTCGGATTGCCGGTGATCACGCGATCGGCCTCCGCGGTCTTCAGGCGGATCGATTCCATCTCGATGCCAAGCGCGCGCGAGACGATCTGCGCGTAGGTCGTCAAATGGCCCTGGCCGTGGTTGTGCGAGGCGACGCGCAGCGTGACGCCGCCCTCGGCATCCCACTCGATCACCGCCTGGTCGTACGGCGCGAAGCCGCCGGCCGCGCTCGACTCGATGTACGAGGACATGCCGCGACCGCGCAGCCGGCCGCGCTTCGCCGCCTCGGCGCGACGCTTCTCGAATCCCGCCCAGTCGGATTCACGCAGCGCCTTGTCGAGCACGCCGGAAAAATCGCCGCAGTCGTACTCGAAGCCGGTGACGATCCTGTACGGGAACTTCGAATTCGGCACCAGGTTGCGGCGCCGCAGTTCCGCCGGGTCCATGCCGAGCGCATGGGCCGCTTCGTCGACCAGGCGTTCGATGGCGTAGGAACTCACCGGCCGGCCGGCCCCGCGGTAGGCGGCGGTCGGCACGGTGTTGGTCATCACGAGGCGCGCGCGCACGTGCACCGCCTGCACGTCGTACACCCCGCTCGCCACGTTGACGAGGTTCACGGTGTTGACGAAGGTGCCGGTGTAGGCCACGTAGGCGCCGAGGTTCGAGACGTAGTCGAAGCGCATGCCGAGGATGCGCCCGTCGGCGTCGAGCGCGATCTCGCTGCCGTGCCCGACGTCGCGCGCCTGCTCGTCGGCGAGGAACATTTCCGAACGCGTGCCGACCCACTTCACCGGCCGGCCGAGCTTCTTTGCCGCGAACAGCAGCACGCAATATTCCGGGTAGGTGTTGAAGCGCACACCGAAGCCGCCGCCGACCTCCTCGGCCACGATGCGCACGTCCTCCGGCGGCACGCCGAGCACCGGCCCGGTCTGGTTGCGCATCGCCGACGCCCCTTGCGTGCAGGCGTAGAGCCGGTACACGCCCTCGTCCACGGCCCATTCGCCGACCGCGGCGCGCGGCTCCATCGGGTTGCCCACCACGCGCGTGTGGTACGCAGAAAGCTTGACGATCTTCGCGGCGCGCGCGAACGCGGCCTCGGTGGCCGCGGCGTCGCCGCCCTCGAAATCGAGCAGCAGATTGCCCGGGACGTCGTCATGCAGCAGCGGCGCGCCGGGTTCGAGCGCCGCGCGCGCATCCACCACCGCGGGCAGGTCTTCGCAGTCCACCACGATGGCTTCGGCGGCGTCCTGCGCAAGCGCCGCGCTTTCGGCAACGACCATCGCCAGCGGTTCACCGACGTAGCGGATGCGGTCCTGCGCGAGCACCGGGTGGTCCGGCTTCAGTTGTTCCGTGCCGCCGCGTCCCTTCATCGGCGCCGCCGCCGGCATGCCCTTGAGGCCCGCGGCGGCGATGTCCTCGCCGGTGTACACCGCCACCACGCCCGGCATGGCGCGCGCGGCAGCGGTGTCGATCGACACGATGCGCGCGTGCGCGCGGTCGGCGCGCAGAAAGTGCCCGTACGCCTGCCCGGGCAGATTCCAGTCGGATACGTATCGGCCGCGGCCCTGCAGCATGCGCGCGTCCTCCAGCCTTCCCTTGCCGCCGAATTTTGTCATGTGCGGATTGTAGGAAAAAAAACGCCCGCTCGGGGCGGGCATTTTCGAACCGGACGGCGGCAGGCGCTATTCGATGCCGGTTTTGACGCGCACATAATCGACCATCAGCGCGACCGCGTCGCTGCCGGGCTGGCGCCGCGCCATTTCGGCCACTACGGGGCGCATCTGCGCGTACAGCAGGTGGTCCTGCAGCACCGAGTACAGGTAGAGCTCGGGCAGGATGTCCTCGGCGACGGTCGAGGCGCGCAGCTTGCGATAGGTGTCGCGGGCTTCGCGCACCTCCGCCTGTTGCTGCGGGGTCAGGCGCGCCGGGCGCTGCGCCGCGGGCGGCGCGGCGGTCGCGGTCCGTCCGAGGCGGGCGATCTCGATGAGTTCCGGCGCCTGCGACAGCTTCTGCGGCACGCCGGAGGGCAGGTGCGACACCTTCGGCGCGGCGCCCACCACGATCGCGCTGCGTTGCGCCCCGGTGACAAGGCTTGCCGGGCCGGAATAGCTTTCCTGGCGTCCGCCGTCGAAGTAGACGATGCGCAGCTGCGCGCCGGGGGCGAGTTCGAAGCGGTCGCCTTCGCGCAGTTCCATGAAGGGCTTGGGGCGACCCGTGGCGGCGGGCGTGCCGGCGGCATAGCTGACCTCGCCGCTCACGTGCGCGACGATGCCGACGTCGCCGATCGCCCAGGCCAGCGCCGGCGCGCACGCGAGCAGCAAAGCGGCGAGGTGGCGGTGGACGAAGAATCGAAGCAGCGTCATGCGGGTTCCCGGCACCCGGCGGGCCCGTGAAGACGGGTCGCGCCATGGGCACGACGCAATCATGCCACGGGCGCCCCCTGCGGGGACAGGCGTCCGGCGCCCCGGACGACTTATGACAGACGGGCCGCCGGGGGCGCGAACACCGCCCGGCGCCTTATTTTGCGGGCTCTCCGGCCACCCGCGACAGCGCGATCAGCAGGCTGCAGGGCGCGTAGTCGATCAGCGACGCGCCGACCGAGCCCTTCCACCAGCGCGCGGCGAAGGAGGTGTTCTGGTTGTGGCCGACCACGATCAGATGCACCGCCAGGTCCTTGGCCAGCCGGCAGATCTCCTCGACCGGCTCGCCCACGGCGAGGTGGCCGGTGGCGTTGAAGCCCTTGTCGCGCAGCGCCTTGATGCCTTCGTCGAGCACCGCCTGGGTGCGCTTTTTCTCCTCCTCGAGCAGTTCCTCGGGCACGAAGCCTTCGGTGAGGAACAGGCTCGGCGGCATGCTGGCCACCGCGAGCAGGTGCATCTCCGCCTTGAGGAAGTTTGCCAGCTCGGCGCATTCGAGCAACGCGCGCTTGCCGTCCTGCGAGCCGTTGTATGCGAGCAGGATCTTCTGGTAGTCCATGGCCCCTCCTTGTTGCACTTCTCCCTGCACCCACTATAAACCCCGCGCGCAACGCCGTACAGGCCGGATCGGCATTTCACTGGGCGCGCCTCGGCCGTCTGGTGCGCGCCGTTAGAATGCTGTTTTGCCTTGGGTGGTTCACCATGCTCGATATCCAGCGTCCCGACCTCCTCGCCGCCGTCGTCGGCAGCGGCACCATGGGCCGCGGCATCGTCCAGGTCCTCGCGCAGTGCGGCATTCGCACCCTGGTGTTCGACGCCAAGGCCGGCGCCGGCCAGTCCGCGCGCGCGGCCATCGGCAAGTCGCTCGCGGCGCTGGTGCAGAAGGGCCGCGTCAAGCAGGCGGATGCCGACGCGACGATGGCGCGCATTGAAGTGGTCGATACGATGGCCGCGCTCGCGCCCTGCCATCTCGTGGTCGAGGCGATCATCGAGTCGCTTGAGCCCAAGCGCGGGCTGTTGCGCGAACTCGAGGCGCTGGTGGGCGAGGCCTGCGTGCTCGCCTCCAACACGTCGTCCCTGTCCGTGACCGCCATGGCCGCCGCCTGCGCGAAGCCCGGGCGCGTCGCGGGCTTCCATTTCTTCAATCCCGTCCCGGTGATGAAGATCGTCGAGGTGGTGGCCGGCGAACTCACCGAGCCCTGGGTCACCGAGGCGCTGACCGCGCTCGCGAAGCGCTTCGGCCACACGCCGGTGGGCTGCAAGGACACGCCCGGGTTCATCGTCAACCACGCCGGGCGCGGCTTCGTGCCGGAGTCGCTGCGCGTGCTGCAGGAGGGCGTCGCGGACTTCGCCACCATCGACCGCGTCCTGACGGAGGCCGCGGGCTTTCGCATCGGCCCCTTCGGCCTGCTCGACCTCGTCGGCCTCGACATCGCCCATGGCGTGATGCAGTCGATGCAGACGCAGTACTACGGCGAACCCAAGTACCAGCCCTCGTTCCTGTCGGACCCGCGCGTCGCCGCTGGCCTGCTCGGTCGCAAGACCGGGCGCGGCTGGTACCGCTACGGCAAGGACGGCGTGGCCGAGAAAATCTCCGAGCCCGCCGCCCCGACCGCGCGGCCGGAGGCGGTCTGGGTCGACCCGGACGCCACGGCGCTGCGCGAACTGGTCGTCAAGCTCGGCGCAACGCCCGAGACCGGCGCCAGGCCCTCGGCGAAAGCGCTGTGCCTGGTGGCGCCGCTCGGCGAGGACGCCACCACGGCGGCGCTACGACTCGGCCTCGATCCGTCGCGCAGCGTGGCGGTGGACCCGCTCTTCGGCTTTGCCAAGCGGCGCACGCTGATGGGCACGCCCGTCACCCGCGCGGAGATGCGCGAGGCGGCGCACGGCCTGCTCGCCGCCGACGGCGTACCGGTGTCGGTGATCCGCGATTCCGGCGGTTTCGTCGCGCAGCGCGTCGTCGCCCACATCGTCAACGTCGGCTGCGACATCGCGCAGCAGCGCATCGCCTCGCCCGAGGACCTCGACCGCGCCGTGGTGCTCGGCCTGGGCTACCCGCACGGGCCGCTCGCCATGGGCGATGCGGTGGGCGGCGCGAGGATCCTCGCCGTGCTCGACGCCATGCACGCAAACAGCGGCGAGCCCCGCTACCGCGCCAGCCCCTGGCTGCGCCGGCGCGCCCGCCTCGGCGTTTCGCTTCTCACCACTGAACAGTGACCCTGAACCCCAACTGACACGGAGCTGCCATGCTCGATGCCTACCTGTACGACGGACTGCGTTCCCCCATCGGCCGCCACGCCGGCAAACTCGCCACGGTGCGTCCGGATGACCTCGCCGGCGAGGTGATCCGCGAAGTGGTCGCGCGCAACAAGCTCGACCCGAAGGAGATCTCCGACGTGGTGATGGGCGCGGTCACCCAGGCCGGCGAGGACTGCCGCAACGTCGGGCGCTTCGCCGCGCTGCTCGGCGGCCTGCCGCCCACGGTGCCCGGCGTGACCGTCAACCGGCTTTGCGCCAGCGGCCTGCAGGCGGTGACCGACGCCGCGCGTGCGATCACCTGCGGCGAGGGCGATCTGTACATCGCCGGCGGCGTCGAAAGCATGACGCGCGCGCCCTACGTGATGGCCAAGAGCGAGTCGGCCTACGGCCGCGACGTGAAGCTCTACGACACCACCATCGGTTCGCGCTTCACCAACCCGAAGTTCGCCAAGCAGTTCGGCGACCATGCGATGCCGCAGACCGGCGACAACGTGGCGAAGGATTTCGGCATCACGCGCGAGGAAGCCGACGCCTTTGCGCTCGCCTCGCAGCAGAAGTACGCCACGGCGGAAAAGGAAGGCTTCTTCAAGGGCGAGATCCTGCCGATCGCGCTGCCCTCGAAGAAGAAGGACGCCGCGCCGACGATGTTCGAGGCCGACGAGCATCCGCGGCGCGACGCCACCATGGAAAGCCTGGCGAAACTCAAGCCCCTGTACGAAGGCGGCGTGGTGACGGCGGGCAACGCCTCGGGCGTGAACGACGGCGCAGCGGCCCTGGTCATCGGCAGCCGCGCCTGGGGCGAGAAGTCCGGCAAGACGCCGATGGTGCGCATCCTCTCGGCCGCCTCGGCCGCGGTCGAGCCGCGCATCATGGGCGTCGGCCCGGCCTACGCCATCCCGCTGGCGCTGCAACGCGCCGGGCTGACGCTGAAGGACATGGACATCATCGAGATCAACGAGGCCTTCGCCAGCCAGGTGCTCGGCTGCCTGAAGCTGCTCGAGATCGACTTCAAGGACCCGCGCGTCAACCCGAACGGCGGCGCGATTGCCATCGGCCACCCGCTCGGCTGCTCCGGCGCGCGGCTTGCGCTGACCGTGGCGCGCGAGCTGCAGCAATCCGGCGGCCGTTACGCCGCGGTGTCGCTGTGCATCGGCGTCGGCCAGGGCCTCGCCGTGATCCTCGAACGCACGAACTGAGCACGGAGGACGCCATGAACGCACCCGCCAAGCGCACGCCCCGGGCCGCCTTTGCCTGGCACGACCCGTTCCTGCTCGACGGTCAATTGAGCGAAGACGAGCGCATGGTGCGCGACGCGGCGCGCGCCTACTGCCAGGAAAAGCTCGCGCCGCGCATCCTGGAGGCCTTCCGCCACGAGAAAACCGACCCCGCGGTGTTCCGCGAGATGGGCGCGCTCGGCCTGCTCGGGCCCACCATCCCGGCGCAGTACGGCGGGCCGGAGCTGAATTACGTCGCCTACGGCCTGATCGCGCGCGAAGTCGAGTCGGTGGATTCGGGCTTTCGCTCGATGATGAGCGTGCAGTCCTCGCTCGTCATGGTGCCGATCTTCGAGTTCGGCAACGAGGCGACGAAGCAGAAGTACCTGCCCAAGCTTGCCACCGGCGAATGGATCGGCTGCTTCGGCCTGACCGAGCCGAACCACGGCTCGGATCCGGGCTCGATGGTGACGCGCGCGAAGAAGGTGTCCGGCGGCTACAGCCTGTCCGGCTCGAAGATGTGGATCTCCAACTCGCCGATCGCCGACGTGTTCGTGGTCTGGGCGAAGGACGACGAGGGCGCGATCCGCGGCTTCGTGCTCGACAAGGGCGCCAAGGGTCTTTCCGCGCCCGCAATCCACGGCAAGGTGGGGCTGCGCGCCTCGATCACCGGCGAGATCGTCATGGACGGTGTCTTCTGCCCGGAGGAGAACGCGTTTCCTGAGGTGCGCGGGCTGAAGGGCCCGTTCACCTGCCTGAATTCGGCGCGCTACGGCATCGCCTGGGGCGCGCTCGGCGCGGCCGAGGACTGCTTCCACCGCGCGCGCCAGTACGTGCTCGACCGCAAGCAGTTCGCCCGGCCCCTGGCGGCCAACCAGCTGATCCAGAAAAAGCTCGCCGACATGCAGACCGAGATCGCCATCGGCCTGCAGGCCTGCCTGCGCCTCGGGCGCATGAAGGACGAGGGGCCGGCGGCGGTGGAGATCACCTCCATCGTCAAGCGCAATTCCTGCGGCAAGGCGCTCGACATCGCGCGCATGGCGCGCGACATGATGGGCGGCAACGGCATCTCGGACGAGTTCGGCGTGGCGCGCCACCTGGTCAACCTCGAGGTGGTGAATACCTACGAGGGCACCCACGACATCCACGCCCTGATCCTCGGGCGCGCGATCACCGGCATCCAGGCCTTCAGCTGACGCCGGTTCAGGCCTTATGGCAACATATATGTTACTGTTGGGCCGCGATCGGCGCCCGGCCCGCTTTCAGAACTTGGTGTAGCCGCCGTCGATGACGAAGGCTTCGCCGGTGTGGTACGCCGAGGCCTCGCTCGCAAGGTACACCGCGATGCCGCCGAAGTCGTCCCAGTTGCCCCAGCGCCGCGCCGGAATGCGCGGCATCACGGCCGCGGAAAATCGCTCGTCGCCCATCGCCCGCGCCGTCATCTCGGTCTCGATCCAGCCCGGCAGAATGGAATTCACGCGGATGCGGTGCCGCGCGAGTTCCACGGCGAGCGCGCGCACGTAGGACGTGACCGCACCCTTCGAGGCGCCGTAATGGCTGTTGCGCGCCGCGCCCTCGATGGCAGCGGTGCTGGCGGTGGCGACCAGTGCCCCGCCCTTGCCGCGCCCGATCATGTGCCGCGCCGCCGCGCGAAACGTGAGGAACACGCCTTCGACGTTGATGCGCTGCACGCGCCGGAATTCCTCCAGCGTCATGTCCACCGCCATCACCGGCTTGGAGGACACCCCGGCATTGGCGAAGCAGGCGTCCACGCCGCCCAGGGCCGCAACCGTGTCGGCGAAGGTGCGCTCCACCGCCTGCTCGTCGCCGACGTCGCAGACGAAGGCCTCGACCGCGCCGCTGGCGGCGAGTTTCGCCTTGGCCGCGGCGGTCTTTTCCGGGTTCGAGCCCCAGATCGCGACGCGCGCGCCGGACGCCAGCAGCGCCTTCGCCATGCCGAAGCCGATGCCGCCGTTGCCCCCGGTCACGACCGCGGTGCGGCCGCCCAGATCGAATGCCTTGTACATGCCTGCCTCCGCGGCGTGGGGATGCGCGCGAGTTTAGCGCGGCATCGCGCTTGTCGCGCGCCCGCCCCGGCCGCGATAATCCTGCACATGGTCACGCGCGCCCTGCATTGGCTCCTCGCCGCACTGCTTGTCGCGCCCGCCCTGGCCGCGTTCGCGCAGGACCCGGCGCCGCGCGCCAACGGCGCCTTTCTGGTCGCGCGTGAAACGCTGCTCGACCCGAACTTCCGCGAGACCGCGGTGCTCGCCACGCAAACGCCGGACGGCGGCACGGTCGGCGTGGTGCTGAACCGGCCGACGAAGCTCAAGCTTGCCCGCTTCTTCCGCAAGCCGGTGCCTGCGGAGAACTACCGCGACCGGGTGTTTGCCGGCGGCCCGGTGATGCGGCAGGTGCTGGTCGCGGTCTTCGAATCGGCCACGCCGCCAGCGGCGTCGGCGTTTCGCGTGCAGGCCTCGCTCTGGCTCACCATGGATCCGGGGTTGATCGAGGGGCTGATCGCCGGGCACGAGGGCCGCTATCGCCTGTACGCAGGCTTCGCCGGCTGGGCGCCGCGCCAGCTCGAGGGCGAGCTGCTGCGCGCCGGCTGGCACGTGCTGCCCGCGGATGCGGATACCGTGTTCCGCGCCGACACCGGCAGCCTTTGGCAGGACCTGATCGATCGCGTGCGCGCCACGCAGACGCGCGCACCGGGACAATTTCCGGCGCCCCAAAAGCAAAGCCCCGCGGGCGCGGGGCTGTAAGCCCGGGGTCGCCGGGCAGTGCCGCCATAGAGCGGCACTCTTTGTTGAACGGCCAAGGCCGTTCGGGCAAGTGCGCTGCGGACGTGTCCTTGTTCACGACCACTGAATGTTCCGCTTGCCCGGGCAGGTAGTCCGGGTTCGCGGCCCCTGCGGCGATGCGACCACCACAGTGCACACTCAAGCCCAACCATACGCTCCCAAACATCGCTGTCAAGCATTCCATCGACGCTGCAACGCAGCGTTTGACGAATCAACGGCCTACCGCGACGCACGCGATCCGCACGACTGCCACGTCGCCGGTCAGCGCGCTATACTGGATTTGTCGGCGTTCCACCAGACGCCCGGGAGATCGCAATCTTGACTGCGCTGCGTTCCGCCCTGCTGGCCCTGACCCTGCTCTTCGGCGCACCGCTCGCCGTCGCGCAGGACGGGGAAGCCATGTTCCTCGTCGCGCATCCCGGTTTCCGGGATGCGGACTACCGGGAATCGGTCCTGATCGCCGCACCCGCGCCGAACGGCGGCCATGTCGGCCTGATCCTGAACCGGCCTACGCGGCGTTCGCTCGGCAGCCTGTTCCCCGAGCACGAACCCTCGAAGAAAGTCGTCGACCCGGTGTACTACGGCGGCCCCTTCTCGCGCGCCGCGCTGGTGGCCATCGTCAAGTCCGAGCGCAATCCGGGCGTGGGCTCGGTGCCGCTCATGAAGAACCTATACCTGGCGTTCCGCGCCAACACCATCGACCAGATCATCGAGACCAACCCGAACGACGCCCGCTACTACGTCGGCTACGTCGGCTGGCGCCCCGGTGAACTGCGCCGGGAGATCGACCGCGGCCTGTGGTCCGTGCTCGGCGCCGACATCGACACCATCTTCCGCAAGGACACCGGCGATCTGTGGGAAGAACTCACCGTGCTGTCGCGGCGGATTCGGGCGGCGTTGCCGATGGTGGGTGGGCCGGCCGGCTGAGCCGAAGGGCTGCCTGGATCGAAGGCCGGTTTTCCGGCGACTTGCTTCGCAAGTCACCGGATCGATAAAAAGCAAGACCCAAGCAGTTTGCTTTTCCTGATCCCGGTTTTGCGCGCCAGCGCAAAGCCGGGACCCACTCACGCCGCAGGCGGGAGTGGAGCTCTCCGTTGATCCGGCGCCGCAGGCCCGAGTGGCGCTTTCCCCCAATCGAACCGAATAGCCAACCTCAGGCCGCCGCCTTCCGCGGCCTTGCCTCGAACACCATGCTGCCGTTGCGCAGATCCGTGGCGATGACATCGCCGGGCGAGAACCGCCCCTCGAGGATCGCGCGTGCGAGCGGGTTCTCGATCTCGGACTGGATGGCGCGCTTCAGCGGCCGCGCGCCGTAGACCGGGTCGAAGCCGGTCTTGGCGAGTTCCGCGAGTGCGGCGTCCGACACCTCGAGACCGTAGTCCATGCGCGCCAGGCGCGCCTTCAGCACGCCGAGCTGGATGCCGGCGATCGAGCGGATGTGGTCTTCGGCGAGCGCGTGGAACACCACGACCTCGTCGATGCGGTTGACGAATTCCGGCCGGAAATGGTTCTTCACCTCGGCCATCACCGCGAGCTTGATCACGCCGTAATCGCTGTCGGACATCTGCTGGATCATCTGCGAACCGAGGTTCGAGGTCATGACGATCACCGTGTTCCGGAAGTCCACGGTACGGCCCTGCCCGTCGGTGAGGCGGCCGTCGTCCAGCACCTGCAGGAGCGTGTTGAAGACGTCCGGGTGCGCCTTTTCGATCTCGTCGAAGAGGATCACGGAGTACGGCTTGCGGCGCACCGCTTCGGTCAACTGCCCGCCCTCGTCGTAGCCGACGTAGCCCGGCGGCGCGCCGATCAGGCGCGAGACCGCGTGCTTCTCCATGTACTCGGACATGTCGATGCGCACCAGGTGGTCCTCGGCGTCGAAGAGAAAACCCGCCAGCGCCTTGCACAGCTCGGTCTTGCCCACGCCGGTCGGCCCGAGGAACAGGAACGAGCCATAGGGCCGGTTCGGGTCCGACAGGCCGGAGCGCGAGCGCCGGATCGCGTCCGACACCAGGCGCACCGCCTCGTCCTGACCGACCACGCGCTGGTGCAGGTGGCCTTCCATCTGCACCAGCTTCTCGCGCTCGCCCTGCATCATCTTCGACACCGGGATGCCGGTGGCGCGCGAGACCACTTCCGCGATCTCCTCCGCGCCCA
Organism: Burkholderiales bacterium; assembly: GCA_036526195.1. GTDB lineage: Bacteria > Pseudomonadota > Gammaproteobacteria > Burkholderiales > SG8-39 > DATCYZ01. The sequence continues at coordinate 19,448 of DATCYZ010000045.1, forward strand.
CCTGGGTGCGCAGCAGGGTCGCCTTCTTCGCGCCCTCGCCCGGGGTCTCGGCGGACTTCAGCTGCGCCTCGAGCGCGGGGATCTTCCCGTACTGGATCTCGGACATGCGCTGCCAGTCGCCCTTGCGGCGCGCCTCTTCCATCTGCAGCTTGAGCTTCTCGAGCGCCTCCTTGATGTGCGCGCTGCCGGCCACCTGCGCCTTCTCGGACTTCCAGATTTCCTCGAGGTCCGAGTACTCCTTGCCAAGCTTCGCGATCTCCTCCTCGATCAGCCCGAGGCGTTTCTTCGAGGCCTCGTCGGACTCCTTCTTCACCGCCTCGCGCTCGATGCGCAGCTGGATGAGGCGCCGGTCGAGCCGGTCCATCACCTCGGGCTTGGAATCGATCTCCATCTTGATGCGCGCGGCCGCCTCGTCGATCAGGTCGATCGCCTTGTCGGGCAGGAAGCGGTCGGTGATGTAGCGGTTCGACAGTTCCGCCGCGGCGACGATCGCCGGGTCGGTGATGTCGACGCCGTGGTGCACCTCGTAGCGCTCCTGCAGGCCGCGCAGGATCGCCACCGTGGCCTCGACCGAGGGCTCGCCGACCAGCACCTTCTGGAAGCGGCGCTCGAGCGCGGCGTCCTTTTCGACGTACTTGCGGTACTCGTTCAGCGTGGTCGCGCCGATGCAGTGCAGTTCGCCGCGCGCGAGCGCGGGCTTGAGCATGTTGCCGGCGTCGATCGCGCCCTCGGCCTTGCCGGCGCCGACCATGGTATGCAGTTCGTCGATGAAGACGATGGTCTGGCCGGAATCCTGCGAAAGCTCCTTGAGCACCGACTTCAGACGCTCCTCGAACTCACCGCGGTACTTGGCGCCGGCGAGCAGGCTCGCCATGTCGAGCACCAGCACCCGCTTGCCCTTCAACGACTCGGGCACCTCGCCGTTGATGATGCGCTGCGCGAGCCCCTCGACGATCGCCGTCTTGCCCACGCCGGGCTCGCCGATCAGCACCGGGTTGTTCTTGGTGCGCCGCTGCAGGATCTGGATTGAGCGGCGGATCTCGTCGTCGCGCCCGATCACCGGGTCGAGCTTGCCCTGGCGCGCGCGCTCGGTCAGGTCGAGCGTGTACTTCGCGAGCGCCTGGCGCTGCGACTCGTCGGCCTGCCCGGACACGGTCTGCCCGCCCCGCACCTGCTCGATCGCCTGCTCGAGCGCCGCCTTGGTCACGCCGGCCTGCTTCAACAGCCGCCCGGTCTCGCCCTTGTCGCCGACCGCCGCGAGCAGCACGAGTTCGGAGGCGATGAACTGGTCGCCGCGCTTCTGCGCTTCCTTGTCGGCGACATTGAGCAGCGCAGTCAGTTCACGCGACAGATGCACCTCGCCCGGCGCGCCCTCGACGCGCGGCATGCGCCCGAGCGCCTGCTCGAGGGCGGCCTTCAGCGCCCCCGGATTGCCGCCGGCGCGCTGCACGATCGAGGCCGCGCTGCCGTCGGCCTGGGCGAGCAGCGCCGCGAGCAGGTGCTGCGGCTCGATGTAGGGGTGGTCGCGACCGACGGCGAGGCTCTGGGCGTCGGACACCGCGGTCTGCAGTTGCGTGGTGAATTTGTCGAAGCGCATGGGGTGTTCCCGATGGGTTCCTGGTCAATTCCTGTGCTGCAGATGGGGGCATGTGCCGGTGATTCAAGGCACCGCGCCGGCCGGGGCGAAATGTTCCCGATCGGGAACTTTTCAGGGGGTACGGTGGCCGTGCAACGCCCGCCAGGCCGGCAGCGCCCCGGGAAAGGGCAGCGGCGTCGCTTCATGCACCCCGCGCGCGATCGCGCGCGCGAGGCAGTCCGCCGCCGCCGCGCCGAGTTCGGTGAGGCGCGCCGCGTCCAGCGCGCGCGCGTTGCCGCCGGTGGCCGCGGCGAACACCGTGTCGCCGTCCATCGGGGCATGCGCGGGGCGCACCGCGCGTGCCAATCCGTCGTGCGCCATGAGGGCAAGGCGCTTGCACTCGGCCTTGTCGAGGGGCGCGTCGGTGGCCACCAGCGCGAGGGTCGTCGACTGCGGCGCGCCGCCCTTCACGCGCAGGGAAAGCGCGGCGGGGTCCATGGCCTGCGGCCAGCCGCGGCCGCCGTACTCGGCGTCGCGTTCAAAGGGCGCCGCCCAGAAATGCGGGCCGTCGCCGATGACGGCGCTGCCCACAGCGTTCACCACGGCCAGCGCGCCGACGACGAATCCGGAAGGCGTCGTCACGCTGACCGAGCCCACGCCGCCCTTGAGGTTCGCCGTCGTGGCGCCGAGCCCCGCGCCCACCGAGCCGAGTTCGAATCCGGCGCTCGCGGCGAGGGCCGCGTCCCGGCCCAGTTCCCAGTAGGGCGGGCGCGCCTGCGCCGGCGCTTCCAGCCATGGCTTGGCGCCGCCGTTCAGCAGGTCGAACAGGATGGCCTGCGGCACGATCGGCACGCGCACGCCCGCCACGAGCAGGCCGCGCCCCTGCCGGGACAGCGCGTTCAGCACGCCGCCCGCGGCATCCAGCCCGAACACCGAGCCGCCGGAGAGCACGATGGCATCCACCGCCTGCACCGACATCTCCGGCTCGAGCAGGGCGGTGTCGCGCACGCCCGGGGCGCCGCCGAGGATCGCCACCGAGGCGGTGGCGGGGGCGTCGAATACGCACACCGTCACGCCGGTGGCGGCCGCGCGATCCTGCGCGTGGCCGACGCGCAGGCCGGCGACGTCGGTGATCAGGTTGCGCCGGACCGCCACTCAGTGGCCGAGGATCTGGCTCAGGAAGAGTTTCGCGCGGTCGGTCTTCGGCGCGGCGAAGAATTCCTTCGGCGGCGCGGCCTCGACGATCTCGCCCTGGTCCATGAACACGACGCGGTCGGCGACGGTGCGCGCGAAGCCCATCTCGTGCGTCACGCAGACCATGGTCATGCCCTCCTTCGCCAGTTCGATCATGACGTCGAGCACCTCCTTGATCATCTCCGGATCGAGCGCCGAGGTGGGCTCGTCGAACAGCATCACCCTGGGCTGCATGCACAGCGCCCGCGCGATCGCCACGCGCTGCTGCTGTCCGCCCGAGAGCTGTCCCGGGTACTTGTGCGCCTGCTCCGGGATCTGCACGCGCCCGAGGTACTGCATCGCCTGTTCCTCGGCCTCGCGCTTCGGCATGCGTCGCACCCAGATCGGCGCAAGCGTCAGGTTCTCCAGCACCGTCAGGTGCGGGAACAGGTTGAAGCTCTGGAACACCATGCCGACTTCGCTGCGGATCGCCTCGACGGACTTCAGGTCGTCGGTGAGTTCGATGCCGTCGACCACCACCTTTCCGGACTGGTGCACTTCCAGGCGGTTGATGAGCCGGATCATGGTCGACTTGCCGGAGCCCGAGGGGCCGCACACGACTACCTTCTCGCCCTTGGCGATGCTCAGGTTGATGTTCTTGAGCGCCTGGAAGTCGCCGTACCACTTGTTGACTGCCTGCAGTTCGATCATCCAGCCTCCTTCACGGGCGTGCGCGCCGCGGACGAGGCCAGGCTGACTTCGAGCGCCTGGCTGTAGCGCGACATGGAGAAACAGAACACGAAGTACACCGCCGAGGCGAACAGGTAGGCCTCGACGCCGTAGCCGGTCCACTTCGGCTCGGTGATCGACACCTTCACCGTGGTCAGCAGGTCAAACAGGCCGATGATGAGAACCAGCGACGTGTCCTTGAAGAAACCGATGAACACGTTCACCAGCGGCGGGATCGAGATGCGCAGCGCCTGCGGCAGAATGATGAAGCCCATGCTCTTCCAGTACGACAGGCCGAGCGCCTGCGCGGCCTCGTACTGCCCGCGCGGAATCGCCTGCAGCCCGCCGCGCACCACCTCCGCAAGGTAGGCCGCGGCGAACAGGATCATCGCGATCTGCGCGCGCAGCAGCTTGTCCACGGTCAGGCCTTCGGGCAGGAACAGCGGCAGCATCACTGAGGCCATGAACAGCAGGCTGATCAGCGGCACGCCGCGGATCAGCTCGATGTAGCCCACCGACAGCCAGCGGATGATCGGCATCTCCGAGCGCCGACCGAGCGCGAGCAGGATCGACAGCGGGAAGGCGAAGGCGATGCCGAAGGTGGCAAGCAGCAGGGTGAGCGCCAACCCGCCCCAGCGCTCGTTCTCGACATAGACGAGCCCGAACACGCCGCCCCACATGAGCACGCCGATCGCGCCGAGCCCGGCGACCCACGCCAGCGCAAGCCAGGGCCGCCAGCAGGCGCGCAGCGCGCTGATGATGTAGAGCGCGACCAGCACCAGCACGGCGAGCGCCGGTCGCCACTGCGCCTCGAAGGGATAGGTGCCGAACAGGATCAGGCGATGTTTCTCGGTGATCAGCGCCCAGCAGGCGCCGACGCCCTTCGCCGCGCGGCAGGCCTGCGCGTCGGGGTCGACCCAGATCGCCTTCGTGATCGCCCAGTCGAAAAAGGGCAGCGCAAGCTTCCAGGCGAGCCAGATGATCAGCAGGGTGACGAGCGTGTTCCCCCAGCCCGAGAACAGGTTCTCGCGCGACCAGCCGATGGCGCCCCGCGACAGGCTCATCGCTCCACCAGCGCGATGCGCTTGTTGTACCAGTTCATGAAGGCGGAAATCGACAGGCTGATCGTCAGGTACACGGCCATGATGATGCCGATGCCCTCGATCGCCTGCCCGGTCTGGTTGATCGCGGTGTTGGCGATCGAGACGATGTCGGGGTAGCCGATTGCCACCGCCAGCGAGCTGTTCTTGGTCAGGTTCAGGTACTGGCTGGTGAGCGGCGGCACGATCACGCGCAGCGCCTGCGGAAGGATCACCAGGCGCAGCACGAACGAGGGGCGCAGGCCGAGGGCCGAGGCCGCCTCGGTCTGGCCGCGGTGCACCGAAAGGATGCCGGCGCGCACGATCTCGGCGATGAAGGCCGCGGTGTAGGCCACCAGGCCGATCAGCAGCGCGGCGAACTCCGGCGTCAGCGTGGCGCCGCCGGAAAAGTTGAAGCCGGCCAGTTCCGGCACGATCAGCCTGAACGGCGCACCGATGGCGATGAAGGCGAGCAATGGCAGCGCAACGACGATCCCGAGGCCGGTCCAGAAGGCATGAAACTGCTGTCCGGTGCGCGCCTGGCGTGCGCGCGCCCAGGCCGAGATCCGCCAGGCCACGAGGAGCGCGAGCACGAAGGCGGCCAGCACCCACTGGTAGGCGGCGTGCCATTCGATGACGGGCACCGCGAAGCCGCGGTTGCTCAGGAACACCCCGGACACCGGACTCAGCGCCTGGCGCGGCCCGGGCAGGTTCTCCGAGATGATTGCGTACCAGAAGAACAGCTGCACCAGCAGCGGCACGTTGCGGATCACCTCGATGTAGGCGGACGACAGTTTCGCCACCAGCCAGTTCGAGGACAGCCGGGCGAAGCCGATGAAGGTGCCGATCACGGTCGCGGCAACGACGCCGATCAGGGCGACCCGGAACGTGTTGGCCAGCCCGACGAGCAGCGCGCGGGCGTAGTTGTCGGCCGCGCCGTAGGAAATGAACGAGGTTTCGCCGATCTCGAAACCGGCCTCGCGCGACAGGAACGCGAAGCCGCTGGCGATCTTGCGCGCCTCGAGGTTGGCAATCGTATTGGTGACGAGATAGGCGAGCACGCCCACCACGGCGGCGAGCGCGAGCACCTGGTAGAGCAGCGCGCGGAAGCGCGCGTCACGCGGGGAGAAACGCACGGGAGGCTCCGCGCCGCCGGGGACCGGACGGCGCGGAAGTCGTTCAGCCGATCAGCGCAGCGGGATCGGGTACATCAGGCCGCCCTTGGTCCAGAGCGCGTTCAGCCCGCGCTCGAAGCCCAGCGGCTTGAGGTTCGCGTCGAAGCTCTCGGCGTAGTTGCCGACCTGCTTGACGATGTTGAAGGCCCAGCGGTTGTCGACGCCGAGCATCTTGCCGAGGTCGCCGGTCGCGCCCACGAAGCGCTGCACCGCGGGGTTCTTGTCGGCGAGCGCCTTGTCGATGTTCGCCGCGGTGAGGCCCAGTTCCTCGGCCTCGAGCATCGCCATCAGCGTCCACTTGACGATGTCGAACCACTTGTCGTCGCCATGGCGCACCACCGGCCCGAGCGGCTCCTTGGAGATCACCTCCGGCAGGATGACGTGGTCCGCCGGATTCGGCGCGCGCGAACCGCGCGTCGACACCAGCCCGGACACGTCCGTCGTGTAGACGTCGCAGCGGCCCGAGAAGTAAGCGTTGGTGACCTCTTCCAGCTTCTCGATGACCACCGGCTTGAAGGTCATGTTGTTGGCGCGGAAGTAGTCGGCCAGGTTCAGTTCGGTCGTGGTGCCGGGCTGGACGCAAACCGTGGCGCCCTTCAGCTCCCTGGCGCTCTTCACGTTCAGCTTCTTCGGCACCATGAAGCCCTGCCCGTCGTAGTAGTTCACGCCGACGAAGTTCAGGCCGAGGCTGGTGTCGCGGGAAATCGTCCAGGTGGTATTGCGCGCGAGCAGGTCGATCTCGCCGGATTGCAGCGCGGTGAAGCGCTGCTGCGCGGTCAGCGGCGTGTAGCGCACCTTGGTGGCGTCGCCGAACACCGTGGCCGCGACGGCGCGGCACATGTCCACGTCAAGGCCTTTCCAGACGCCGCGGGAATCCGGTTGCGAGAATCCGGCCAGCGCGGTGTTGACGCCGCACTGCACGAAGCCCTTGGCCTTGACGGCATCCAGGGTCGATTGGGCGAGCGCGGGCGTGGCCGCGAACGCAAGGGCGAGTGCGCCCGTAATTGCCGCAACAGCTTTCATCGGATCCTCCTCCGTGAGAGTTCGGTCAGGTACCAGCGCACATTGTATAGCCGGCGCCCGCTGCGGGCGAAAGGCCCGGTTTGCCGTCTACCAGCCCAGTGTGCGGGCCGTGGCGATGCCCGCCGCGGTGGCGAGCAATGCGCCGAACAGGTGCGCGCCCGAATGCACCGCCGCGGCCGTGAAGCGCCCGTCCTGCAACAGCGCAACCGATTCCGCGCTGAAGGTCGAAAAGGTGGTGAGCGCCCCCAGGAACCCGGTGATGCAGGCTAGCCGCCACTCCGGCGGCAGGGACGCGTTGGCGCCGAAGAAGGTCAAGGCAAGCCCCACCAGGTACCCCCCGCCGAGGTTCGCCGCGAGCGTGCCCAGCGGCAGATTCGGCAGCAGCGGGTTCAGCCAGGTCCCCAGTCCCCAGCGCAGCCAGGCGCCGAGCGTCGCACCGACGGCAATCGCGAACAGGGCGGTGGCGGGCATGCGGCGATTCTAACCGGCGCGCACCGTACACTCCGCGCATGGAGCGCTTTCAAGCCTTCACCGCGACCCATGCGGCGGTGCTTGCCGCGATCGTGCTGCTCACGGCGCTTGCCGTGGCCCTGCGACGTCGCCTGCCGCGCGCCGCGCCGCCGTTGCCGGCCGAACGCGCCGTCGGCCTCGCCTACCTCGCGGGCTGGGGGCTGACCTACCTCTGGCTGCTGCAGGCGCCGCTGCATGACCCGGCGAAGACCCTGCCGCTGCAACTGTGTCATCTCACGGCCGCGGCCGCGGCGCTGCTGCTGGTCACCGGCGCGCCGGTACTGCGGCCGCTGGTGTACTTCTGGGGCCTCGCCCTGAGCACCCAGGCGCTCATTACCCCTGCGCTGTCCGAAGGCCCGGCGCTCTACCCCTTCTGGTTCTTCTGGGCCACCCACGGCCTGATCGCCGGCGTCGCGATCTACGACCTTGCGGCGCGCGGCTACCGGCCGGACTGGCGCGGCTACCGCCAGGCCTGCCTCGGGGCGGCGGCCTACGTGGCCGCGGTCCTGCCGCTCGATATCGCCTTCGGCTGGAATTACGGCTTTGTCGGCCCGTCGAAGCCCGAAGTGCGCACCATCGTGGATTTCCTCGGCCCCTGGCCCGACCGGCTCGTACCCATCGTCCTCATCGTAGCGCTCGCCATGGCGTTCGCGCTGCTGCCCTGGGACCTCGCCCGCCGCCTCGCCCGAAAAAAAGGGGGCTGACC
>DATCYZ010000046.1:0-2610 GCA_036526195.1 Burkholderiales bacterium
CGAAAATGCTCTTCGTGATGCTTGAGATCGCGCTCATCTACCGCCCCTCACTTTCGCCGGCTGCGCATCGCGACTCTTCGCGCCCTGCGCCTGGCGCATCCGTTCCAGGTGAAAGAACCCGGCGTTCAGCGGCAGCACCCCCTCCGCCCCCGGCGCCTCGGCTACCTCCGCCGCGCGCGCCGCGATCCGCGCGGCCTCGACTTCCCGCGTCCGGCGACTCAGCGCGAACGCCCCGATCGGCGCGCCCTCGTCGCGCGCCATCAACCCACCAGCGCGCGTGAAGCTGCGCGCCGCTTGGCCGAGAGCAGCCCGGAGGCTTCCTGCTCGTCCGCGGCGATCCTCTGCCCGGCGACCACCGTCTGCTGCCGGCCGCGCGACTTCGCGTCCGCCATTGCCGCATCCTCCGCGGCTTTGCGCGCGGCTTGGGCCGCCTCGTTGTCGGTCGCCGAGGGCGACTGCGGAACGGGCGCAGGCGCAGGCGCAGGCTTGTCGCTACCGAAAAGAAAAGACATAGGCTGAATCTCCTACACCCAGTGTACCATCAGTCGAAGAACGCGCTCCCGCCCACGCCCTCCGCCACCGTTTGCCGGCCGCCGCGGCGCGAGTCATTGCGCGGAGGGTTCACCTCGAAGGTGCACGCCAGCGCGTCGGCGTCGTCCGGCGAGGCCACGCCGCGCTTGTGCATGTCCTCTTTCGGCTCGAGGATTTTCTTCCCCTCTTCGCGCCCGCTCCACTTCCAGCCCCGGTCGGTCAGTTGCTGCGAGAGCGTCCCTTTCTCGCCGCTGTCCTTCTCGAGCATCCCGCCGGGCAGCCAGTCGCGCACCCGGCCCCACAACTCGATCGCGTGCGACCCCCACTCCGTGTCGCGCCCACCGTGCGGCGCGTCGCCAAACTTCACCTCGTGCACGCGGCCGTAGGTGCGCTTTCGCTTCAGCACGTCGATCACGCCGGTGCCCATGCCGAAGTCAATGCAGATCGCGTCGGGCTTGTACTTCTGGTCCAGCTTCAGGATCTCTTCGGCGATCTGCACGTTGTCCTTGCTGAGCCACGACCCCATCGTCGCCGAGCCGCAACAGTCGCGCGCGTTCCGCCCCTGCCTGAACCGCCAGGCCGTCTTCCCGCGCGGTGCCGGGTCGACCCCGAGAACCAGCGGCTCGCCGTAGTCCGGCACCAGGGTGTTCTGCTGCGCCGCGCGCACCGCGTCCCACGGGATGAACTGGTCCTCGCTCGTCCGGGGCGGTAGCCCCATAATCTCCACCCGCACGAAGTCCGAGTCCTCGCCGTAGCGCCGGATCTGATCCTCGACGATCGCCTGGTCGACACCCGGCAGCCCGCGCGTGCTGATCGTGCGCGTGCGCCAGCCGGCGCCGATGCGCGGGTCGTTGAACAGGTCGTAGAACCGCCCCTGCCGGTTTCGCATCTGCGAGGCCGCCAGCCAGAAGCGGTACGGGTTTTCTTCCGTGAAGAACCCCTCGGCCACCTCCCACACCGGCGTCGCGATGCCCGCGGCCTCGTCGAACGCGAGCATCAGACCGTAGGGGTTGTGCACACCGGCGAACGCGTTGGGGTTGTCCTCGCTCCAGGTCTGCCCCTGCACGTACCAGTATTTCGGGTCGATGCCCAGGCCGCCCTCTTCGGGGATCTTGCGCACGAGTTCAAGCAGCCAGGGCGCGGGCACGATGCGCATCGTCTCGAGCGAGAACCAGTGCGAGTTGATCGCGCTGCCAAACCAAACGCCGAACTCCGGAAACGTGCGCGTGCGAAGCTGGGACTCCGTGTTCGCCGCCACGATCGTCGTGCTGCCGATCCGGGTCGACGCCTGCCAGTGCGCCAGCATGCCGAAGAACGCTGATTTGCCGGGGCCGCGCCCGCTCGCCCAGGCGCCCTTGTAGATCGGCGCCGGCAGCCCGTTGTCGATCGCGAACTTGCTCCTGGCGACGTGCTCGCCGATCGCCTCGAACTCTTCAAGCTGCCACCGGCGCGGACCGTTGAACTTCTCGAACGGCGTGCCGGGGCGCCCCCAGGGGTAGGCGTAGTGCACGAAGCCGACCGGATCGTCGGACAGCGCCAGGATCTGCGTCAGGACTTCAGTCTCGTGTGCAGCGGAAGCGAGCATCAGCACCTCAGTGTACTCTCCGTACGTACTCTCCTAGAGAGTCGAGTACAGTACGGATGAAAAGCGGACGGATTTCGTACCGGACGGATGGAATTAATAATTCCATTAATTAATTGTTTTTCGCAAATTTTCACGCGCTGGCGAGGTTCGTCTGCCGCCACCAGGGCTGCGGCGCGCATTCCGCCCCCTACCCCCCGGTGCACCCCCCATCGGCCGAATCGCGCGCGCCGGCCCCTCCCCCCTCGAGCGCACGCCGCACAAGCGTACCCTCTACTACGTGCCCGGCGCGCGCAGCCTGAGCGGCCGCAAGTCTGGCGTTGGCTGCCTCAATAATGCGCGTCAAATCCACGGTGCGCACGTTGACATCCAACTGCGCTTTGTCGCCGTACAGGCGCGGGTTTCGGATGCGCGCTGCCCACTTCAGGGTATCGACTCGCATGCGCGCGTGCGCAGGGTCGAGCCCGGTATTATGAGCGGCCTCTAATGCCTGATCC
>DATCYZ010000047.1:0-14186 GCA_036526195.1 Burkholderiales bacterium
CGCACCGTCATCAGCGCGCGGATGCGGGTGCGCACCGCCGGCTGCGCCCAGTCGAGGTCGCCGACATGCCGGTAGCGCGGCCGGCCCTCGGGGTCGAGGATGAAGGTGGTGGGCAGGGCACGCGCGCCCCAGGCTCGCGCGGTGGTGGCGCCCGGATCGACCAGCAGCGCAAAACGCAGCGGCATGCGGTGGACGAAGGCGCGCATGGCCTCGGGCGTTTCGCCGACGTTCACGGCGAGCACGACGAACGGCTCTGCCTCGAGCGAATCGGCGAGCGCCTGCAGGCTCGGCATCTCGGCCCGGCAGGGCCCGCACCAGCTGGCCCAGAAGTTCACCAGCACCACCTTGCCGCGGTAATCCGCGAGCCGGTGGCGGGTCCCGTCCAGGGCATCGAGTTCGAAGGGCGGCAGGCGTTCACCGCGCCACGGTTGCAGCGGCTGGGCCGCGGCAAGGAACGGTGCGGCCAGCAGCATCAGCAGGAGCAGGCGCATGCGATCGTCCCGGAAACGACAAGGGCCGGCGCAGTGCGCACCGGCCCTTGCATGGTAACGCCTTGGCAGGGGCGGCTGGGCCGCCCCTGCAGCCTCAGCTGGCCTTCTCTGCGTCAGTCTTCTTGGCCTTCTTGGCCTTCTTCGCCTTCTTGGCCTTTTTCTCGCCCTTGGCCTTCTTCTCGCCCTTGGCGCTCATGGCCTTCTTTTCCGTCTTGGCTTCGGCGGCGGCGGGCTGCGCCGGGGTCGCCGGGGTCGCAGCGGCAGCGGGGGCGGCTGCGGGCGTCGCCGGGGTCGCCGGCGTCGCCGGGGTGGCCTTGGTGGCCTGGGCCAGCGCGGCGCCCGAGAACGTGGCCGCAATCAGGACGGCGATGAGTCTTTGCTTGAGCATGGTCATTTCCTTTTCGAGTGTGGCGCATGCCCGGAAACGGGCGTCGCACGGCAAATAACGCATCAGCGTCGCCGCGGTTGACCGCCGGCGATCGGGCGCGGCAGGCGCGGGCCGATAGAATCGCCGCCCATGACGCTGCAGGAGTTCATCGCCCAGGCGCCGCGGGATGTTGAGTGGGTGTTCGGCTATGCCTCGCTGATGTGGGCGCCGGGATTCCGCGCCCCGGAACAGGCGGTCGCGACGGCACATGGCTACCACCGGGCGCTTTGCATCTACTCCCACACCCATCGCGGCACGCCCGCGGTCCCGGGCCTGGTCATGGGGCTGTGCCGGGGCGGCGCCTGCCGTGGCGTGGCCTTTCGCCTGCCCGCCGCCGGGCGGCGGGCGGTGCTGGAGATGCTCTGGCGGCGCGAAATGGGCAACCGGGTCTACCAGGTGCGCCGGTTGAAGCTGCGCCTCGCCGACGACCGACGGGTGCATGGCCTCGCCTTCGTGGCGGACCCGCACCACCGACAGTTCGCCGGCGACCTGCGGCCCGCGCGCAGCGCGCGGCTGGTGGCGCAGGGCGTGGGCGACCGCGGCCCGAACATCGAGTACCTCGACCAGACGCTCGCCCACATGCGCGAGATCGGCGTGCCGGACCTGCGCCTTGAGGCGGTGCTCGAGCGGGTGCGCGCGTTGCACCGGCGCGCGCGAACAGGCGAGAATCGGGCATGAACACGCCCCCGCTATGGCCCGCGCGCCTGCACCACCTTCGTCGCGACAGTCCCGATCCGGAGCGCCTGGCGCAGTGGTACGCGCGCCTGCTCGGCGACGCCCTCGAGCCGCTTGCGGCGGACACCTGGTGCGTGGGCGGACCCGGGCGGGTGCTGGTGGTCGGCAAGGGCGCGGCCGCGACGGTGCCGTGGTTTGCCATCGAGGCACGCGACGCGGCGCATCTCGCCGCCATCCGGCGCGGGTACGAAGCCGCGGGGCTGGAGGCAAAGGCGTCGCCGTCGCCGCTGTTTCGCGACGCCGCCTTTGCGATCGTCGACCCGGACGGGCGGCAGGTGGTATTCGGCCTGTCGGGCGGCGCATCCGGCATCGGCGCCGGCGCGCCGTCCCTGCCCGGACGACTGCAGCATTTCGTCTGTGCCACCACGCAACTGGAGGCGATGACCGGCTTCTATCGCGACCGCCTCGGCCTGCTCGAGTCGGACCGGGTCCTCGAAGCCGGCGACGCGGGCCAGGCCCTGACGGCCGCCTTCCTGCGCTCGGACCCGGAGCACCACAGCTTTGCCGCCTTCCGCGCGCCCGAGGCGCGCGCCGACCACCACTGCTACGAAACGCCGGGCTGGATGTCGATCCGCGACTGGGCCGATCGCATGGGCGATCTGCGCATCCCGCTGTGGTGGGGGCCCGGGCGACACGGTCCGGGCAACAATCTCTTTTTCATGATCGAGGACCCGGACGGCCACAAGGTCGAGTTCTCCGCGGAACTCGAACTGATGCCACCGCAGGTCGCCGCGCGCAGCTGGCCGCACGAGGACCGCACGCTCAACCTCTGGGGCAACGCCTGGATGCGGTCCTAGAAGAGGGGAAGCTGAAGAAGGGGTCTGCCCCCTTTTTGCTGGAATCGGGATGAAGCGCCGCGTCGCGGAAAAAGGGGTCTGACCCCTTTTTCTAAGCCGTCATCCGCTCCAGGGCCTCGGCCAGCCGCGCGCGCTGGGTGCCGAAATTGAGGCGCGCGAAGCCCGGCGCGCCGAACTGCGCACCCGGGGAGATGGCAACGCCGCGCTTGAGGAAGTACGCCTGCAGGTCGGCCTCCTCGAGCGCACTGCAGTCGATCCACGCGAGATAGGTCGCTTCGACGTGCGCCATGGTCATGCCGGTGGCCTTCGCGATGGTGCGCTCGACCAGGTCGCGGTTCTCGCGCAGGTAGGCGAGCTGTGCCGCGAGCCAGTCGGCGCCGTCGCGATACGCCGCCAGCGCGCCGATGTAGCCGAACACCGCAGGGTCGTGCACGGTAGCGTGGTGGTCGACGCTGAAGGCGGCGCGCAGCTTCGCATCCTCGATGATCGCCCAGGCGCAGCCGGACCCGGGAAAGTTGAAGCTCTTGTTGGGCGAGGCGAGCGTCACGGTACGCCTCGAGACCTCCGGCGCAAGGCTGGCGATCGGGATGTGCGGCTTGCCCTCGTCGAGCAGCAGGTCGGCATGGATCTCGTCCGAAAGAATGACGAGATCGTGCTTCTCGGCGAGCGCGGCGAGGCGCGCGAGTTCGTCGCGCGTGAAGATGGTGCCGCCGGGATTCTGCGGGTTGCACAGGAACAGCAGCCGGCTCGAGGCGCGCACCGCCTTTGCCAGCCGGTCCTCGTCGAACACCCAGCGCCCGGCCTGCAGCACCAGCGGCACGTCGTCGTGCGCGCGCGAGGCGAGTTGCACGGCACGCTTGAAATGATGGTAGATCGGCGTCGGCACCAGCGCGTGCTCGTCGGGTGCGCAGAGGTGGCGCGCGGCAAGGTGCAGGCCAGGCACCACGCCGGGCAGCACGACGATCCAGGACGGCTCGATCTTCCAGCCGTACAGGCGCCCCATGCGCTCGACGATCGCCTCGCGCAGCGCGTCCGGGAACGCGCTGTAGCCGAAGATGCCGTGCTCGAGGCGCGCAGCAAAGGCGTCGACGAGGGCCGGCGGCGCGCGAAAGTCGGTGTCGGCGACCCACAGCGGGATCACGTCGCCCGGATAGCGGTCCCAGCGGGTGCTCCAGGTGCCGGCGCAGTCGACCGGCGCGTCGAAATCGAATTTCATCGTGTCCCCGGTTCGGGCGCCTGCTCAGTCCAGCCGCAGGGCGATGCCCTGCAGCGCGGGCGAGGGCGCCGGGTACTGCTCGAACACCAGCGGATCGTGCCCCGGGATGATGTGCGATGGCCATTCGGCCAGCGTGCGCATCTTGCGATAACCCTCGACCATCTCGGCCACCGACCAGACGATCGGGAACGGCCGCACCTCGCCCATGTTGGCGTAGAAGTGCGTCGCGTCCGAGGCGAGCAGCACCCAGCCGCGCCGCGTCATGACGCGCACCGCCTGGATGCCCATGGTGTGCCCGCCGATCAGGTGCAGCGAAATTCCGGGGTGCAGCTCGGCGTCGCCGTCATGGAACTGCACCCGCCCGCGGTACACCTCGCGCACCATGCCGACCACGTCCTCGACTTCGTACGCGCCGCTGAACACGTCGTGGCACATGTGCCGGCCCGTGGCGTACTGCATCTCGCGGTCCTGCAGGTGGAAGGTGGCGGCGGGAAACAGGTCGAAGTTGCCGATGTGGTCGTAGTGCAGGTGGGTGACGATCACCTCGGGCACCTCGGCCGCCTCGACCCCGAGCAGGCGCAGGCCTTCGCTCGGGCAGCGGATGTGGTGGCGCTGCCGCTTGGCCGCCATCGCCGCGTTGAAGCCGGTGTCGACCACCAGCGTGCGCCCCGCGCCGCACACCAGCCAGACGAAGTAGTCGAGCGGCATCGGCCCGTCGTGCGGATCGCCATGGATGAAGCTTTCGGCGCGGCGACGGTCATGGTGCGCGTACTTGATCGCGTAGATCTCGTATTCAGGCAGCTTGGTCATTGTTCGCCCCTCATCAGGTCACGGTCACGCGGGCGGCCTTGCGCTTGCCCACCTGCAGCAAAACGGTTTCACCGCGCGCGATGCGCAGCGCGCGATCCTCGACGCGCGCGCCCTCGAGCCGCACGCCACCCTGCTCGATCAGGCGATTCGCCTCCGAGGTGCTCGCCACCAGTCCCGCCTGCTTGAGCACCTGCACCAGGGCAAGGCCGTCGCCCTCGGCCGGAACGCTCAGTTGCGGCAGGTCCTCGGGCAGGGCGCCATGGCGAAAGCGCTGCTCGAATGCGGCCTCGGCCTCGCGTGCCGCCGCGGGACCGTGGAACCGGGCGACGATCTCGGCGGCCAGCAGCACCTTGATCTCGCGCGGATTGCGTCCGGCCGCGATGTCCTCGCGCCAGGCGCGCACCGTCGACAGGGGCTCGAAGGAGAGCAACTCGATGTAGCGCCACATCAGGGTGTCGGAGATCGACATCAGCTTGCCGAAGATCTCGCCCGGGGCTTCCGCGATGCCGACGTAGTTGCCGAGGGATTTCGACATCTTGTTGACCCCGTCGAGACCCTCGAGCAGCGGCGTGGTCAGGATGCATTGCGGCGCCTGGCCGAAGTCCTTCTGCAGTTCGCGTCCGACCAGCAGGTTGAACTTCTGGTCGGTGCCGCCGAGTTCGACGTCGGCCTTCATCGCCACCGAGTCATAGCCCTGCATCAACGGGTAGAGGAATTCGTGGATCGCGATCGGCTGCTGCGAGCGGTAGCGCTTGCCGAAGTCGTCGCGCTCCAGCATGCGCGCCACGGTGTAGCGCGCGGCGAGGCGGATCATGCCCTCGGCGCCGAGCTTGTCCGACCACTCCGAGTTGAACAGGATCTGCGTCTTGTCCGGGTCGAGGATCTTGAAGGCCTGCTCGCGGTAGGTGCGCGCGTTCGCCAGGATCTCGTCACGGGTCAGCGGCGGGCGCGTCTGGTTCTTGCCGGTCGGGTCGCCGATCATGCCGGTGAAGTCGCCGATCAGGAACTGCACCTGGTGGCCGAGGTCCTGGAAATGCCGCAGCTTGTTGATCACCACGGTGTGTCCGAGGTGCAGGTCGGGCGCGGTGGGGTCGAGGCCGAGCTTGATGCGCAGGGGCCGCCCGGTGGCGAGTTTCTGGGCGAGCTCCGACTCGACGATCAGCTCGTCGGCGCCACGTTTGATGCGTTCGATTGCTTCGGCGACCGGGACCATGTCGATGGGGCGTGAGCGCCGGGCAGGCTTCGCGCCCGGCGGCTTTCTTTGTTACACTGCGCACCGCCTCAGGAAACTGCGGCAGGCACCTGAATAATTTGGGTTTTCAGCGGCGGATTATAGCCCCTAAGAAGAGTGCGAGAAGACCAACTCCACCAGCCGGGCAGCCTGGCCCGAAGCCTGCAGGGCGGCGCTGCGGGCCGTTCGGCATGGCCCCTGCGCGCGGCTCGGCCGGGCGGCACGCGCATCATCCGGCGCGCCCTGATGGCCGCCCTGGCGCTTTCCGGAATGATGGCTGCCTTTGCCACCATGGCGCCCGATCCGCACGACCCCATGCTGACCCCGGGCCAGGTGGTGCGCGAGGCCTATCCGGTGCCGCAGGAATCGCCAACGTCCGGGGATACAAGATTCGTGCGCGAGGAACGCCTCGGTCGCGGCGAGACGCTCGGCGCGTTGTTGAACCGGCTCGGCGTCGAGGACGAGGAATCGCGCAAGCTGCTTCGCCTCGGGACGCTGCGCCAGTTGCGTCCCGGCGCCGCGCTTCGCACCGAATCGGATGCCGAGGGCCGCTTGCTCGGACTTGCCGCCTCGCTCGGACGCGAGTCCGCATTGACCGTCGTTCCCGGCAGTGACGGTTACCGGGTCAGCACCGACCCCCTCGCCCTGCAGACCGTGACGCTGCTGCGCGGCGGCGAGATCCGCAGTTCCTTGTTCGCGGCCACGGATGCGGCGGACATCCCGGATGCCATCGCGATCCAGATGGCCGAGATGTTCGGTGGCGACATCGACTTCCATCGTGACCTGCGACGCGGCGACCGGTTCAGCGTGATCTACGAGATGCACTACCACCTCGGCCGGCCGGTGAGTTCGGGGCGCGTGCTGGCGGCGGAATTCATCAACCAGAAGAAGGTGCTGCGCGCGGTGTACTACGAAGGCGGCGCCGGCAAGGGGGGGTATTACGCGCCGGACGGCAAGAACCTGCGCAAGGCGTTCCTGCGTTCGCCGCTCGAGTTCTCCCGCGTCAGCTCCGGGTTCGGCATGCGCCGCCATCCCTTCCTGAAGACCTGGCGCGCGCACCGCGGCGTCGATTACGCGGCCCCGAGCGGCACGCGCGTGCGGGCGGTGGGTGACGGCATCGTGGAGTTCGCCGGCAGGAAGGGCGGCTACGGCAACGTGGTGATCCTGCGCCACAACGGCCAGAACTCGACCCTCTATGCGCACCTGAGCGGCTTCGCCAAGGGCATCCGGCGCGGTGCACGGGTGTCCCAGGCCGAGACCATCGGCAGTGTCGGGAGCACCGGCTGGGCAACCGGCCCGCACCTGCACTACGAGTTCCGGGTCGGCGGCGAGGCGCGCAATCCGCTCGCCATGACACTTCCCGCAGCGCTGCCGGTGCCGCGCGAAGAACTCCCGCGCTTCCGCGCGATCGCCGCGCCGCTCGCGGCCCAGCTCGAGTTGCTCGTCGATACGCAGCTCGCGGCGCTGGAGTAGGCCCGGCGCCCGGCGCGGGCCAAAGACCATGCGCGAGGGCCCGCAGCATTTCATCGGACTCATGTCGGGCACCAGCCTGGACGGCGTGGACGGCGTGCTCGCGCGCTTCACCGGCGCCGCGACCGAGGTCCGTGGCCATTGCCACCTGCCCTTTCCCGACGCGCTGCGCGACGCCCTGCAGGCCCTGTGCAGCCCCGGCGAGGACGAGATCCGCCGTGCCGGACGCGCGGGCAACCAGCTCGCTGCGCTGTACGCGGACGCGGTGGCGCGCCTTCTTGCCGCCGGCGGCTTGTCGCGCCAGAACGTTCGCGCCATCGGCTGCCACGGGCAGACCGTGCGCCACCACCCCGAGGAAGGCTTCACGGTGCAAATCGGCAACGCCGCACGCCTTGCAGAGTTGACCGGGATCGCGGTGGTCGCGGATTTCCGCAGCCGCGATATCGCGGCCGGCGGCCAGGGCGCCCCGCTGGTGCCGGCCTTTCACGCAGCCACGTTCGGCCACCCGTCCGAACCCCGGGTGGTCGTGAACCTCGGCGGCATCGCGAACCTCAGCGTCTTGAGCGCGGGCCAACCCGTCATCGGCTTCGACACCGGGCCGGGCAACGGCCTCATGGACCTGTGGATCCACCGCACCAAGGGTGACCGGTTCGACGATCGGGGCGCGTGGGCGGCGGGGGCGCTACCGGATGCAGGACTGCTGCAATCGTTGCTTGCAGAGCCCTACTTCGCCAGACCGGCCCCCAAGAGCACCGGGCGGGAACTGTTCAACCTGGCGTGGCTGCTGGCACGTGTGGATACGACGCGCGATCCGCAGACGGTTCAGGCAACGCTGCTGGAACTGACTGCACGGACCGTTTGCGATGCGTTGCAGACGGCCTGCCCGCAGGCCGCGCGGGTCATCGTGTGCGGCGGCGGCGCGCGCAACGAAGCGCTGCTCTCAAGACTGGCCGCCCTGCTCGCGCCGAGGACCGTGGAGACCAGCGCGCTGCACGGAATCGACGTCGACCAGGCCGAGGCCTGCGCGTTCGCCTGGCTGGCCCGCTGCGCACTCGACGGCGCGCCGGGCAACCTGCCCACGGTCACGGGCGCGGCCGGGCCGCGCATCCTGGGCGCGATTTATCCCGCCTGAGGGAAAAGGGGTCAGACCCCTTTTTTTCTCCTGCGCTTGCGTGAGATCGCGGCAGACCTGCTGAAAAAGGGGTCTGACCCCTTTTCGCGGGCCGGACGAAAAAAAGGGGCTTGCGCCCCTTTTCTGCGTGACCGGCGAAGAACGCCGGCTCAGACCGAGAACGACGATCCGCAGCCGCAGGTGGTCTGGGCGTTCGGGTTCTTGATCACGAACTGCGCCCCTTCCAGGCCTTCCTGGTAATCGATCTCGGCGCCCACCAGGTACTGGTAGCTCATCGGGTCGATCAGCAGCTTGACCCCGTTCTTCTCCATTGCGGTGTCATCTTCGTTCTGCACTTCATCGAAGGTAAAGCCGTACTGGAAGCCGGAGCAACCGCCGCCGTTCACGAAGACGCGCAGCTTGAGGTCTTCGTTGCCTTCCTCGTCGATCAACTCCCGCACCTTGGCCGCCGCATTGTCGGTGAAGACGAGGGGGGCCGGCATTTCCGTGACAGCGTTCATGCTGAATGCTCCTGAGAATCTAGTCCCGATTGCTGATTATCCCGATCCGCCTTCCATGCGGTCAAGGTGGTCATTCGACCGGTCGCGTCAGTCAGAACCGGCCTTCTTGCCGCCGGCGGCGAGTTTCAGTTCGACGCCCTTGACCTCGCCGCCCTGGTGCACGAGGCGACCCTCCACGATCGCGCCCTGCAGCATCTCGACGCTCTTGTAATGCACATCTCCCTTGACCCGGGAACTCGCCTGGAGTTCCAGGCTTTCGCTGGCATGCACCGGCCCGACGATGGTGCCGTTGACCACCACGTGCGCCGCCTGCACCTCGCCTTCGACCCGCGCGTTCTCGGAGACCACCAGTGTTCCCGGCTGGTCGGGCAGGGCCGCGACATTGCCGCGGACGGTGCCATCGACCCGAAGGCCGCCGCTGAAGAACACGTTGCCCTCGATGCGGGTGGTCGCGCCGATCCAGCTGTCGATCCGGTTCTGCGGCTTGCTGCCCTTGCGGAAAAACATGGTTGCCTCCTCGCTTACTCAGGCGATGCGGTTCGCGTCACCCGGGGGGTGCCCGATGCGGCCTCGTAGACCCGCACCTGCACATTCTCGACCTTCGCCTTGGGACTGACCCGGAAGGTCCCCTCGACCCGCTGGAAGTGCTTGAATTCCAGCTTGAATGCCGCTGCGGCCGCATCCTTCGGCTCAGGGAAGACCATCATAGCATTCTTGCCATTCTCCGTCAGGGTCACCACCAGTTCGATGCGGCCCTGGAAGTCGCGGTCGCGACGCGTGCCCGCGGCCAGCATCAGGAGCCGATAGCGATATTCGCCTGGCAGGACGTCGGCCTCCACCTTGAAGCGGTGAATCGTCAGCGGCTGGGCGGGCTTGGCGTCCGAGGACAGCAGGCTCTCGAAGGTGGCAAGTTCCTCGCGCACCCGGGCGTTCTCGCGCTCCAGCACCCGGATCTGCTCGGCAAGCTTCTGCTGGGCCGCGCGCTCGATCGCAAGGCGGCTTTCGGACGCGTTCGCGATGGCGCGCAGGCCCTCGAGTTCGCCCCGCGCGGCGTCTCGCTCGATGCGCGTCGTCTCGAGCCGGCTCTGCATGTCCTGGATGCTTTGCTCGATCTGTTCGCGATCGAACCCGGCGAATCGCCGCCCGGTGTCATAGACCCAGGCGCCGCCGAACAGCACCGCCGCCAGGATCACGGCCACGGCGAGCCAGCGCCAGTACCAGGCCAGGTGCGTGCGCATCGCCACCTTCGGTGCCGCGATGCCAAAACGCTGACGCAGCTTCCTCAGACGTGGCGTCATGCGGGGTCCCTTGAAAAGCACAAAGCCGCCCGGGGGCGGCTTCTCGCACACCGGGGGTCGAGCCCCCGGACACCTGCAGGCCGACCACGCGGACCGGCCTGCCGCAAACGACTCAGCGCTTGGAGAACTGCTTGCGGCGCCGCGCCTTGTGGAAGCCGACCTTCTTGCGCTCGACTTCCCGCGCATCGCGCGTCACCAGCCCCGCCGCGCTCAGCGCGGGCTTCAGGGTCGGGTCGAACTCGATCAGCGCGCGCGTGATGCCGTGACGCACGGCGCCGGCCTGGCCGTTCTCGCCGCCGCCGAAGACGTTGACACGGATGTCGAAGCTCGCGAGGTTGTTGGTCACTTCGAGCGGCTGGCGCAGGATCATGCGGCCGGTTTCGCGGCCGAAGAACTCGTCCACGGGCTTCTCGTTGACCACGATCTGCCCCTTGCCGGGCTTGAGGAAGACGCGTGCGACGGCGCTCTTGCGACGTCCGGTACCGTAGTAATAATCACCGACCATCTTCGTTCCTCAGAGTTCAAGCGCAAGCGGCTGCTGCGCTTCGTGCGGGTGGGCTTCACCCGCGTAGATCTTGAGCTTCTTGATCATCGCGTAGCCGAGCGGGCCCTTTGGCAGCATGCCCTTGACGGCCTTTTGCAGGACGCGGTCGGGATACTTGGCCTGCAGCTTCTCGAACGAGATCTCGCGGATGCCGCCGGGATAGCCGGTGTGGCGGTAGTAGGTCTTTTGCTCGGCCTTGCGGCCGGTCACGCGAATCTTTTCCGCGTTGACGACGACGATGTAGTCGCCGGTGTCGACGTGCGGGGTGTACTCGGGCTTGTGCTTGCCGCGCAGGCGCATCGCGATGCGTGCCGCAAGGCGGCCCAGCACCTTGTCCTGCGCGTTCACCACAAACCAGCCGTGCTGGACGTCGGCAGGCTTGGCTGAGAATGTCTTCATGGTTTTTCGGACGGCGAAAAGGACAAGATTCTATGGGACTGGGGCGGGTGAGTCAAAGGAAAGCCGGGGCGGGTCCGTCAGCGCGCGCGTCTCGAACGACCTCATCCCGCACGACGTCCCTGCCCTGAATCGCTGATGGATGCCCAAGGAAACCATATGTGCATGATTATTAAGTAATATACTCGCCCACATCCAACACGTTCGGGACACGCAAATGGAGTGCACAGTTCGCTGGACCGGCGCCGGTTCCGAGGGCATGACCTTTCAGGCCGAAACCGGCAGCGGCCACATCCTCAACATGGACGGCGCGCCCGAAGGCGGCGGCCGGAATCTCGCGCCCCGGCCGATGGAAGTGGTGCTCGCCGGAACCGGCGGGTGCACCGCCTACGATGTCGTCGTCATCCTGCGGAAAAGCGGCCAGGCTGTGAGTGGCTGCGACGTGCGGGTGGACGCCGAGCGCGCCGATACCGATCCGAAGGTGTTTACCCGGATTCGCATGCACTTCATCGTGCGCGGCAAGGCGCTGAAGAAGAACCTCGTCGACCATGCCGTGCGGCTTTCGCACGAGAAGTATTGCTCGGCCTCGGCGATGCTCGGCAAGACCGCCGAGATCACGATGGATGCGGAAATCGTCGAGGACTGACGCCGGTTTCGGCTACTTCCCTGCAGCCGCCTTGCGCACCGCCGACTGCGAGACCGCGCGCATCGAGTCGAACTCGGCAAACCATTCCGCGGCGTAGTCGCACTCGCGGTAGTCGTCGAAGTACGGCCCGCCGAGCGTGAAGTGCACGATGCGGGCGTCGTCCCGGCGCGGGTACTCGCCGACCAGCCAGTTCCATTCGAGCGGCAGCGCACCGATTTGCGCGTCCTCCAGCCATGCATAGCGATGCAGGTCGAGCCCGGTGGCGGTGTTCACGTAGTCCGGCGTCAGCGCGTGGCATTGCGCGTTGTTGAAGAGCATCAGACTGGACCAGTTCTTGCGCGCGTACTTCGTCTGCACCTGGCCGAGGAACTTGCGCTCGGTGCGCGGCACGTAATCGTGCTGGCAGACCAGCACGGCCTTGTCGGGCTGGCGCTGCGTCTCCGCGGCAAGCGCGGCGATATCGACACGGCAGAGCATGTCGCAATCGAGGAACAGCGACCAGCCCTCGTAGCCGGACAGCCAGGGCACCAGGAAGCGCGTCATGCTGAACTCGGTCGACTCGGTCGGGCCGCGCTCGCGCGTATAAGTGCTACGCAACTGGCTGCGCATCAGCGGTGCGATCGACACCGGAACCGAAGCCCGGCGCAGGATCGAATGCGCGAGCGTATAGAAGGCGACCGATTCCTTCGGGTCGTAGCCGATGTAGACGTTCAGCATGCGTGCCGCCTCAGACGCGATAGGCGACGGTGGTCATCACCTTCGCCAGCGCCCGCATCGCCTCGCCCACCGGCGCAGGCAGCCTCGCCGCGCCGAGGCCGTTGGCCATCGCGCGGTGCTTTGCCTCGTCCAGGCGCATCTGCTCGACCACGGCGCGCGTGCGCGCGTCCTCCGGTGCGAGGCGCTCGAGGTGCCCTTCGAGATGGGCTTCCACCTGCCGCTCGGTCTCGGCGAGGAAGGCCAGGCTCCAGCGATCGCCCAACGCGCCGGCGAGACCGCCCATGGCAAAGGCCCCCGCGTACCACAGCGGGTTCAGCAGGCTCAACCGCCCGCCGAGCTCCTGCACGCGGGCGGCGCTCCACTCGAGGTGGTCCTCCTCCTCGCGCGCGGCGGACTCCAGCGCGCGCCGGTTGTCCGGGTTACGTGCCGTCAGCGCCTGCCCCTGGTAGAGCGCCTGCGCGCAGACTTCGCCAACGTGGTTGACGCGCATCAGAGCGGCGGCCTCGGCGCGGGCCGGTTCGGGCAGCTCCGCTTCCGGAATGCCGTGGGCAGGCGTCGGACGCGCGGCGCGGTGCACCCCTGACACGGTGCGCAACGCGCGATCGAACCCCGAGATGAAATCGTCAGCGGAAATCACGCGTCGAGTATAGGCGAAAAAAAAGCGGGCACCCGAAGGTGCCCGCTGGATCCTGCAGGGTGGCCGGCTTGCGCCGGCTGCCCTTTTGAGATGCTGTCGCTCGCGCGACTTAGAACGCGTGACGCAGGGTGAACGCCAGCACGCGGGGATCTTCACCCGCGGCGGTCGCAACCTGCTGACCGCCCAGGCCAACGCCCGTAAACAGGTTGTAAGCCGCACCTGCGTCGTTGTTGATCTTCGCGTAGGTCACCGAGGCCGAGGTCCGCTTCGACAGGTCGTAGGCGTACGACAGCGCGAACATCTTCGCACCGTCCTGCGCCGCCGTGCGCTTGTCGTCGCGCGCCTTGTCATAGTGGGCGTGGATCGAGTGCTTGCCCCAGCTGTACGACACCGGCAGCGACCAGGCCGAACGGTTGCTGGTCTCGACGCCCGTGGCGGCAGTCTTCAGCTTCGACTTGTCCCAAGCCAGACCCACCTTGAAGCCGCTCCAGTTGAACGAACCGTACAGACGGTCGCCGCGCTGGTCGGTTGCACCGGCGCCATCGGGCTTCGCCGTCCAGTAGCTGTAGCCGACCTGGAAGTTCTTGCCCGCAAAGTTCGGGTTCAGGTTCCAGCCGCTGCCCTTGCGCACGCCGGCACCCGCATTGATGTCGCCGTCAGCACCGCCGCCGCCGCTCGAGGTGTACGCCGCGCCCAGGGTGAAGCCACCCCAGTTCGGCGAAACCCACTGCACCGTGTTCGCGGTACGCGTCGCACCGGCAATCGCCGTCCCGCCACCGCCCGCAAACGCGAGGATCGAGATCGAGTCCGAACGCAGCGTGCCGCGCGCCGTCATGTCGCTCTCACGGTGGAAGTAGTGCAGGTCTTGACGACCGAAGGTCAGGCGGCCCCACTGCTTGCTCTGCAGGCCGACGTGGTTGTTACCCGTGCCGGCGAGCGCGCCCTGGTCGGTGCTCATGCGCATGTCGTACTGGCCGATGGCCGACAGGCCGCCGCCCAGGTCTTCGCGCACGTTGAAGATGATCCGCGAGGAATCATCGACCACGCTGGTCGAGCTGTTCGGGTTCTTGGCGGTGGAGCTGAACTTCACCGACTCGAGGCCACCCTTGAAAAAGCCGCTGATCGTCACGCTCGACTGC
>DATCYZ010000048.1:0-26811 GCA_036526195.1 Burkholderiales bacterium
CTTCTGGCTCGAGGACTGGCTGAAGCGCTACGCCGGGACGCTGGTCATCGTCTCGCACGACCGCGACTTCCTCGACGGCGTGGTGAACGTGGTGGTGCACATCGACCAGAAGAAGCTGCGCCGCTACGGCGGCAATTATTCGAGCTTCGAGGTGCAGCGCGCCCAGGCCGTGGTGCTCGCCGCCGGCCAGCGCGAGAAGCAGGAGCGCGAGCGCGCCCACCTGCAATCCTTCATCGACCGCTTCAAGGCGCAGGCCACCAAGGCGCGCCAGGCACAGAGCCGCATGAAGATGCTGGCGAAGATGGAGGACCTCGCGCCGCTGCACGTCAGCGCGCCCTTCTCGTTCGAGTTCCGCGAGCCGCTGCGCTCGCCGAACCCGCTGCTGGTGCTGGAGGACGTGGTCGCCGGCTACCGCGGCGGCGAGGCCGGGGGCGAGGACCGTGTGGTGCTCGAAGGCATCGATTTTTCTCTGCAGACCGGCGAGCGCTACGGCCTGCTCGGGGTCAACGGCGCCGGGAAATCGACGCTGATCAAGACCATCGCCGGCGCGCTCAAGCCCTTCTCCGGCGAGGCCGTCTGGGGCAAGGGTCTCGCCATCGGTTACTTCGCGCAGCACCAGGTCGAGATGCTGCGCCCCGAGCATTCGCCGCTGTGGCACCTCGCCAGAATCGCGCCCACGGTTCGCGAACAGGAACTGCGCAACTTCCTCGGCGGCTTCAACTTCCCCGGCGAGATGGTGACCGGCGCGATCGAGCACTTCTCCGGCGGCGAAAAGGCGCGCCTCGCGCTCGCGCTGATCGTCTGGCAGCGGCCGAACCTGCTGCTGCTCGACGAACCCACCAACCACCTCGACCTCGAGACGCGCGAGGCGCTGACCGTGGCGCTCGCGCAGTTCGAAGGCACGCTGGTGCTCGTCTCGCACGACCGGCACCTGCTGCGCGCCACCACCGACCAGTTCCTGATCGTCGCCGACGGCCGCCTGCAGGCCTTCGACGGCGACCTGGACGACTATCGCGACTGGCTGCTGAAGACCAAGCTCGCGCCGACAGCCGCGCAGGAGCCGCCGCCGCCGACTGCGGCGATCAAGTCGGCGCCTGCAGCAGCGGCTGCGGCCGGCACCGCCGTCGAAAGCGGCGCCGAGCGGCGCGAACGCAAGCGCGCCGAAGCCGGCGATCGCCAGAAGCGGTCCTCGACGCGCGCCCCGATCGAATCGCGCATCCGCCGGCTGGAAGACAAGATGACGCGCCTGAACGCCGACAAGGCGGCGCTGGATGCGAAGCTCGCCGAGCCGGCGGTGTACGAAGAGGCGCAGAAGGAGGCGCTGAAGGCGCTGCTCCTCGACCAGGCCTACCTGGTGAAGGAACTCGCATCGCTCGAGGCCGAGTGGCTCGATCAGCAGGCGGCGCTGGAGCGCGCTGCGTAGCCACCGGCGGACCGAATGGACCGATCGATCTGGGCGATTTCCTGTGATGTCGACGCCGCCAGGCACGACGCGTACCTCGCGTGGTTTCACCGCACGCACATCCCCGAGAAACTCGCGCGCCCCGGCTACGCGTGGGCCGCGCACTACCGCGGCCTCGCGGGCGCGCGCCACCTCGCGCTCTTCGGCGCGGCGGACGCGGGCGCGTTCCTGTCGCCGAGTCCCGGCCAGCTGAAGACGCGGCAGGACGCGCTGACGCGCGAAATGATGGGGCTGCGCATCGATGCGAGCGTCGGCGTGTTCGCCGAGGCGATGCGCGTGGACGGGCCGCAGGCCGCGGCGCGCGCGCCGGGGACCAGTACCGGCCCGTTCGTTCGCTACGCCAATTTCTCCCTGCCCGACGCGGCGGCCGAGGATGCGGCATCGGCGTGGATGGCGCAGCAGCGTTTCGCGAAACTCGGTGCGTCACCGGGCGCAATCGGCGCGCGCCTGATGGTCGCGGTGCTGGGCGCGCACCGCTACGCGGTGCTCGAGGAATTCGCGACCGAGGCGGCGTTGCACGGTGCACCTGCCGGGTTTCCCGCGGGTGCGGTGCACGCGCCGGGTTCGCCGTTCGAGGGGCGGCGGCTCTGGCCGGCTTGACGCTGGCGTTCGGTACCAGGGGCTGGCGTCCGTTCTTCCTCAGGTGGTCAGCCCCCGCCTGCCCGCCAGATCGAACAGCGCGTCGTTGCGCGCGGCCATCTTGCGCCAGACCGGTCTGATCGATGTTCAGGCATTGCACGTCCCCGCCGCCTGGTTGCCACGCCAGCCCAGCTCCTGAAGCCGCTGCTCGCTTTCCGGAATGTCCTTCTCCGGCGCGTGCGAGATGATCTCCAGCACGCAGGGCCCGCGATAGGCGATCTTCGCCAGGGCATTGGCGACGGCGCCAAACGGCACGGCCCCCGACCCCACCGGGGCATGCTCCCAGCGCTGCGTCCCGGTGTCGGAAAGGTGCACCAGTCTCAGGTGCGGCTCTGAAGTGAGGAGGCCTTGGGCCGGGTCTTCGCCGATGAAGAACCCGTTGGCGACGTCGTAGACGATGCCAAGGCGCGCGGCACCGATCGCCGTCACGGCATCCACCAGATCCTGTGCCCGGGGCAGGAAGGCCATGGGCAGGTTCTCCAGCAACAGGTCTACGTTCGCCGCCTCGGCGTGCGCCAGCAACGCGTCGAGCGCCGCGCGGAACCAGCCCTGCACCTGCGCGGCGGGCGCGGGCAGCAGGGGGTGGGTCTTGCCCGGCACCACGATGACATGCGGCGCGCCCCATTCGCCTGCCAGTTCGATCACGGCGCGGTAATGGTCGAGCGTGTAGCGGCGCATTTCGGCCGCAGGCGAGGTCAGGTTCAGGTCCAGGCTGGGCGGGTTGAGCGACACCACCTGCAAGCCCCGGCGGGCGAGCAGGGCGGCGACCGCCGCGCGCTGCGCCCGGTCCAGCGCCGCCGGCCAGAGGTGCGGCGGATTCACCAGCAGCTCGAACTGCGTGAACCCGGCATCGGCCAGATGCTCGAGGCAATCCAGCGCGGCGTAACGCCAGATGTAGGAATAGGTATTGAGGGCGAAGCGCGAAGCCGGCATGAGCAACTCCATTTCGTTGGGACGCTGAAACGCCGCGACCAGCCTTGGAATCTTCGGACCAATCCCTGCTGCGGGATGCCGGCATCGTAGCGCGTCGTAAGCGGGATCGGCGCAGGCCCCGGATCCCGCCCCGCGGGGAAGTCATCTAGAATCGCTTCATGAGCGGTGACTACTTCGGGCAGCAACCGATCGGCCGCACGGTCGGCCGCCGTGCCGCGCCGCGGGCCGGCGCGCTCCCGCCAGCCGAGACGCGCGCCGCCATGGATGCATTGGCCGGGCGCCTGACGCGCGTGCCAAAGGGCGTCTACCGATACTCGAGCCACGACGAGATGGAGCGCGACCGTGACCGCTGGCAGGCGGCGGCCATGGCCGAAACCATCAGGGCACGTGGCTGATTACACCCGACCCGCCACCTGGGATGACGTCAAGCGCCTCGCGCGTTATCTGGAGGAATCCGGCGCCGAGTACGCGCTGATCGGCGGGTACGCGCTGGCGGCCAACGGCCTGGTGCGCGCGACCGAGGACATCGACATCCTCGTCAATCCGTCCTCCGACAACAGCCGCCGCTGGATCGTGGCGCTCTCGCGCCTGCCCGATGGTGCCGCGCGCGAACTGGCCGATGACCCCGACCCGTTCGCCCGCCAGAAGTCTTACGCCATCCGCATCAACGACGAGATCACGGTCGATGTGCTGCCGGCGGCCGCGGGCGTGCCATGGGAAGCGCTGCGCGAGTTCATCCAGGACGTCATGATCGACGGCATCCGGGTTCGCGTGCTGAGCCTCGAAGGCCTGCTCAAGACCAAGTCCGGTGCACGACCGAAAGACCAGGTCGATGCCGCCGCCATCACCCGCGCGCTCGACGAACTGCGCAACGGCTAGGGCAGCCTGTCCAGCCCGGGGGCGCACAATAGTCCATATGGTAACGTATATGTTACTATAAGACGGGTTTCAGCACCCGCCCCCTAAACCAGCCCCTCGAACAGCAGCACCTGCACCGCCTCGCCCGCCGCAACCGGCCCACGGTCGTGTTCCAGCACGATGAAGCAGTTGGCTTCGGACATCGAGCGCAGCACGCCCGAGCCCTGCTGGCCGGTGACGCGCACCGCCCATGCAGCGCCGTCGCGCTCGACGATGCCGCGCTGGTACTCGGTGCGCCCGGGCACCTTGCGCATCGGGTGCGCGGCGAGCGCGGGCAGCATCGGCGGCATGAGGTCGCCGCTGCGTCCCGACAAATGCAGCAGCGCCTCGCGCACGAACTGGTAGAAGGTCACCATCACCGCGACCGGGTTGCCCGGCAATCCGAACAGCACCGCGTCGTCGATGCGCCCGAAGGCCATCGGCCGCCCTGGGCGCATGGCGATCTTCCAGAACAGCACCTCGCCGAGCTTGGCCATCATCTGCTTGACGAAGTCGGCCTCGCCCACCGAGACGCCGCCCGAGGTGACGATGACATCGGCGCAGGCGGCGGCCTCGTGGAAGGCGGCTTCGAGTTTCGCGCGGTCGTCGCGCACCACGCCCATGTCGATCAGCTCGACGCCGAGGCGCGTCAGCATGCCGTACAGCGTGTAACGGTTCGAGTCGTAGACCTGCCCCGCGGCGAGCGGCTCGCCGATGGACGAGAGTTCATCCCCGGTGGAAAAGAACGCCACCCGCAGGCGGCGCCGCACCGCGACTTCGGCGATGCCGAGCGAGGCGATGAGGCCGAGGTCCGAGGGCGTCAGGGCGCGGCCCGGGTGCAGCACGGCCACGCCGGTCTTCAGGTCTTCGCCCGCGGCGCGCACGTTCTGCCCGGCCTTCTGCCCGGCGGGCACCAGGACCCTGGTGCCCTCGGCCCTGACGATCTCCTGCACGATCACGGTGTCCGCGCCGGCCGGCATCACCGCGCCGGTCATGACGCGCACGCATTGCCCCTTGCCGACGGCGCCGTCGAAGCCGCGGCCGGCGAGCGCGGTGCCGATCTCCTCGAGCGTCGTCGCGTCCTTCGCCGACAGATCCGCGCCGCGCACCGCCCAGCCGTCCATCGCCGAGTTGTCGTGCGCCGGCACGTTGAAGCCGGGGACGATGTCCTCGGCGAGCACGCGTCCGAGCGCGGCGCGCGTGGCGAGGCGCTCGACGGCCGTCACCGGCGCGAGGCAGGCGCGGATGCCGGCGCGCGCGGTGTCCACCGGCAGGGCGTCCGGGTCGTAGCCGTCGAGGCAGCTGACGGCGGCCTGGATCGAAGCGATGCGTTCGTTCATGGGCGCGGCTTCTCGAAGCCCGCGAGTTCGTCGCGGGTGTTGATGTTGCTGAAGGCCTGCGGCTGGTCGTCGAAGGATACCTCGACCACCTTGAGGCTTGCGTACCAGGCGTCGATCTTGCGCCCGCCGGAATTCAGGAACGCCGCGAGGTGCGGCAGCACCGCGCGGCGCACCAGCGCGAACACCGGGTGGGCCTGCGCGCCGGTCTTCGCCACCGCCAGGTCGGCCCTGTTTTCTTCAAGCGCGGTCTGCAGTCGCGCGACGAGATCCTCGGGCAGGAACGGCGAGTCGCAGGGGACGGTCACTGCAAGCGGGTGCCGCGCCGCGCTCAGGCCCGCGTGCAGCCCGGCGAGCGGCCCGGCGAAGCCGCCGACCGCATCCGGGACGACGCGGTGGCCGAACGTTGCGTAGGCCTCCGCATTCTGGTTGGCATTCACGAGCAATTCGTCGACCTGCGGCGCGAGCCGCTCGAGCGCCCACTGCGCCATCGGCTTGCCCGAGAGCGGCACCAGCCCCTTGTCGACGCCGCCCATGCGCCGGCCCTGGCCGCCCGCGAGCAGGATTCCCGTGATTCCCGTCATGGGGGGATTGTAGTGGTCGAAATTGAAACACCATTGTCGGCCGCCCGGCCGCATGCCAGACTGCGCCCGCCATGACCAAAGACCCGCGCTTTCTCGGCCCGTTCCTGAACCTCGGGCACTTCCTCGACCACTTCGCGATGCTGGTGTTTCCGACGGCCGTCGTGGCGCTCGCCCGCCAGTGGGAGCAGTCCTACGCCGAGCTGCTGCCGCTCGCGCTCGGCGGCTTCATTGCCTTCGGCGCCGCGGCGATTCCCGCCGGCTGGCTGGCGGATCACTGGAGCCGCTACAAGGTCATGACCCTGTTCTTCTTCGGCATCGGCGCCACGCTGGCGCTCACCGGTTTCGCGCAGACGCCCTGGCAGATCGCCGTCGGCCTGACCGTCACCGGCGCGTTCGCCGCGATCTACCACCCGGTCGGCATCGCCATGCTGGTGGCCTCGTCGCAGAAGATGGGCATGGTGCTCGGCTGGAACGGCCTGTGGGGCAACCTCGGGCTTGCGGCGGCCGCTCTGATCACCGGCGCACTGGTCGATTTCGCGGGCTGGCGCGCGGCCTTCTTCATTCCGGGACTGCTTTGCATCGCCGCGGGCATCGGCTGGCTCATGCTGGTGCCCGACCCGGGCAAGGTGGTGAAGAAATCGAAGTCGATCGGCCTGCACATCGATGCGCGCATGATGACGCGCATCTTCGTGATCCTGCTGGTGGCGACCGCCTGCGGCGGCATCATCTTCAACTCGACCACGGTCTCCATGCCGAAGGTGTTCGACGAGCGCCTGCGCGCGCTGGTGCAGACCAACTTCGGCGTCGGCGCGCTGGTCGCGGTGGTGTACACGATGGCGGCCTTCGCGCAGGTGCTGATGGGCAGCCTGATCGACCGGATCGAACTGCGGCGCCTGATGATCGGCGTGGCGCTGGTGCAGATCCCGATGATGTTCATCGCCGCGACGCTCCAGGGTTGGGCGATGCTCGCCGCGGCGCTCCTCATGATGCTGGCGGTGTTCGGCCAGATCCCGCTGAACGACGCCATTGTCGGCAAGTACTGCGCCGACGAGTACCGCGCCCGGGTGCTCTCGGTGCGCTACGTGATCTCGCTCGGCGTGGCCTCGGTGGCGGTGCCGATGATCGCCGCCCTGCATGCCACCGAAGGCGGCTTCAGCAACGTGTTCTACGTGCTCGGCGTGCTGGCGACGGGCATGCTCGCCGCCTCGTTCTTCTTTCCCTCGCGCGGCGAACTCGACATCCAGCGCGCGGCCTCCGACAAGGCGGCATTGCAGACCGGCTGAAGCGTTCAGCGCCGGCCGTCCGCTTCGCGGCGGACCGCCACGTGGGTTAGGATCGGGCCATGGCTACCGACATCAGCATCCAGTTTTCGCGGTTCTCCGCGTTCTATTCGCCCCTGATCGCAACGATCGCCGGCGGTTTCCTCGCGAAGGAAGGCCTCAAGCCGAAGCATTCGGTCTCGCCGCCCGGCATCTCGGCGATTGCCGGGCTGGTCGACGGCTCGGTGCATGTGGCGCAATCGGCCCCCTCGCAGGCGATCACGGCGCTCGAGCAGGGCAAGGTGCCCCCGGCCCTGCATTTCGCGCAGGTGAACGAAAAAGACGGCTTCTTCATCATCGGGCGCAAGCCCGAGCCGGACTTCACCTGGGACCGGATGAAGGGCCGCGGCGTGCTGGTCGACCACGGCGGCCAGCCCACGGTGATGTTCAAGTACGCCTGCTTCAAGCGCGGCCTGGACTACGGCGCGATCCGCGCCATCGACGCCGGGTCGACCGAGAAGATGATCGCGGCCTGGCAGACGGGCGAGGGCGACTACCTGCACCTGCAGGGGCCGGCACCGCAGCAACTCGAGCACGACGGTCACGGGCACATCGTCGCTTCGCTCGGCGACGCGATCGGACCCTGCGCCTTTTCCAGCCTCGCGGCGACGCGCGAGTGGCTGGCGACCGACATGGCGCGCGCCTTCACGCGCGCCTACCGCGCTGGGCGCGCGTGGCTGATCGCCACGCCGGCTGCCGAGGTGGCGAAGGTGGAAGCCTCGTTCTTTCCGGAGATCGATCAGAAGGTGCTGGCGGCGACGATCGCCGCCTACCAGAAGCTGGGCAACTGGTCGCCGCACATCGAGATCACCAGGCCCGCCTTCGAGGCGACGCTCGACATCTACCTGCAGGACAAGAAAATCACCAGGCGTCATCGGTACGAGGACGCGATCGCCCAGCCGCCGGGCTGAGCGCGCAGGCTGCGCGGTTCAGCCGCGTAGCCGCAGTCTAGTTGCGAAGCACTTCCCAGGCACGCTGCGTGCGCAGCGCGCGGGCCTTGCCGGCCACGCCGCCGAGTTCGCGGTCACGCGCCCAGCGCGCGCGCGCGTCGGCATCGCTCGCCCCCTGCCAGTGTCCGTCGGCGTCGCGAAACAGGGCAGCGCCCTGCGCCAGCGCGCCGGCCAGCGCGACATGGGTGGCGGCCGCATCGGCGGGTTCCGCGGCCAGCGCGCGCATCGACGCGAGCACCGCGAGCGCGCCTTCGATCCAGCCCTGCGGCCAGCCGAGGCGGCGTGCCTCGCGCAGGGTGTAGGCGAGCTTCGCGGCGAACACATGGATGTCCTCGACGGTGCGAAACGGCTTCACGTAGCGCGCGTAGCCGTCGCCCGGGAGCAGCGCCGAGGGCGCAAGCGCGACGCCTTCGAAGCGCAGGCTGGCGTGCGGCACCTCGGGCACGAAGCGGGTCGGTGGCATGGTGTCCACTGTCACGCCGGGCGTGTCAGAGGCCACGCGTACCATGCGCAGAGCGGGCCGCTCGCCGGACACCGAGGTATCGCGCGCCGCGACCAGGAACAGCCCGCCCTTGGGGCCGAGCGTGGTCCAGCGTTTCGTGCCGCTCAGGCGCCAGCCGTCCTCGCCGTCGCGCTCGAGCGTGGTGCGGATGTCCTTCGGGCGATTGCCCTCGGCCTCGGTGACGCAGAAGGCGGCGACGAGGTCCGGCGGCAGGTCGGGCAGCAGCGCGCGCAAGGCCGCCTGGTAGCCGGAGGCAAATGCCCAGGCGATGCGGTCCGCCGAGAAGCCCGCGGCGATGGCGAGGTCAATCGGCGCGGCCCAGGCCTTCGCCAGCGCGCAATGGCGCGGCCACCAGTGCTCGACATCCGGGCAGTCCTGCGTCTCGCACGCCGCCGCGACGAGGTGCGCGAGCAGGCCAGGGTGTTCGGCGCGGGCAATCATTTCCCGGCGCTCGCGCCGTGCACCACGTCGTGCACGAAACCGAGCTTCTCGATCACCCGCGGCGCCAGCGCGAACGGGTAGGCGTGCTCGTGGCCCATGCTGCGATTCAGGCTGTTCAACGCGACGCTGAGCGGCAGCCAGTGCTCCACCAGCACGCCTGCATCGTTCGCCAGGTAGGGGTCGAAGTCGTGATGCACTTCGAGATTCTCGGCGCCGGCGCGCGGCCGGATCCGCAGTCCGTAGCTGAACGCAGTCTCTAGCGTGTCGACAATGTGCAGGTAGTGCGCCCAGGTCTCGGCCCAGTCCTCCCAGGGGTGAGAACTTGCGTATTCGCTGACGAACTGCTCGCGCCAGTCCGGCGGCGGGCCCGACGCGTAGTGATGCTCCAGCGCTTTGCCGTAGTCGAGCGTTTCGTCGCCGAACATGGCGCGAAAGCCCTCGAGCGCCGCGCTGTCGCGCACCAGACGATCCCAGTAGTAGTGGCCCGATTCGTGCCGGAAGTGGCCGAGCACGGTGCGGTAGGGCTCGGCCATCTGGTCGCGCATGCGGGTGCGCTCGGCCGGGTCGGCCTCGGCGACGTTGATCGTGATCAGGCCCTCGTCATGCCCGGTCATCACCCGGTCGCGTTCGCTGAAGGACGCCGGCGTGTCGGCGAGGAAGTCGAACTCCAGGCCCGCGGGGTCGCGACTGCGGGACACCACGGGCAGGCCGAGACGAAGCATCGCGTAGACCAGGCGCCGCTTCTCGATTTCGAGCCTGTGCCACAGGGCGCGGCTCTTCGACTGGCTCAGGTCCGGGATCGTCCGGTTCAGGCAGCAGGCGACGCAGAAGATCTCGTTCTCTTGGGCGACCATCCAGTTGCACACCTGGTGTTCGAGGGAGTTGGCGCAGGTGCGGTAGCGGCGTCCGTCGGCGGTGCGGGTCCAGGCGCCGTCGCCAGCGGCCTCGAACGCGGTCAGCAGGGTTTCCTCCGGGATGAACCCGAGCGTCACGCCGCAGCGGGTGCACACGACGTTCTCGAAATGGAGCCGGAGGCCGCATCCGGGGCAGGTGAACAGTTTCATGTCTGGTCTCTCAAGGTGAATCCCGCGCCGGGACGGCGGCGTGCCCGCCGTGCCACGCGCGGCCCTCAACGATGGCGCTCAGGCGAGCGCCGTCGGCTGCTGCAGGGTTCGAACGAGTCGTTCGCGCCCGGTGAATGCCAGATAGTGCTTGCCGCTCGCGCGACCGAGCATGGTGAGCCCGACCTTCTTCGCGATCTCGAAACCCATGCGCGTGAGGCCGGAGCGCGACACCAGGAACGGGATCCCCATCTGTGCGCACTTGATCACCATCTCGGAAGTCAGCCGCCCGGTGGTGTAGAAAACCTTGTCGGACCCGTCGATCGCGTCCAGCCACATGAAGCCGGCGATGGCGTCGACCGCGTTGTGGCGACCGACGTCCTCGACGAAGAGCAGGATCTCCGCAGAGGCCGCGCCGCTCAGGCCGGCGAGCGCGCAGCCGTGCACCGCGCCGGACTGCTTGTAGATGGTCTCGTGGCGCCGCACCTGGTCGACGAGATCGAATAGTTGCGCGTCGGCGAGGCGGGCCTCGGCGCGCAAGTGGATGTCGTCGATCTCGTCCATCAGGTTGCCGAACACCGTGCCCTGGCCGCAGCCGGTGGTAACGGTGCGCCGCTTCATGCGTTCGCGCAGCGCCTTGATGCCCTTCGCGCCCTTGCGCGTGGTGACCGCGACCGAGTCGGTTTCCCAGTCCACCTGCACCGCCGCGATGTGCTCGACCGCGTCGACCAGGCGCTGGTTTCGCAGGTAGCCGAGCGCCAGCGCCTCGGGCGCGTGGCCCAGCGTCATGAGGGTGACGATCTCGCGCTTGTCGAGGTACAGCGTGAGCGGGTGCTCGCCGGCAATCGAGGTCGGCACCATCTCGCCGCGCTCGTTCCAGGCCTCGACTTCGTAGGTGGCGGGCTTGGCCTCGTTGGAGAGCAGCGGCCGGTGCCGCGTGGTGGCCATTCAGCCGCCGATGTAGGACATCTCGACCTTCGGGGCGCGCGCGGTGTCGGCGGTCCGGAGTTCGGAATAACGGTCGCTGCGGCCGCGCCACAGGGCGACGATCTCGTTGGCGATTGTCGCGTCCGGGGCATCGCCGCGCAGGAGCGACTTCAGGTCGTGTCCGGACTGCGCGAACAGGCAGGTGTACAGGCTGCCCTCGGTCGAGACCCGCAGCCGGTTGCAACTCGCGCAGAAGGCCTGCGTGACCGAGGAGATCACGCCGATTTCCCCGGCCCCGTCGCGGTAGCGCCAGCGTTCCGCGACCTCGCCGGTGTAGTTCGGATCCGCGGGTTCGAGCGGGAAGTGCCGGTCGATGCGCGCAATCACTTCGGCCGAGGGGACAACTTCGTCCATGCGCCAGCCGTTGGTCGCGCCCACGTCCATGTACTCGATGAAGCGCGCGATATGGCCGCTGTCGCGGAAGTGGCGGGCGAAGGCAACGATCTGGTCGTCGTTCGTGCCGCGCTTGACCACCATGTTGACCTTGATCGGTCCGAGGCCGGCGGCGGCGGCGGCGTCGATGCCCTCGAGCACCCGCGCCACCGGGAAGTCGGCGTCGTTCATGGCGCGGAAGGTGGCGTCGTCCATCGCGTCCAGGCTCACGGTGATGCGCTTCAGGCCCGCCGCGGCAAGCGCGCCTGCCTGTTTCGCCAGCAGCGAGCCGTTGGTGGTGAGCGCGAGGTCGACCTCGAGTTCCGCGAGCATCGCGATCAGGCGATCGAGGTTGCGCCGGATGAGCGGCTCGCCGCCGGTGAGGCGGATCTTCTTCACGCCGAGCCCGACGAAGATGCGCGCCAGCCGTGCGATCTCCTCGAAGCTGAGCAGCGCCGCGTGCGGCAGGAACTGGTAGTCCGCGTCGAACACCTCGCGCGGCATGCAGTAGGT
The DNA here is from genome assembly GCA_036526195.1 of Burkholderiales bacterium. GTDB lineage: Bacteria > Pseudomonadota > Gammaproteobacteria > Burkholderiales > SG8-39 > DATCYZ01. The sequence goes on from DATCYZ010000048.1 coordinate 11,998, forward strand.
GCAGCGGAAATTGCAGCGGTCGGTGACCGAGATGCGCAGGTCGCGCAACGGCCGGCCGAGGGTGTCGGCGAACGGCCCGCCGTCATGGTTCGGCGCCGGCGCGCGCGCCGCCATGCCCGCCGCCATGCCTTGTGCACGGATCGGAATAACCTTGTCAGGCATGTGCTTGATTGAACATCGGTTCTCCAGCCGGAAGATCTTATCAGAGGCGGAGACTGCGCTATAGTTCCGGAGGAAGAGGACGCAGTGCCCATGGCTGAACATTCCCGCAGTACCCTCGCCGTCATCATGCAGCGGCGCGCGCTCGACAATCGCTGGCAGAGCGAGGCCTGGGAGCCGGTCGGCGTGCTCACCCACTACGAAGGCGAGCCGCAGCCGCGCGTCATCGTCGAGCAGGAGAACGTCACGCAATGGCTGTACCCGGGCATGGAACTGCTGCTGCGGGTGGCGGACGCGGACGGCTATTACCTCAACGTCTCGACCGGCGAGCCGCGGGTGTTCGTGCTCTGGCGCATGAGCGAGGCGGGCCTCGCGGAACCGCATTACCTGACGGCAAGCTACAGCGAGGCGAGCAGCTGGATGGACGCCGGGGAGCAGGTGGACGCCGTGCCCATGCCCGCCGACCTCCACCTGTGGGTCGGGACCTTCGTCGAGGACCACTACCGGCCCGAGCCGAAGAAGAAGATCCGCCCGCAGTCCTTCAAGCATCCGCGCGACCGCGCGCGCCACTGATGGCACGCGACGACGAGCACTTCCTCGCGCGCTGGTCGCGGCGCAAGGGCGCTGCGGCATCCGGGGCGCGCGCGCCAGAGGCGACGACTGAACAGGACAGCGCGGCGCCCGTGCTGCCGGACCCGACCAGCCTGACCTTCGAGTCCGACTTCAAGGCCTTCATGCATGCGAAGGTCGAGGAGCGCGTGAAGCGGGCCGCGCTGAAGAAGCTCTTTGCCGACCCGCACTTCAACGTCATGGACGGGCTCGACATCTATATCGACGATTATTCGCAGGATTCGGTGATGCCGCCGGGAATGGCGGAAACACTCGAGCATTCGAAGAGCGCGATGTTCGGGCCGCGGCCGGAGCCCGAGGCGCAGACAGCGGATGCCGGGGCGCTGGCGCCGGATGCCCTGGCACAGGCGCCGGATTCGTCAGGCGTCGAACCGGCGTCGACGACCGCGCAGGACGGGGATGCGGTCCCGGACGATGAACGAAATGAACCCGCGCCTGCGTCGCAGGCCGACGAAGAGCCGTCACCGGAAGGGAATCGAAAAGATGTCGCTGCGGGGTAAGACATTGCAGGTCTGCAGTTGCAACGGGACGATCGCGCTCGACGCCAGGGCGCTCGCGAAGGCGCTGAAATCGGGCGCGCCGCTCACGTTGCACACGGAGTTGTGTCGCCGGCAGGCCGGCGCGTTCCAGGCCGCGCTCGGCGAGGCGGAACTGCTGGTGGCGTGCACGCAGGAGGCGCCGCTGTTTGCCGAACTGGCGCAGGCGGCGGAATCGGGCGCGCAGATCGGGTTCGTCAACATCCGCGAGGCGGCGGGCTGGTCGGCGGAGGGTGCGAAGAGCACGCCGAAGATGGCGGCGCTGATCGCCATGGCGGCCCTGCCGGCCCCGGAGCCGGTGGCGCGCGTCGATTACGCCTCCGGCGGGCAGGTGCTGATCATCGGCCCTTCGGCGGTGGCGCTGGACTGGGCCGCGCGCCTTGCCGGCGGGCTGGCCGGCGCCCTGGAGCCGAGCGTGCTGATCACGCGGGGCGAGGGCGGCGCGCTGCCGCTCGAACACCGCCACCCGATCTGGTCCGGCACGCCGCTGCGGCTCACCGGCCATCTCGGCGCGTTCGAGGTGGAATGGACGCAGGACAACGCCATCGACCTCGCGCTGTGCACCCGCTGCAACGCCTGCGTCGAGGCTTGCCCCGAGGACGCCATCGATTTCACCTACCAGGTGGATCCGGACCGTTGCAAGGCGCACCGGCAATGCGTGAAGGCCTGCGGCGCGATCGGCGCGGTGGACTTCGATCGCAAGGATCGCGCCCGCCGCGAAACGTTCGACCTGGTGCTCGACCTGTCGCCAAAGCCGTTGCTGACCATGCCGGACCTGCCGCAAGGCTACCTCGCGCCCGGCAACGATCCCCTGGAGCAGGCGCTCGCGGTGGCGAAACTCGCCCAACTGGTGGGCGAGTTCGAGAAGCCGCGCTTCTTTCATTACCGCGAGAAACTTTGCGCGCATGGACGTTCGGGCAAGGCCGGCTGCACCCGCTGCCTGGACGTCTGCTCCACCGGTGCGATCACGGAAGACGGCGACCATGTTCGCGTCGATCCGTACCGCTGCGCCGGCTGCGGCGGCTGCGCGACGGTCTGCCCGTCGGGTGCGATGAGCCATGTCTACCCGCGCGTGCCGGAACTCGGCCTGCGCCTGAAGACGCTGCTCGGCGTATATCGCGAGGCCGGCGGCGAGGCGGCCTGCGTGGTGTTCCACGACGGCGAATCCGGCAGGGCCGCGCTGCATGCGGTCGGGCGGAAGGCGGCGCGGGGCGGGCGCGGCCTGCCGGCCCGCATGCTGCCGTTCGAACTGCACCATGTCGCGGGGGTCGGCATCGACCTGCTGTTCGGCGCGCTCTGCTACGGCGCGCGGCAGGCGGTGGTGGTGGTGACCGCGGAGGCGGACGCTTATGCTGCCGCCCTCGAGGAACAGATGCGCGTCGCCGAGGCCATCCTCGGCGGACTGGGCTACGGCGGGGCGCATTTCTCGGTGTTGCGCGTCGACTCGCCGGCGGCGCTGGAAGCGGGCCTGCACGCGCTTTCGCCGGCGGTCGGTCCGAACACGCCTGCGACCTTCAACCTGTCCGCGGACAAGCGCACGTCGCTGGATTTCGCGTTCGACCATCTTGCGCGCCATGCGCCGACGCCCGTGGCGCGCGTGCCGCTGGCGCGCGGGGCGCCGTTCGGCGCGGTCCTGGTCAACAAGGACACCTGCACGCTGTGCAAGGCCTGCATCGGCGCCTGCCCGGAAGGCGCGCTGGTCGACGCGCAGGAGTCGCCGGCGCTGCGCTTCATCGAGTGGAACTGCGTGCAGTGCGGCCTGTGCGAGGTGACCTGCCCCGAGAACGCGATCTCTCTGGTGCCGCAACTGACACTCGGGTCCGCGGCGAAGACGGCCGTTACGCTGCATGAGGCCACGCCGTTCAACTGCGTGCGCTGCGGCACGCCGTTCGGCACGAAACAGATGGTGGAGAACATGATGGGCAAGCTGGGCGCCCATTCGATGTTCGCCGGCGGTGCCGCGCTGCGCCGCCTGCAGATGTGCGGCGACTGCCGGGTCGTCGACATGATGGACAACAAGACCGAGGGCTCGATCTTCGACTATCCCGACGGACGGTCCTCTTGAGCAGCGTGACCCCGGTGCAGTTCGTGCGCCCGCTCGGTGCCGAAGATACGGCGCGCGCGAACGTCTATGCGCTGCTGGCACGGCTGTTTCACGCCGCGCCGGACGAGCAACTGCTCGGCGCCATGCTGAACGCACCGCAGGCGGAGGCGGAAGACGACGCGCGCACCGCGGCGGGCGATGCGCTCGCGACCGCGTGGCACGCGCTGCTCGAGGCCTGTCGCACGGCGTTTCCGGTCCTGCTCGAGCAGGAACACACGATGCTGTTCGTCGGCACCGGGCGCGCGGAGGTGACGCCCTACCTGCTGCGCTACGGGATGCTGCACGAGAGCGACACGCCGCTCGTGGGCCTGCGCGCGCAACTCGCCGACTGGGGCCTCGCGCGGCACGCGCACGTGAACGAACCCGAGGACCATGTCGCCGGAATTTTCGAAACGATGCGCCACGCTATTGCAGTGCAACAACGAAGCTTTGAAGAACAGAAAATGTTCTTCGACCGGTTTGTGCATTCTGGCGGGATGGCGTTTTGCAGTGCGGTAAGGGCTTCTGCCAACGCGCGTTTTTACGGATTGGTCGCGGCCTATGCGGCGGCGTTCCTGGAAGTCGAACGCGAGGCATTCGACATGGACGTCTGAGTCCGTGTTGGGAGCCGTTCTCAATGACTGAAAACCGGCTGAAAATTTATATCGTCTGGACGGATTCTCTCTCTTGATCAAGGCATAAGAGCAAGGTAACTTGCTGAAATATTCACGGTTCGTCACCCGAATGACGGACCGAACGCACAAAGGAGGTGCACCGTGTCCGAGAACAAATCGCGTTTGTCCCGCAGGAAGTTCCTCCTCACAGTGGGTAGCGGCGGGGCGGCAGCGGCAGCGGCGGTGGTCGCTGGGCGCCAGCCTTCGACACCGGGTGCGAAAGACACGGCCCGCGATGCGTCGCAGGGCTACAAGGTCACCGAGCACATCAACAACTACTACCGTACCGCCAAGGTCTGAGGAGGCTTCCATGCTGCTTACGCGCAAGGCTCACGCTCACGCCGCTCCCCAGACGCGCCTCGCGCGCGGGCTCGGCATGCTTCGCCCGGACACCATGGATCGACGCGGGTTCCTGCGTCGCTCGGGCATCACCCTCGGCGCGGGCGCGGTCGCGACCCAGTTGCCGTTCAACCTGATCGGGCGGGCCGACGCGGCCAGCCCCGCGGGCGCCGGCAAGATCGAGGTGAAGCGCACCGTCTGCACGCATTGTTCGGTCGGCTGTGCGATCGATGCGGTGGTCCAGGACGGCGTCTGGGTGCGGCAGGAACCGGTGTTCGATTCGCCGCTCAACCTCGGCGCGCACTGCGCCAAGGGCGCCTCGGTGCGCGAGCACGGCATCACCCATGACTCGCACCGCCTGAAGACGCCCATGAAGCTCGAGGGCGGCAAGTGGAAGAAGGTGTCCTGGGACCAGGCGTACGACGAGATCTCGAAGAAGCTGCTCGCCATCAGGAAGGAAAGCGGCCCGGACGCGATGATGGTCATCGGTTCGTCCAAGCACAACAACGAGCAGTCCTACCTGCTGTGCAAGTGGGTGCGGCTCTGGGGTACGAACAACACCGATCACCAGGCGCGGATCTGTCACTCGACCACCGTCGCCGGCATCGCCAATACCTGGGGTTACGGGGCGATGACCAACTCCTACAACGACGAGCAGAACTCGAAGTCGCTGCTGTTCTTCGGTTCGAATGCTGCCGAGGCGCACCCGGTGTCGATGTTGCACACGCTGCACGCCAAGGAGAACGGCTGCAAGGTGATCGTCGCCGATCCGCGCTACACGCGCACCGCGGCAAAGGCCGACAAGTTCGTCCGCGTGCGCTCCGGTTCGGACGTGGCCTTCCTCTTCGGCCTGCTCTATCACGTGTTCAAGAACGGCTGGGAAGACAAGAAGTACATCCACGATCGCGTCTACGGCATGGACAAGGTCAAGGAAGAGGTGATGGCCAAGTACACGCCGCAGGCGGTGCAGGACATCACCGGCGTGTCGGAAAAGGACATGTTCGAGACGGCGAAGATCCTCTCGGACAACCGTCCGGGCTTCATCATCTGGGCGATGGGCCAGACGCAGCACACCAACGGCAATGCCGTGGTGCGCGCGAGCGCGATCCTGATGCTGGCGCTCGGCAACGTCGGCCGCCCCGGGGGCGGTGCGAACATCTACCGCGGCCACGACAACGTGCAGGGCGCGACCGACCTCGGCCCGAACCCGGACTCCCTGCCGGGCTACTACGGCATCGCGGAGGGCTCGTTCAAGCACTGGGCGCGCGTCTGGAACGTGGATTACGAGTGGCTGAGCAAGCAGTACGCGCCGGGCATGCTGACCAAGCCGGGCATCACGGTCTCGCGCTGGTATGACGCCATCGTCGAGAAGAACGAGAACATCGACCAGGACTCGAACCTGCGCGCCGTGCTCTTCTGGGGCCATGCGCCGAACTCGCAGAGCCGGGGCCTGGACATGCTCGAGGCGATGAAGAAACTCGAGTTGATGGTGGTGCTCGACCCGTATCCGTCGGCGACCGCGGCCATGATGGCCATGGCCAGGAAGGAGGGTTGCTACCTGCTGCCGGCTGCGACGCAATTCGAGTGCGCGGGCAGCGTCACCGCCTCGAACCGCTCGATCCAGTGGCGCGAGAAGGTGATCGATCCGCTGTTCGATTCGCGCACCGACCACATGATCATGTACCAGCTCGCGGCCAAGCTCGGCTTCGGCGACCAGCTGATCGGCAAGCGCGACGGCAAGCAGAACATCAAGCTGGTGAAGGGCAAGGGCGGCGACGAGCCGTCGATCGAGGACATCACGCGCGAGTTCAATGCCGGCACCTGGACCATCGGCTACACCGGCCAGTCGCCCGAGCGCCTGCAGGCGCACATGCGCAACATGCACGTCTTCGACATCAAGACGCTGAAGGCGAAGGGCGGCAAGGATGCGAAGACCGGCTACGACCTGACCGGGGACTATTTCGGCCTGCCCTGGCCCTGCTTCGGCACTGCGGCCATCAAGCACCCGGGCTCGCCGAACCTGTACGACACCTCGAAGCACGTCATGGATGGCGGCGGCAATTTCCGCGCGAACTTCGGCGTGGAGAAGGACGGCGTCAACCTGCTGGCCGAGGACGGCTCGCACTCCAAGGGCGCGGACATCACGACCGGCTACCCCGAGTTCGACCACGTGCTGCTGAAGAAGCTCGGCTGGTGGGATGAACTCACGGCCGAGGAGAAGGCCGAGGCCGAGGGCAAGAACTGGAAGACCGACCTGTCGGGCGGCATCCAGCGCGTCTGCATGAAGCACGGCTGCCATCCATTCGGCAATGCCAAGGCGCGCGCGGTGGTGTGGAACTTCCCGGATGCGGTGCCGCTGCATCGCGAGCCGCTGTTCAGCCCGCGTCCCGACCTGATCGACAAGTGGCCGACCCACGCGGACCAGAAGGTGCGCTGGAGGCTGCCGGTGCTGTTCAAGTCGATCCAGGACAAGCACAAGGATGCGGGCAAGCAGTTCCCGCTGATCCTGACCTCAGGGCGGCTGGTCGAGTACGAGGGCGGCGGGGAGGAAACCCGCTCCAATCCGTGGCTGGCCGAGCTGATGCAGGACAACTTCGTCGAGCTCAACCCGAAGGTGGCGGCCGACTGCGGTATCCGCAACGGCGAGTACGTCTGGGTGAGTTCGCCGACCGGCGCGAAGATCAAGGTGAAGGCGCAGGTGACCGAGCGGGTCGGCGCGGACACCGTCTTCATCCCGTTCCACTTCTCGGGCTGGTGGCAGGGGCAGGACATGCTGCCCTACTACCCGGAGGGCGCTGCGCCCATCGTGCGCGGGGAAGCGGTGAACACCGCGACCACCTACGGCTACGACATCGTCACGATGATGCAGGAAACCAAGACCACCCTGTGCCAAGTGGCGAAAGCCTGACGCGGCCCTCACGACAAGAACGATAGGAGACAGCCATGGCGAGAATGAAGTTCCTGTGTGATGCCGAGCGCTGCATCGAGTGCAACGGTTGTGTCACGGCGTGCAAGAACGAGAACGAGGTGCCCTGGGGCGTGAACCGCCGCCGGGTCGTCACGATCAACGACGGCGTAGAGGGCGCGGAGAAATCGATCTCGGTGGCCTGCATGCACTGCTCGGATGCGCCCTGCATGGCGGTGTGCCCGGTCGACTGCTTCTACCGCACGGACGACGGCGTGGTGCTGCACGACAAGGACCTGTGCATCGGTTGCGGTTACTGCTTCTACGCCTGCCCGTTCGGCGCGCCGCAGTTCCCGCAGGCCGGTGCCTTCGGGATGCGCGGCAAGATGGACAAGTGCACCTTCTGTGCAGGCGGACCGGAAGCCGACCGCAGCGACGCCGAGTTCAGGAAGTACGGCCGCAACCGGCTGGCCGAGGGCAAGCTGCCGGCCTGCGCCGAGATGTGCTCGACGAAGGCGCTGCTGGGCGGCGATGGCGACGTGGTGGCGGACATCTACCGCGAACGCGTCACGCGGCGCGGCAAGGGCGCCGAGGTCTGGGGCTGGGGCACGGCCTACGGTCCGGGCAAGCCGGGCGCGCAGCCGCCTGCTGCCGGGGGCAAGTCGTGAGGCGCCCCGCCCTGATCGCGCTGGCCTGCGCGGCGGCCTTCGGGCTTGCCGCGTGCGGCGAGTCCGAGCAGGTGGTGGTGTACAAGCAGGGCAAGTACCAGGGCAAGCCGGACGGCAAGCCCTGGGACAGCGCGCCGCTGGCCTACGGCAGCGACAAGTGGACCAAGGGCGACAAGGCGAGCTGGGAAAAGCAGATCAATACCCGCAGCCTTGGCCAGAACGACTACAACCGCATCGAACGACAATAAGCGGTCCACGATGCCTGTGCGCAGGCATCGTGGGTGAGGAGGTCACAATGCTGACGCGTACCCGTCTCGTGGTTCTTTCTGCTTTCATCTGGGCGCTGCTCGTCCCGGCGACCGGGGCTGCCCAGACGGCGGCGCCGGGTTCACCGGATGCCGTCAAGCAGCAGGTCGAACGCCAAGGCACGCAACCGGGCAACAACGCGCCCGTCTGGCGCGACGTGCGCTCAGGCGAATCGAACTACACCACCGTGAAGGGACGCGAGGCCGGTGTGCTGGTGCAGTCCTCCGGCGATACCTGGCGCCAGTGGCGCCAGGGTCCGATCACCGTGTACGGGGGATGGCTGGTGGTGATTGCCGGCCTGCTCATCGCGGCGATCTATTTCGCGAAAGGTCCCATCAAGCTGCACGGCAAGCCCACCGGGAAGATGATCCAGCGCTTTTCGCTGGTCGAACGCTGGGCGCACTGGGTCATGGGCATCAGCTTCGTGGTGCTGGGCGTCAGTGGCCTGGTCATGCTGTTCGGCAAGCATGTCCTGCTCCCAGTGATCGGCTATACGCTGTTTGCCTGGCTCACGGCGCTGTTGAAGAACCTGCACAACTTCATCGCACCGCTGTTCGTGGTCAGCCTGCTGGTCTTCATCGTCATCTTCGTGAAGGACAACCTGCCCAAGGCCTACGATTTCGCCTGGTTCGGGAAGATGGCGGGATTCTTTTTTCGTGGCGAGCACATCCCCTCGGGCCGTTTCAACGGCGGCGAGAAGGCCTGGTTCTGGCTCGGGGTCGTGGCGCTCTGCCTGATCGTGAGCGCGTCCGGGTTCGTGCTCCTGTTCCCGAACCTCGAGCAACTCCGGGAGACCATGCAGACTGCGCACATCGTGCACGCCATTGCGGGGGTGCTGGTGATCGCCGCGTCGCTCGGCCATATCTACATGGGCACCATCGGCGTCGAAGGCGCCTACCAGGCGATGCGCTCGGGCTATGTCGACGAGATCTGGGCGAAGGAGCATCACCAGTACTGGCATGACGAGATCGGCAAGCCGGCTGCGCCTGCCGCAGGGGGGGGCGTCCCTGCCGGTGCCGCCCGGAAGAACAGACCGGATTGAGGAGGAGACAAGCATGAAACGTTTTGCGATCGTCATCGCGCTGGGCACCGGCCTGGCACTGGGCGGCCTGGCTGCGCAGGCCAAGCTGCCGCCACCGCCCCCGAAATCGGATGCCGAGAAGGCAGCCGAGGCGGAGAAGGCCGCGGCAGCGAAGGCGAAGGGCGCCGAGCTGCTCAACAAGGCGATGGACAAGGCTGCTGCGAACTACCAGAAGAACAAGGCCGCCGGTTCCACCGGCTCGGCCGCAACCATGACAGGATCCAAGTAATGAAAGTAACGAACACGCTCGCCCTCACCTCCGCTGCACTCGTGCTTCTCGCCGGGTGCCAGTCCACCCCGGGCAGTGATGAAGAGGGGCCGCGGGCGACCGCGAGCCTCGTGGCGACCAAGGGCAACAAGACGCATGGCGAGGTCACCTTCGACCAGGTCGGCGACAAGGTGCGCGTGGTCGTCCAGGTCATCGGCCTGAAGCCGAAACAGGAACACGGCTTCCATATCCACGAGGCCGGGGACTGCAGTTCGGGCGACGGCATGAGCGCCAAGGGCCACTTCAATCCGCACGGCAAGCCGCACGGCCCGCAGGGGTCCTCGGAGCGGCATGCGGGCGACCTGCCGAACCTGAAGGCGGACGCCAAGGGCCGCGCGTCCATGACGGTCATGGTCGACAACGTGACGGTGACGCCTGGACCGGCAAGCATCGTCGGGCGCGGCCTGATCGTCCATGCCGATCCGGACGATTACAAGTCGCAGCCGGTCGGCAACGCCGGCGCGCGGATGGCCTGCGGGGTAATCAAGGGCGAGTAAGCTTCTGGCCTCCGCCGGGACAGAACGGGGCGCCGCGAGGCGCCCTTTTCATTTCCGCGTCAGGCGATGCCCTCGGCGATGATCAGCCGCGACTTCGATGCCCTGGTGCGCACCGCAAGCGCGGGCGCATAGTCGGCCGAGTGGTACCAGGCCTGCGCCACCTCCATCGAGGGAAACTCCACGACGACGAAGCGCGGCGGCTGCCAGCCGCCTTCCTTGGATTCCACGCGTCCGCCGCGCACCAGATACCGGCCGCCGAACTTCTCGATGGTCGGTCCGACGAGCTTCTTGTATTCCTCGTACGCCTTGGCATCGGTGACGTCGACTTCTGCGATGAGGTATGCAGCCGCCATGGAACCTCCTGAAAAGGGTCAGGCGACCAGCCTAACGGCGAGACCCGCCAGTGCGCAAGCGCCGACCACGGGGATCACCCCGACCTTCCACCGGATCAAGGCGAGGAAGGCGGCGGTGCCGATGAGTGCCGCGATCCAGTCGAAGGCCCCCTCCGCGCCCTGCGGCCAGAGCACGTGCCAGGCGAAGAACGCCGCGAGGTTCACGATCACTCCGACGACCGCCGCCGTGATGCCGGTGAGCGGCGCGGTGAACTTCAGGTTGCCGTGCGTCGTCTCGACGAAGGGCGCGCCCATGAAGATAAAGACGAACGAGGGCAGGAAGGTGAACGCCGTGGCAACGACCGCGCCGGCGGCGCCCGCCACGAACTGCAGATCGCCGATGCCCGACTGCGTCCATGCGCCGACAAAGCCGACGAAGGCCACCACCATGATGAGCGGGCCCGGGGTGGTTTCTCCGAGGGCGAGCCCGTCGATCATCTGCGTTGCGCTCAACCACTGATAGTGCTCGACGGCGCCCTGGTAGACGTAGGGCAGCACCGCATAGGCGCCGCCGAAGGTCAGCAGCGCGGCCTTGGTGAAGAACCAGCCCATCTGCGTGAGCGTGGCCTGCCAGCCGAACGCGAGCATCAGGCCGCCGAGCATGAGCAGCCAAAGGACGACGCCTGCGGCGAGGAAGGCCCACATCCGGGGCCACGAAAACAGCGCGTGGACGGGCGTCGGGGTGTCGTCGTCGATCAGGGCAGGGCCGTACGCCTTGCCCGCGGCGCCGTGTCCGCCGCCCGCCGCGAACACGGCGGGCGCGTAACGTCCACCGAGGAGGCCGAGGATTCCGGCCGCCAGCACGATTGCCGGGAACGGCACCTTGAGCGCAAAGATCGCGACGAAGGCCGCCGCGGCAATGCCCCAGAGCGCGGGATGGCGCAGCGCGCGCGAGCCGATGCGGTGCGCGGCAACCAGGACGATGGCGGTCACTGCGGGCTTGATGCCGTAGAACAGGCCCGCCACCAGCGGCACGTCGCCGTGCGCCAGGTACACCCATGACAGGCCGACCAGGATGAATACCGACGGCAGCACGAACAGCCCTCCGGCGATGATGCCGCCCCAGGTGCGATGCATCAGCCAGCCGATATAGGTGGCCAGCTGCTGCGCCTCGGGTCCGGGCAGCACCATGCAGAAGTTGAGCGCGTGCAGGAAGCGCTTCTCCGAGAGCCAGCGCCGCCGCTCCACCAGCTCCTGGTGCATGATCGCGATCTGGCCGGTGGGCCCGCCGAAGCTGATGAAACCGAGCTTCAGCCAGAAGCGGAAGGCCTCGCGCAGGCTGATCGGGCGCAAGGGCGCGGCCGCGTCCGGGTCGACGCCGCTCACCGCGGCGCCAGCGGCCTGCCGGCGGCCTTCCAGTCCACAATTCCGCCGGCGATGAAGCCGGCGTCGACCCCTGCGAGGCGCAACCGCGCCGCGGTCGACTGGCCGACCTCGTGTCCGTACACGCAGTACACCGCGACCTTCTGCCCCCGCAGCGCAGGCGCCCAGGCATCGACGGTCTGCGGGTCCCGCCACACGGCGCCCGGGATCACTTCCTTGCTGGCGTCAAAGGCGCCCTTGCGTCGGACGTCGAGGCGCACCAGCGCGGCGTCCTTTTCCACTTCGACGGCGTCCATGGACAGCGCCTCGCATGAGGCATGCACCGCCGCGACGTAGCGCTCGGCGATGCGCGCCCAGGCGAAGTTGCGCATCACCGCACCGACGTAGGATTTCGCATCCGCGCCGTAGTCGATGTGATACGCGTGCTCGTACATGTCGAGCGCGAGGATCGGCGTGGCGCCGGAGAGCAGCTGGGTGTGGTCGCTCGCCTGGTGATTGATCAGGCGCTGCTCGCGTGCCGACCAGGACAGCAGCGCCCAGCCGGATCCGCCGCCCAGTGACGTGGCGAGCGCCACGAACTCTGCGCGCCAGCGCGCCACCGAGCCGAAATCGCGATCGATGCCGACCGACAGGCCGCCGGTCGGCAGCACGCCGTCGCCGCCGAGGCCGGCAAAGTACAACTCGTGCAGGACCATCGAGTTCGCGGCGACCAGTTCCTCGCGCTTCAGGCCGTTGATGACGAAACCGGGCGCGGCATTCCAGTCGAGTTCGGCGAGCCGGCCGCGGATGGCGTGCAGGCGCTTCACGGCGCCCGAATAATTGTTGGCGTGGTGCGAGGTCATGAGCCGCTCGCTCAGCGCGTCCAGTGCGCCGGCCTCGAAGGGCAGGGGCAGGATGTCGGGCGTCATGACGCGTGCCTCTGGCCAGCGGCCGGAATTCGTGCGCATGCGCCGGGGCGCAGATCGATGACGCGCGGGGGTTGCGGAAGTTCGGGCGATTGCCGCAGGTATGCGGCGGTGACGGATGCGTCCATGGCGCTCTCCCTGAGAGTGTGCCGCAGTGCTTGGACGGACCGCCGTCTTGATGCGCCGGGGGCCTGCGACCCCGACGTGATGCGTGAAAAGTGTAGTTCAGCGCACCGGCGCTGGCAAGCAGGTGTATCCGCCGCCTTCCAGTGCGATGACGCGCACCGGCACGCCGTAGAGGCGCTCCAGCGTCGCGTCGCGAATCACCTGCGCCGGCGGCCCGATCTCGAGCGCGCGGCCTTCGCCGAGCAGCAGCGCCTGCGTGGCATGGCGAAAGGCGTGGTCCGGATCGTGGGTCGAGAAAAGCACCGTGATGCCCTGCGCGGCGAGCGCATCGATGTGCGCCAGCACGCGGGTCTGGTTGCCGAAATCCAGTCCTGCCGTGGGTTCGTCCATGACCATCAGGCGGGGCCCTTGTGCAAGCGCGCGGGCCACCAGCGCAAGCTGACGCTCGCCCCCGGATACCTCGGTGACGGGACGATCGGCAAGGTGTCCAATGCCCAGGGTCTCGAGCGCGGCGACGGCGATGTCATGGTCCTGTGCGCCCGGCGCCGCGAACGCCCCGAGATACGGGGCGCGCCCCATGAGCACCAGTTCCCCGACGGTATAGGCGAACGATCCGGCATGGCCCTGCGGCACGTAGCCGAGGCGTCGTGCAAGCTCGGCACGCGGCAGTCTTGCGAGCGCGTCTCCGGCGAGCGTGATGTGCCCCGCGTGCGCCGGCAACAGGCCGACCAGGGTGCGCAGCAGCGTCGTCTTGCCGCCGCCGTTCGGCCCGAGCACGCACATCACCTCGCCGGCGCGCAGGCGAAAGCTCACGTCGCGCCCGATGACGTGCCCGGGAAACCCGAAGGCGAGCGATTCGACCCCGAGCATCACCAGCGCCTGCGCGAGGTGGCGAACAGCCAGAGGAAGGCCGGCGTGCCGAGCAGGGCGGTGAGCACGCCAGGCGGAATCTCGATCGGTGCGAGCGTGCGGCACAGCGTGTCCACGCCCAGCATGAACGCTGCGCCGATCAGCATGGCCAGTGGCAGCAGGCGCCCGAAGTCCGGGCCGACCAAAAGCCGCGCTGCATGCGGGACGAGCAGGCCGATCCAGCCGATGATGCCGCTCAGAGCGACCGCGGACGCCGTCATCAGCGTGGCGGACGCGACCACCATGAGGCGCAGGCGCCGGGTGTCCGTGCCGAGCGCGCGCGCCTCGTCATCGGGAAGCGCGAGCAGGTTGATCCGCCAGCGCAGCAGCACCATGGGCAGCAGCCCGGCGAGCGCGAGCGGGGCGGCCACGGCCAGGTCCCGTGGCGCAATCGACGCGAGGCTGCCCAGCAGCCAGAAGGTGATGGCAGGCAACTGGTTGAACGGATCGGCGAGGTACTTGATGAGTGCGATGACCGAGCCGAGAAGCGTGCCGATGACCACCCCTGTCAGGACGAGCGCAAGCAGCGGATCGTGCCCGCGCAGCCGCGAACCGACGGCATAGACCAGCGCCACGGCCGCGATCCCGCCGGCGAAGGCAAACAGCTGGATCTGCAGCGGGCCGAGCGAAAGAAAGATCGCCAGCACCGCGCCCAATGCCGCCCCGGTCGACACGCCGAGGATGTCCGGCGACACCAGGGGATTGCGGAAGGTCCCCTGGTAGGCGGTGCCGGCGGCGGCGAGCGAGGCACCCACCAGCAGGGCGCCCAGCACGCGCGGACCGCGCACCTGCGTCACGACGGCCTCGACCTCGGCGGGCACGGCAGCCGATCCACCCGTGACAAGTGCCTCGAGGAGGGCGAACAGGTCGGCAGGCGCGACCGGATAGCGCCCGGACGCGAAGGCGATCCCGACCATGGCCAGAAGCAGGGCGGCAGCCACGGCGTAGGCGAGGGGCTGCGAGGGTCGGCGTGCGGGTTGCAGGGGGGGGGGCGGGTCGGTTCCGGGGCGGGG
>DATCYZ010000049.1:0-6952 GCA_036526195.1 Burkholderiales bacterium
AGCCCCGGGTCGCCGGGCGCGAGGCCGAAGCGGTGGCGGTAGGACTGCACCACCACGTCGACAAAATCGGGGTTGTCCCAGGCGGGCGCGCTGCGTTCGAAGGTGGCCTCGTCGAATTTCCAGCTCGGCGACCATTCCTGCCACAGCAGCCGAATGAACGCGCGGCGGTCCTTCTCCAGCGCGTTGCGGCCGCGCGCGCTGTGCAGGTAGTACTGGTACCAGAGACGGCGCTCGTTCTCCGGTGCCTCCGGGGTCATCGCTGCGGCGATGTTCTGCACGTTGTAGCTGTTGAAGGACACCAGCGCGGTGCAGCGTTCCGGCCACAGCGCCGCCACCACGCAGGCGGCACGACCGCCCCAGTCGTAGCCGGCCAGCGTCGCCCGGGCGATGCCGAGCGCGTCCATCAGCGCGCGCAGGTCGGCGCCCAGTGCGGCCTGCTCGCCGGAGCGCGGGGTGGCCGCGTTGCGAAAGCGGGTCGCGCCGAAGCCGCGCAGGAAGGGCACGATCACCCTGCAGCCGCGCGCTGCAAGCCGGGGCGCGACCGATTCGTAGGCGTGGATGTCGTAGGGAAAGCCGTGCATCAGGAACACCGGCGGGCCGTCTTCCGGGCCCGCGACGTGGCAGGCGATGCGCAGTGAGGGGGTCTCGACGAGGAGCGGGGCGTCCATGGTGCGCTGCGAAATCCGGTTCGATGATGAAGTGTAGCCGGGTTCAAATGGCCGCGGCCGCGAGCGGGTTCCAGGCGGTATGATCGCGCAGCCTGCCTCCCCCCCACGTCTGCGAGGACCATCATGCGAGCATCGCGCGCCCTGACGCCCTGGCTGCTTTTCCTGTGCTCTTTCGTGCTCGCGCTGCCTGCGGCGGCGCAGGGCCATCCTGCGCCGCAGGAAGGCAGCTGGACCGCCCGAAATTTCCGCTTTCACACCGGCGAGGTGTTGCCCGAGGTGAAGCTGCACTACCGCACCATTGGATCGCCCTCGGGCGAGCCGGTGCTGATCCTGCACGGCACCACCGGTTCGGGCGCGAGCATGCTGGCGAAGGGCTTTGCCGACGAACTCTTCGGGCCCGGCCAGCCGCTGGATGCGAACCGCTACTTCATCATCCTGCCTGACGCGCTCGGTGCCGGGAAGTCGACCAAGCCTTCCGACGGCCTGCGCGCGAAGTTCCCGCGCTACAACTACGACGACATGGTGTCCGCGCAGTACCGCCTGGTCACCGAGGGCCTCGGCATCCGGCACCTGCGGCTGGTGCTCGGCAACTCGATGGGCGGCATGCAGGCCTGGATGTGGGGCGTGAAGTACCCGGACTTCGTCGACGCGCTGGTGCCGATGGCCTCGCTGCCGGTGGCGATGTCCGGCCGCAACTGGATGATGCGGCGCTTCCTGGTCGACGCGATCCGCAACGATCCGGAGTACAACGGCGGCAACTACACCGCGCAGCCGCGCGGCGTGCAGCGCGCGCTGGTGCATTTCGCGCTCGCCACCAACGGCGGCAACCAGGCGCTCTACCGCCAGGCGCCGACGCGCGAGAAGGCCGACGCGCTGATCGCCGCGCGCCTCGCGCAGCCGTTCCGCGGCGATGCCAACGACGCGCTCTACCAGTGGGAATCGTCCTTCGACTACGACGTCTCGCCGCAGCTCGAGCGCATCAAGGCCTCGGTGGTGGCGGTGAATTCCGCCGACGACGAGCGCAACCCGCCGGAACTCGGCGTCATGGAGAAGGAACTCGCGCGGCTGAAGAACGCCCGCTACGTGCTGATCCCGGGCTCACCCGACACCGGCGGCCACGGCACCACCATGCGGGCGGCGCTGTGGAAGAAGCACCTCGAGGAATTGCTGCTGCTCGCGCCGCGCGGTGTCGAGCGCGGGGGCTGAAGCCCCGGGGGCGCGGCGCTATACTTGCCGCACCATGCGCGCGAACCCCTACGAACAGCACCTCGACAAGAACCCGGCCAACTACGCGCCGCTCTCGCCGATCACCTTCCTTGAGCGGGCCGCGAGCGTCTACCCGGACCGGCTCGCCGTGGTTCACGGCAAGCAGCGCATCACCTGGAAGCAGACCTGGGAGCGGGCCCGGCGCCTTGCCTCGGCGCTGAAGAAGCGCGGCATCGGCCTCGGCGACACGGTGGCGGTGATGCTGCCGAACATCCCGGCCATGTACGAGGCACACTTCGGCGTGCCGATGACCGGCGGCGTGCTGAACTCGCTCAACACCCGGCTGGACGCCGAGGCCATCGCCTTCATGCTGAACCACGGCGAGGCGAAGCTGCTGCTGGTCGACCGCGAGTTCTCGCCGACCATCGAGGCGGCACTGAAGATCGCGGGCCGCGACATCGAGGTGATCGACGTCGAGGACGCGGAATACGACGGACCCGGCAAGCGCCTCGGGACATGCACCTACGAGGAACTGCTGGCGTCGGGCGATCCGGACGATGCCTGGTCCTGGCCCGAGGACGAATGGCAGGCGATCGCGCTGAACTACACCTCGGGTACGACCGGGAATCCCAAGGGCGTGGTCTACCACCATCGCGGCGCCTACCTGAACGGCGTCGGCAACATCCTGGTCTGGGGCATGCCGCAGCACGCGGTCTACCTGTGGACGCTGCCGATGTTCCATTGCAACGGCTGGTGCTTCCCATGGACCATGGCGGCGAACGCCGGCACCAACGTCTGCCTGCGCAAGGTCGACCCGGCGAAGATCTTCGAACTGATCAAGGCGCACGGCGTCACGCACTACTGCGGCGCGCCGATCGTGCACCAGACCCTGATCAACGCGCCCGCCACGATGCGCGAGGGCATCAGGCAGAAGGTGAACTGCCTGGTGGCGGGTGCCGCGCCGCCCGCGGCCATCATCGAGGGCATGGAGAGAATCGGTTTCTCGATCACCCATGTCTACGGCCTGACCGAAACCTACGGGCCGGCGACCGTCTGCGCCAAGCAGCCCGAATGGTCGCTGCTGCCGCTGGCCGAGCAGGTCACGCTGAACGGCCGGCAGGGCGTGCGCTACACCGTCGAGGAAGGCCTTGCCGTCATGGACCCGGAAACCATGCAGCCGGTGCCCGCCGACGGCCAGACCATGGGCGAGATCATGTTCCGCGGCAACATCACGATGAAGGGCTACCTGAAGAACCCGAAGGCGACCGAGGAGGCGTTCCGCGGCGGCTGGTTCCATTCCGGCGACCTCGCCGTCATGCAGCCCGACGGCTACCTGAAGATCAAGGACCGTTCCAAGGACGTCATCATCTCCGGCGGCGAGAACATCAGCTCGATCGAGGTCGAGGACGCGTTGTACCGCCATCCCTCGGTCATGGCCGCCGCCGTCGTGGCCATGCCGGATCCGAAATGGGGCGAGACTCCCTGCGCCTTCGTCGAACTGAAGGCCGACGCCAGGGCCACCGAAAAGGAGATCATCGAGTTCTGCCGCCAGCACATGGCGAAGTTCAAGGCGCCGCGCGCGGTGGTCTTCGGCGAACTGCCCAAGACCTCCACCGGCAAGATTCAGAAATTCATGCTGCGCGAGAAGGCGAAGTCGACCAGCGCGATCGATTCGTGATGGTTCTTTCCAGATCGACCGACTTCCGCAGGAAGTCGGTCGAAACCCTGCCGCGGCAAAGCGTCGCGGCTGGAAGTTCCAGGAGGCCCAGCCAATGAGCGCCGTCCCCCACCCCGAAGCCCCGCACCTGCTGCGCGAGGATCGCGCCGGCATTGCCACGCTGACCATGAACCGTCCGCAGCAGATGAACCTGCTCACCAGCGCGATGCTGGCCGCGCTGCAGGACGCCTTCGACGCCATCGGCGCAGACCCCTCGGTGCGCGTGGTGGTGCTGGCCGGCGCCGGCAAGGGCTTCTGCGCCGGCCATGACCTGAAGGAGATCCGTGCGCTCGGCGCGCAGCCGAAGATCGAAGCGCTGTTCGCACAGTGCAGCCGCATGATGCAGTCGATCGCCGCGCTGCCGCAGCCGGTGATCGCGCGCGTGCACGGCGCCGCCGCCGCCGCAGGCTGCCAGCTGGTCGCGCAGTGCGACCTCGCGGTGGCCTCCGAGGCGGCGAAGTTCACCACGCCCGGGGTGAACTGGGGCTTCTTCTGCTCGACCCCCGGCGTCGCCGTAGGGCGCAACGTGTCGCGCAAGCGGGCGATGGAGATGCTGCTGACCGGCGACCTGGTCGACGCGCAGCAGGCGCTGGAGTGGGGCCTGGTGAACCAGGTGGTGCCGGCGGAAGCGCTGGATGCCGCCGTGGACGCGCTCGCGCGAAAGATCGCCGCCAAGCCGCCGGCCACCGTCGCCGCCGGCAAGCGCGCCTTCTATCAGCAGATGGACCTCGGCGTGGCGGGGGCCTACGAGCTCGCCTCGGGCGTCATCGCCTGCAGCTTCGCGCACCCGGAAGGGCGCGAAGGCATGGACGCCTTCATCGAGAAGCGGCCGCCGAACTGGAAGTAGCCGCGCCCGGCAGTTCCCCGCGCAGCCGCCGCATCCTGCCGGCCATCGTCGCTGCGCAGTTCGCCGGGACCTCGCTGTGGTTCGCCGGCAATGCGGTGCTGCCGGATCTGCAGCGCGACTGGGGGCTGCACGCGAGCGCGCTCGGCACGCTGACCTCGGCGGTGCAACTCGGCTTCATCGCCGGCACGCTGGTGTTTGCCTTCCTCGCGCTCGCCGACCGCTTCTCGCCGCGTCGCGTCTACCTTGCCGCCTCGCTCGCCGGCGCCGGCGTCAACCTTCTCGCGACCGCGGCGAGCGGGCTCGAGCTACTCGTCGTGTTGCGCTTCCTGGCCGGCTTCACGCTGGCGGGCATCTATCCGGTCGGCATGAAGATCGCCTCGGGCTGGTACCGCGAGGGGCTCGGCCGCGCCATGGGTTACCTGGTCGGCGCGCTGGTGGTGGGCACGGCCCTGCCGCACCTGATCAAGGCGCTCGGCGGCGCGCTGCCCTGGCAGGCCGTCATGGCCTCGGTGTCGCTGGTGGCCGCCGCGGGCGGCTGCCTGATGTACCTCGCGGTGCCCGACGGCCCCTACCTGGGGCCGAGCGCGCGCTTCGACCCGCGCGCGCTCGGCGCCGTGTTTGCCTCGCCCCGCTTTCGCGCCTCGGCCTTCGGTTACTTCGGCCACATGTGGGAGTTGTACGCCTTCTGGGCCTTCGTGCCGGTGGCGCTCGCGGCGCATGCGGCGCTGCAGGGCGTGGTGCTGGAGGTGTCGCTGTGGACCTTCGTGATCATCGCGGCGGGCTTCGCCGGCTGCGCCGCCGGCGGGCTCGCCTCGCTGCGCCTCGGCAGCGCGCCGGTGGCCGCCGGGCAGCTCGCCTTCTCGGGCCTGTGCTGCCTCGTCTCGCCGCTCGCGTTCTTCGCGCCGACCCCGCTCTACGTCGCGTTTCTGGTGGCCTGGGGCGTTGCGGTGGTGGGCGACTCGCCGCAGTTCTCCACGCTGAACGCGCAGAACGCGCCGCGCGAGGGCGTCGGCGCCGCGCTGACCATCGTCAACTGCATCGGCTTCGCGATCACCATCCCGGCCATAGAACTGCTGAACGCGCTTGCGACGCGCATTCCGGTCCAGTGGCTTTTCGTGGTGCTCGCCGCCGGGCCTGCGCTCGGGCTGCTGGCGCTGCGGCCGCTGCTCAGTCGAAGTCGCGGCTGAGGGTGAACGAACCGTAGGAGTGCCGGCTGGTCTGGCCAGCGAACTCCTTCGAGCCGATGACGCGGCCGAAGGAGAACTTCCAGGCGCCGGCGAAGGCCGCCACGCCGAGCGCGATGTCGGCCACCAGCGGCTCCTTCTTCACGCTGTGGCTCGAGCGGAAGGTGTTGCCGTCGAGGAAGATGTTGCGCGCCACCGCGCGCAGGTCGAGCGCGGCGAAGGCGTGGATGCCGCGCCGTCCGGCGACCTCGCGCCGGTAGGCGCCGGGCGCGCTGTTGTTGCCGGCGGGGCGCACCGGCGATGAGCCGAAGTCGTCTGGCAGCGCCGTGCCGACGCGCAGCTCCATCCCGGCATTCAGGTGCGTGGCGACGTTGCCGAGGCTCACCCCGTAGTGTCCGATGGCGTCCACGTTGCTGCGCGCGAACAGGCCCTTGAACTTGCGCTCGGCGACCACCTGCACGCCGGGTTCGTTGTGCAGCTGGTTCGACCAGCCGTTCCAGCGCTCGAAGCCGCGCAGGTCGTGGATCAGGTTCTGCGAGACGCGCGCGAGCGCGAGCGGGCCGACCACGCCGAGGTTGAACTCCAGCGAATCGAGCCGCTCGATCGCCGAGTCGGTCGGGCGCCGGCGCTCGTTGTAGCCCAGGCCAAGATAGAGCCAGCCTGCGTAGGGACGGTCGTTCAGGATCACGTCGGTGCGCGTGCGCTCACCGGGTGTGTAGATCTCCTGGCCCAGGGTGATCACCATGTTGCGCTCATGTGCGCCGACCGAGGAAAAGCCGAACATGTTGCGCACCCGCTCGTTGAGCGGCTTCACCCAGTCGGGCAGGCAGGCGTCGCGCTCGTAGCTGTCGAGGTCCGGCGAGACCCAGGCCAGCTTCACGCCGCTGGTGTAGTTGCGGTCGGTCTGGAAGAACAGGTCGTTCTCGACGTACAGGTTCAGCACGCCGCCGATGCACTTCGGATCGAAGCGCTGCGCGCGCGCCTCAGCGGTTGCGAGCAGGGCGCCGAGCGCGAGGGGCAGGAGCAGGGGGGCGGGCGCGAGAAACCGGGTGAGTCGCCGCAGTGCCGCCCGGAATCCGGAAGGACGGGCCATGGCGCAATTTTATCGCGCGGGGGCGCGCGGCGTTCAATCGAGCGGGTAGCAGGCGAGGTCCTCCGCCGCCAGCATCACGCCGTCGTAGTTCGCGCGCAGGGCGAGCGCCGCGGCGAGTTCTTCGGGCGAGGCGGCGCTGCCGCGTCCGGCGAGCAGCAGGCCGCGCACGCCCTCGAGCGCCGCGCCGAGCGCCGCGGGGTCGCCGAGTGCGACCGCGAGCCGGGTGCCCTGTGCGAT
>DATCYZ010000050.1:0-9173 GCA_036526195.1 Burkholderiales bacterium
CTCGCGCAACCTGCAGACGGGGCCGTTTCCGAAGGAGAGCTGGCAGTTGCACCGGTTGGTGCCGCGCGCCGAGTCGACGGTCGAAGGCGCGGTGTCGCTGACCGTCGCCGAGGCCGGCTCGTACGTCTATCTGCGGGCGCGCCAGACCAACGGGCAGATGGCATGGGCCAGTCCCGTGTTCGTCAGCCGCAGCTGATGGGTGAGACAAAACAGCCGATGTCGGGCATCGACGCAGGAGTGACGGTCTCGTGCTGATCCAGTCGATCGAGGTGTTTCCGGTGCGCCTGCCGATGAAGGCGGTGCTGACGCTGCCGCGCGGGCCCTCGCGCACGCTGGACGAGGGCAAGCGCATTGCGCTGGTGAAGATCACCGACGCCGACGGCCACATCGGCTGGGGGGAGGCGGGACCGAGCCGGCGCTGGTCCGCCGAGACGCTGGAGTCCTGCGTCACCTCGATCCGGCAATACCTCGCGCCGGCGGTGATCGGGCACGACGTCTTTGACATCGCCGGGCTGCACGCGAAGATGAACCAGGAGCTCGCCAGCGGCCTCGACCCGGGGCAGCCGATCGCCAAGTGCGCGATCGACCTCGCGGTGCACGACCTGATCGGCAAGCGCCTCGGCATTCCGCTGCAGAGTTGGCTCGGCGCCAAGCGCGCCGATTCGGTGCCGCTCGCGCGGCTGGTCTCCGCGGCCACGCCCGAGGCGGCCGCGAAGCTCACGCGCGAAGGCCTTGCCGAGGGCTACCGCGGCTTCAAGGTGAAGGTCGGGCACCACAAGGCGCTGGACGCGGCCCTCGTCGGCGCGGTGGTGGAAGCCGCGGAGGGTGCTTACGTCTGGCCGGACGCAAACCAGGGCTACACGATGGAGGAGGCGCTGCGCATGGCGCGTGCCTTCGAGCGCCTCGGCATCACGCTCTTCGAGCAACCGGTGCCGATGAACGACGTCTACGCGATGAAAAAGCTGCTGACGGCCTCGGGACTCACCATCGCGCTCGACGAGGCGGCCATGGGCCTGCCCTTCGTCGTCGAACTGATCCGCCGCGGCGCGGTCGAGGGCCTCGCCATCAAGGTGTCGAAGACCGGCGGCATCCATTACGCGCGCCAGATGTGCGACCTTGCGCTGAACGCCGGGCTGACCCTGATCGGCTCCGGCCTGATGGACGCGCCGATCGGCTTCGCCGCCTCGGTCCACCTGTTCGCCGCCTACGGCATCACGCTGCCGGTGGACCTGAACGGCCCGCAGTTCATCGCCGAGGACTACCTCGCCCGGCCGCTGCCGGTCGAGCGACAGATTGCCCGGGTGCCGACCGGCCCCGGTCTCGGCGTCGAGATCGACGACGCCAAAGTGAAGAAGTTCGCCCTGCCGCTGCAGATCTGATTCAAAGGAGATCCATCATGGCCCGCATCATCTTCGCAGCCCTCCTCGTCGCCGCCGCCACCCTGGCCCAGGCGCAGTTCCCATCGAAAGCCGTGCACCTCGTGGTGGCGTTCCCGCCCGGCGGCTCGACCGACATCACGGCGCGCCTGATCGCGCCCAAGCTGCAGGAGAAATGGGGCCAGACGGTCCTCGTCGAGAACAAGCCAGGCGCCGGCGCGAACATCGGCACCGCGGACGTCGCGAAAAGCGCGCCCGACGGCCACACCCTGCTGCTCGCCACCACGGCGATCGCCATCAGCCCGAGCACCTTCGCCAGCCTGCAGTACGACGCGATGAAGGACCTCGCGCCGGTGACGATGATCTCGACCATCCCGAACATCCTCGTGGTGAACGCCGCGGTGAAGGCCGCCACCATCCAGGAATTCATCGCGCTGGCGAAGAGCCAGCCGGGCAAGCTGAATTTCTCCGCGCCGGGCGCGGCCAGCGGCCAGCGCATGACCTTCGAGCTGATCAAGCAGGTCACCGGCACCGATGTCGTCATGGTGCCGTACAAGGGCGGCGCCCCGGCGCTGCAGGCGGTGATCGCCGGCGAGGTCCAGGCCATGATCGTCAACGTGGTCGAGGCGGTGAAGCACGTCGAGGGCGGCAAGCTGCGCGCCCTGGCGGCGACGACGGCAAAACGCGCGCCGATGCTGCCGAACGTGCCGACGCTTGCCGAAACCGTGGCGCCCGGGCTGGATGCCTCGGTCTGGCAGGGCGTGCTCGCGCCGGCCGGCACGCCGAAGGCGGTGATCGCGAAGCTCAACGCCGACATCGCCGCCGTGCTCGCGATGCCGGAGGTGAAGGACCGCCTGCAGGGCCTCGGCATGAACATCGAGACCGGCTCGCCCGAGGCCTTCGGCAAGTTCCTGGCCGACGAGATTGCCCGCTGGACCAAGGTCGCCCAATTCGCCAACATCAAGCCCCAGTAACGGAGGTCACCATGAAACGTCGCACCCTTCTTACCTGCACCCTCCTCGCCGCGGTCCTCGCCGCCCCCCTCGCGCAGGCGCAAGGCAGCTATCCGGTGCGCCCGGTCCGGCTGCTCGTCGGCTTCCCGCCGGGCGGCTCGACCGACCTCGCGGCGCGCGCGCTCGCCGACCGGCTCGGCAGCGTGCTGGGCCAGGCCGTGGTGGTCGAGAACAAGCCCGGCGCAAGCGGCAACATCGCGGCCGATTTCGTCGCCCGTTCGGCGCCCGACGGCTACACGCTGCTGATGGCGGCCACCTCCTTCGCCACCGCCCCGGCGTTCTTCGCCAACCTGACCTGGGACCCGGTGAAGGATTTCAGCCCGGTCGGGCTGGTCGCCACGGTACCGATCCTCGCGGTCACCAGCCCGTCGGTGCCGGCGAAGACGCCCGCCGAGCTGATCGCCTACTCGAAGGCCAATCCCGGCAAGCTGAACCTCGCCTCCCCGGGCGCGACCACGCTCACGCGGCTCTCGGGGGAGATGTTCAAGCAGGTGGCGGGCCTCGACTGGGTGACGGTGCATTACAAGGGCGGCGCGCCGGCGGTACAGGACATGCTCGGCGGCAGCGGGCACGTGATGTTCGCCAACATTTCGGACGTCATCGGCCACGTCAAGGCAGGCAAGCTGAACGCGATCGCCGTGACCACGCCGAAGCGCTCGCAGATCGTCCCCGAGGTGCCGACCTTCGCCGAGTCCGGCTTCCCGAGCTTCTCGTTCTCGACCTGGCAGGCCGTGGTCGGGCCGGCCGGGATGCCGAAGGAGGTGGTGCAGCGCCTCAACGGCGAGATCGTCAAGGCGATGGCCACGAAGGAGATGAAGGATCGCTTCCTCGCCATCGGCACGGACGCGGACACCAGCAGCCCGGAGGAGCTCGGCAAGTTCCTCGGCGAGGAGGTCGCGAAGATCCGCAAGATCGCCGCGGCGGTCGGCGCAAAAGCGCAGTAGGCCGGGTCGGACGGCGGGCGAAAAAGCGGGCAGGGCATAATCCTGCCCGGACATGGCGACCCGCAAACCCACTGCTGCGAAGCGCGCGAAGACCCGGGGCGGTGCGGTCCGGGACCCGGACCGCACGCGCCAGCGCATCCTGGACGCAGCAACGGTCGAGTTCGCGCGCTTCGGCCTCGGCGGGGCCCGCGTGGACCGCGTCGCCGCGCGCGCCGGCGCGAACAAGCGCATGCTGTACTACTACTTCGGCTCGAAGGAGGACCTGTTCCTCGCCGCGCTGGAGGCGCGCTACGCGCATATTCGGAACGCCGAGCGCAGCCTGGACCTCGAGCACCTGGCGCCGGTCGCGGCGCTCGAGCGCCTGGTGCGATTCACCTGGGAGTACTTCCTCGCGCACCCCGAGTTCCTGACCTTCCTCAACAGCGAGAACCTGCACAAGGGCCGGCACGTCAGGAAATCCAAGCGCGTGCCGGAAATGCACTCGCCGCTGGTGCAGACGCTGGCCGAGATCCTCGAGCGCGGCGCGCGCGAGGGCCTGTTCCGCAAGGGCATCGACCCGGTGCAGCTCTACATCTCGATCGCCGGCGAGGGTTACTTCTACCTGAGCAACCGCTACACGCTCTCGCGGATCTTCGCGCGCGACCTGATGGCGCCCGAGGCGCTCGCCGAGCGGGCGAGGCACAATGTCGCCATGATCCTCAAAGGCGTCCGCAAGTAATCCGCCATGCGCATCGCCCTGTGCAATGAAGTAATTGCCCCGATGCCGTTCCCGGCGCAATGCGAGTACGTCGCCAAGCTCGGCTACGACGGGCTCGAGGTGGCGCCCTACACGCTGTCGGAGGAACCGCACCGGATCGGCGCGGCGCAGATCGCCGCAGCGCGCTCGGCGGCGGAGGACGCGGGCGTGGCCATCACCGGGCTGCACTGGCTGCTGGTGCGGCCCGCGGGACTGTCCATCAGCGCGCGCGACGACGCCACGCGCCGGCGCACCGTCGACGTGATGCTCGCGCTGATCGATCTCTGCGCCGCCCTCGGCGGGCGCTACCTGGTGCACGGCTCGCCGCAGCAGCGCCGCGTCGAGGCCGGCGACACGCGTGAATCGGCCCTGGCGCGAGCGCAGGACTGCTTCGCCGCCGTGGCCGAACGCGCGCAGAAGGCCGGCGTGCTGTATTGCGTCGAGCCGCTCGGCGCGGACCAGACGCCCCTGGTCAACACCCTGGAGGAGGCCGCGGGACTGGTGGCGGCCATCGGCAATCCGGCCGTGCGCTCGATGCTCGACTGCAGTTCTGCCGGGCGCATGGAAGCCGCGTCGCTCGCTGCGCTGGTCGACACCTGGCTGCCGAAAGGCCTGATCGCGCATGTCCAGGTCAACGACCGCAACCGGCGCGGGCCGGGGCAGGGGGAGCAGACCTTCGCGGCGCTCTTCGCCGCGCTCTTGCGCCACGGCTACACCGGCGATGTCGCGGTCGAGCCCTTCGATTACGTGCCCGACGGGCCGGGCGCCGCCGCGCGCGCCATCGGTTATCTCAAGGGCATCCTCGAGGCCCTGCAGGAGCGCGCGGCCGGCCGCTGAGTCCGGCGCCGCCCCGGCGCCGCAGGATGAAACAGGGTTGACGCCGGTCCGGACGGCGGCGAGAATTAACTGTCTGGTTACAAATCCTTATGTCCCTCGCGCCCCGCTTCAGCATCGTCTCCATCGGGCTCTTCGAGCGCGACGTGGTGCTGCGCATGCCGTTCCGCTTCGGCGTGGTCACGCTCACCGCCGCGCCCCAGGCCTTCGTGCGGGCGCGCATCCGGCTCGAAGACGGGCGCGAGGCGGCGGGCGGCGCGGCGGAACTCCTCGCGCCGAAGTGGTTCGACAAGGATCCGGCGCTCTCGAACGAGGACAACTTCGAGCAGTTGCGCAACGCGCTGCGCCTGGCGGCGGCGGCCTACCGCGCCGGCGGCGCGAACACCGCCTTCGGCCACTTCCGGGCGCACTACGCGGGCCAGATCGAGGCGGGCGCGAAGCAGGGGCTGAACGCCCTGGTGTCGAACTACGGCCCCGCGCTCATCGATCGCGCCCTGCTCGATGCGCTGTGTCGCGCGCTCGGCGTTTCGTTCTACGACGCGGTTCGCGCCAATGCCCCGGGCATCGCGCCGGCGGACTGGCTGCCGGAGTTCGCAGGGTTCGACCTCGACGGCTTCCTGTCCGGGTTGCGCCCGGGCGAGACCATCGCGGCGCGCCATACCGTGGGCCTCGTCGACCCGGTCACCGCGAACCCGGGGCGCGAACGCGTCGGCGACGGCCTGCCCGAGACGCTCGATGAAGTGGTGTCGGCCTACGGGCATCGCTGGTTCAAGATCAAGGTGGCGGGTGAGGTGAAGGCGGACATCGAGCGCCTGGCCGAGATCGCGGCGGTGCTCGACCGGGCCCCCGGGCCCTACCAGGCGACGCTGGACGGCAACGAGCAGTACGAGGACATGGACGGCGTCGCCGCCCTGTGGCGGGCGATGAACGCGGATGCGCGGCTCGCGCGCCTGGTGAAGAGCGTGGCTCTGATCGAGCAGCCGATCAAGCGCGCCGTGGCGCTCGATCGCCGCGTCGAGGGGGTCGATCGACCGGTGATCATCGACGAGTCGGACGATTCGCTGGAGGTCTTTCCGCGGGCCCGCGCGCTCGGTTATGCGGGCGTGTCCTCTAAGACCTGCAAGGGGCTCTACAAGTCGATCCTCAACAGCGCGCGCTGCGCGCTGTGGAACCGCGAGGCGGGCGATGCGCGCATGTTCATGAGCGCGGAGGACCTGACCATCCAGGCGGGGCTTGCGCTGCAGCAGGACCTCGCGCTGGTGAACCTCCTCGGCATCACCCACGTCGAGCGCAACGGCCACCATTACGTGAACGGCATGGCGGCGTTGTCGGAGGACGAGCAGCAGGAGTTCCTCGACGCCCACCCCGACCTGTACACGCGCACCTTCGGCGCGGCGCGGGTGCGCATCCGCGACGGCATGCTGACGATCGGCTCGCTCGCCTGCACCGGGTACGCCACGGCGGCCCAGCCCGAATGGACCACGATGAAGGAGATCCAATGAGCTTTCGCGTCCTTGGCACCAACCACACCAGCTTTACCGTTTCCAGCCTCGATCGCACCGCGAAGTTCTTCTGCGACTGCCTCGGTTTCCAGGTGATCTCGCGCGCGCCGCGCGACCCGGCCGTGGTCTCGAAGGTGACCGGCGTCGAGGGCGCGGAAATGGAGATCGCCTTCCTGCGCGGGCCGGGGTGCACGATCGAGTTGATCGAGTACAAGGCGCCGGCCGGGCGCGGGCGCGTGGACGCGCGGCCCTGCGATGCCGGGTTCGCGCACATGGCCTTCGACGTCGACGATGCCGAGGCGGCGGTGGCGGCCGCGGGGCAGTTCGGCGTCAAGGCGATCTCGCCGCCGGTGGCGATCAATGCCGGGCCGAACAAGGGGCGCAAGGTGGTCTACCTGCGCGACGCCGACGGCGTCACGCTGGAATTCATCGAATCGCCCGGCGCGCGCGCCTGAGCATTCAACCGATCAATTCGGAGTTCACGTGAAGACAAAACGCATCGGCATCATCATGAACGGTGTCACGGGAAGAATGGGCACCAACCAGCACCTGGTGCGCTCGGTGCTCGAGATCATGAAGCAGGGCGGGGTGGCGCTGAAGGACGGCACGCGGCTGATGCCGGACCCGATCCTGGTCGGCCGCAATGCCGACAAGGTCGAGCGGCTTGCAAAGGCGCATGGCGTGGCGCGCTGGACCACCGACCTCGACAAGGCGCTGAAGAACAAGGACGACGCGCTGTTCTTCGACGCCGCCTCGACGCAGCTGCGCCCCAGCCTGCTCAAGCAGGCGATCGCCGCCGGCAAGCACGTGTATTGCGAAAAACCCGTGGCGACCAACCTCGCCGAGGCGATGGACCTCTATCGCGCCGCGAAGAAGGCCGGTATCAAGCACGGCGTGGTGCAGGACAAGCTCTGGCTGCCCGGGATGCTGAAGCTGAAGAGGCTGCGCGATGCCGGCTTTTTCGGGCGCATCCTGTCGGTGCGCGGCGAGTTCGGCTACTGGGTGTTCGAGGGCGACTGGCAGGCGGCCCAGCGCCCCTCCTGGAACTACCGCGACGAGGACGGCGGCGGCATCATCCTCGACATGCTCTGCCACTGGCGCTACGTGCTCGACAACCTGTTCGGCGAGGTGAAGGCGGTCTCCTGCCTGGGCGCCACGCACATCCCGAACCGCTGGGACGAGGACGGCAAAAAGTACAAGGCGACGGCGGACGACGCCGCCTACGCCACCTTCCAGCTCGAGGGCGGCACGATCGCGCACTTCAACTCGTCGTGGGTGACGCGGGTGCGCCGCGACGACCTGCTCACGCTGCACGTCGACGGCACGCACGGCTCGGCCGTGGCGGGGCTGCGCCGCTGCGTCAGCCAGGCGCGCGTCAACACGCCGAAACCGGTGTGGAACCCGGACATCGCCCAACCGATCGATTTCTTCGCCAACTGGGAAGAAGTGCCGGACAACGTCGCCTACGACAATGCCTTCAAGGCGCAGTGGGAGCTGTTCCTGCGCCATGTCGGTGGCGAGGGCGAATTCCGCTGGGGCCTGCTCGAGGGCGCGAAGGGGGTGCAGCTTGCGGAGCTCGGGCTGAAGAGCTGGAAGCAGCGCAAGTGGCTGGACGTCTCGCCCATCAAGGCGTGAGGGCGCGACCATGAAGCGCGACACCATCCTGACCCTGCGCCTGCCGACCGAGGCCGGCGGCCTGGACGATCATGCGGTGCGCGCGCCGCGTGAATTCGCACGTCCAAGAGCGCCGTTCACGCGCCACGCGCTGGCCGCCGCGCACGTCGTGGCCGATCCGCGTTCCGCGAAGGATCCGTGGCTGGAGGCGGCGATCGACTGGGACGCGACGATCGCCTATCGCCGGCACCTGTGGTCCTGGGGTTTCGGCGTGGCGGAGGCCATGGACACCGCGCAGCGCGGCATGGGGCTGGACTGGCCCACGTCGCTCGAACTGGTGCGCCGCTCGCTCGACGCCGCGCAGGACGTGCCGGGGGCCTTTGTCGCCTCGGGCGCCGGCACCGACCACCTCGCGCCGAGCGCGGACCTGAAGCTCGACGAAGTGATCGCGGCCTACGACATGCAGTGTGCCGCCATCGAGAAGCTCGGCGGCCGGATCATCCTGATGGCGAGCCGCGCGCTCGCCGCCTGCGCGCGCTCACCCGAGGACTATGCGAGGGTCTACGACAAGGTGCTCGGACAGGTGAAGGAACCGGTGTTCATCCACTGGCTCGGCGACATGTTCGACCCGGCGCTCGCCGGCTACTGGGGCCACCGCGATCCGCTCGCGGCGATGGAGGTCTGCCTCGCGATGCTGGGACGCAACGCGAAGAAGGTGGCCGGCATCAAGATTTCGCTGCTGGACAAGGACAAGGAGATCCTGATGCGCCGGCGCCTGCCCGCGGGCGTGCGCATGTACACGGGGGACGACTTCAACTTCGCGGAACTGATCGAGGGCGATGCCGAGGGGCATTCGGATGCGCTGCTCGGCATCTTCGATTCGATCGCCCCGGCGGCCTCGGCCGCCCTGTCCGCGCTCGCGGCGAACGACGGCGCGGCGTACCACGAGGTGCTCGCGCCCACGGTGCCGCTGTCGCGCCACATCTTTCGCGCGCCGACGCGCTTCTACAAGACCGGCGTGGTGTTCATGGCCTGGCTGAACGGCCACCAGGACCACTTCACGATGGTCGGCGGCCAGCAATCGGCGCGCAGCCTGCTGCACTTCGCAGAGCTGTTCCGGCTGGCCGACGAAGCCGGGCTGCTGGCCGATCCCG
>DATCYZ010000051.1:0-8953 GCA_036526195.1 Burkholderiales bacterium
CGAGGCCAAGGATGCCGAGGGCTGGTTCCACACCGGCGATGCCGGATACCTCGATACCGAGGGCCACCTCCGGATCATCGATCGCGTGAAGGACGTGGGCAAGCTCGCCGACGGCACGCTGTTCGCCCCCAAGTACCTCGAGAACAAGCTCAAGTTCTTTCCCTTCGTGAAGGAAGCCGTGATGTTCGGCGACGGGCGCGACCAGGTCTGCGCCATGATCAACATCGACATGGAGGCGGTCGGCAGCTGGGCCGACAAGCGTTCGCTGCCCTACTCCGGCTACACCGACCTCGCCTCGCGTCCCGAGGTCTACGAGCTCGTCGGCGAGTGCGTCGAGCAGGTGAACGCCGACCTCGCGCAGGACCCCGAGCTCGCGAACTCGCAGATCCACCGCTTCCTCGTGCTGCACAAGGAGCTTGACGCAGACGACGGCGAGCTCACGCGCACGCGCAAGGTGCGGCGCGGCGCGATTGCGGAGAAGTATTCCGGCCTGCTTGCCGCGCTCTATGGCGGCAAGGACACGGTGCACGTCGAGACGCAGGTCAGCTACGAGGACGGCCGCACCGGCCTGCTTGCCGCGGACCTGCGCATCGTCGCGGCAAAGACCTTCCCGCCCGCCGCCGCGGTCAAGGCCGCATGAGCACGCCGCTTTACGATGAGGCGCGCCGCGTGCAGGAGGCCCGTGCCGCGGCCGGCCGGCCCCCAATCGGCGACGTGGTGCTTGCCGTGGAGAACGTGTCGCTCTCCTTCGGCGGCGTGCGCGCGCTGCAGGACGTCTCCTTCTCGGTGCGCGAGCACGAGGTGCGCGCCATCATCGGGCCGAACGGCGCCGGCAAGAGCTCGATGCTGAACGTCATCAACGGCGTGTACCACCCGCAGGCGGGCACGATCCGGGTGCTCGGCCGCACCACCCATGACATGAAGCCGCACGAGGCGGCGCTGCTCGGCGTGGCGCGCACCTTCCAGAACCTCGCCCTGTTCAAGGGCATGTCGGTGCTCGACAACATCCTCACCGGGCGCAACCTGCGCATGCACAGCAGCATCCTCGCGCAGGCGCTGCGCATCGGCCCGGCGCTGAAGGAGGAGATCGCGCACCGCGAGGTGGTCGAGGGCATCATCGACTTCCTCGAGATCCAGGCCTATCGCAAGACCGCGGTCGGGCAGCTGCCCTACGGCCTGCAGAAGCGCGTCGACCTCGCGCGCGCGCTCGCCATGGAGCCGAAGGTGCTGCTGCTCGACGAGCCGATGGCCGGCATGAACATGGAGGAGAAGCAGGACATGTGCCGCTTCATCCTGGACATCAACGACCAGTTCGGCACCACCATCGTGCTGATCGAGCACGACATGAGCGTGGTGATGGACATCTCTGACCGCGTGGTGGTGCTCGACTACGGCGCGAAGATCGGCGACGGCACCCCGGACGAGGTGCGCGCAAACCAGGCGGTGATCGACGCCTACCTCGGCGTGAGCCATTGAGATGATCAGGCAGAACGGACCCTTTCTGGCGCTTTGCGCGGTGCTCCTGGTGGGGCTCATCCTGCCGCTTGCGACCGGTGCGACGGCGGTCGGCTTCTACGTCGAGGTGCTGCTCGGCGGCCTGATGGCGGGCGTGCTGTATTCGCTCGTGGCCCTCGGCTTCGCGCTGATCTTCAAGGCCTCGGGCGTGTTCAACTTCGCCCAGGGCGCGATGGTGCTGTTCGCGGCGCTCGCCGTGGCGCGCCTCGCGGAATCGATGCCGCTGTGGGCGGCGATCGTGATCTCCATCGCCATCATGATCGTGCTCGCCTGGCTGATCGAGCGCCTGGTGCTGCGGCCGCTGGTCAACCAGGAGGCGATCGCGCTGTTCATGGCGACGCTCGGGGTGACCTTCTTCATCGACGGCCTGGGCCAGACCATCTGGGGCAGCGACATCTACGCCATCGAACTCGGCATCCCCAAGGAGCCGGTGATGGTGCTGCAGGGCCTGTTCCAGGGCGGCATCCTGGTCAACAAGGAGGATTTCGTCGCCGCCGTGGTGGCGGCGGCGCTGGTCGTCGGGCTGGCGCTGTTCTTCCAGAAGACCCCGACCGGGCGCGCGCTGCGCGCGGTGGCGGACGACCACCAGGCGGCGCAGTCGATCGGCATTCCGCTCAACCGCATGTGGGTCATCGTCTGGTCGGTGGCCGGCATCGTGGCGCTGGTCGCCGGCGTGATCTGGGGCTCAAAGCTGGGCGTGCAGTTCTCGCTTTCGCAGGTGGCGCTGAAAGCGCTGCCGGTGGTGATCCTCGGCGGCTTCACCTCGGTGCCCGGCGCGATCATCGGCGGCCTGATCATCGGGGTCGGCGAGAAGATGGCCGAAGTCTTCCTCGGCCCGGTGCTGGTCCGGGCCTTCGACCTCGCCGGGGGCGGGATCGAGAACTGGTTTGCGTTCATGCTTGCGCTGCTGTTCCTGCTGGTCAGGCCGCAGGGGCTGTTCGGCGAAAAGCACATCGACAGGGTCTGACCATGCTCTACCGCGAAAACGGGCAGTTCAAATCGACCTACGCGTCGGACCAGCAGATGCTGCCGATCCTGCAGGACCGCGTGTTCATGCTCGGCCTCGTCGCCTTCGCCTTCCTGGTGGTGCCGTTCGTGGTCAGCGACTACGTCTTCCTCTCGCTGGTGATCCCGTTCCTGATCCTCGCGCTGGCGGCGCTCGGGCTGAACCTGCTGGTCGGTTATTGCGGCCAGATCTCCATCGGCCACGCCGCCTTCATGGCGGTCGGCGCCTATGCCGCCTACAACCTGGCGCTGCGCGTGCCGCAACTGAATTTCCTCGTCGTGCTGGTGCTCGCGGGCCTGATTGCCGCGGCGGTGGGCATGGTCTTCGGCATCCCGAGCCTGCGCATCAAGGGCCTGTACCTGGCGGTGGCGACGCTTGCCGCCCAGTTCTTCATGGACTGGCTGTTCGCGCGGGTGAAATGGTTCACCAATTACGCGCACTCGGGCTCGGTGCAGACCGCGCCGCTCGACCTCTTCGGCTGGGTCGTCGACACGCCGGCGCGGAAGTACCTGTTCCTGCTGTCCATCCTGATCGTCTTCACGCTGATCGCGAAGAACCTGGTGCGCGGCCACATCGGCCGCGCCTGGATGGCGATGCGCGACATGGACGTCGCCGCCGAGGTGATCGGCATCCGGCCGGTGTACGCAAAGCTCACCGCGTTCGCGATCAGTTCGTTCTTCGTCGGGGTGGCGGGCGCGCTCTGGGGCTTCGTCCACCTCGGGTCCTGGGAACCGCTGGCCTTCAACCTGACGCTCAGCCTGAACCTGCTGTTCATGGTGATCATCGGCGGCATGGGGTCGCTGCTTGGGAGCTACTTCGGCGCCGCCTTCATCGTCATCCTGCCGATCGTTCTGAACCAGGTGCCGGCCTTCCTCGGCGTGCCGATCTCGACCTCGATGGCATCGCACCTCGAATTCATGATCTTCGGCGCCCTGATCGTGTTTTTCCTGATCGTGGAGCCGCACGGCCTGGCCCGACTGTGGGCGATTGGCAAGGAAAAGCTCAGGCTCTGGCCGTTTCCCCACTGAATGCATAGGGGTTATCATCATCTTTTGCACGCTGCGGGCCTGCCCGCGGTCACTCACAGGAGGAAGGACATGACGATCACTTTTCGAAAGGCAGTAGGCGCAGCAGCAGTCGGGCTGGCCCTGGCGGCGACCTTCGCCACCAGCCCGGCATTCGCGCAGGCGAAAGAGCAGTTCTTCCCGGTGCTCTCGTACCGCACCGGTGCATACGCGCCGAACGGCGTGCCGTTCGCGAACGGCTACGTGGATTACCTGAAGCTGGTCAACGCGCGCGACGGCGGCATCAACGGCGTGAAGATCACCTGGGAAGAGTGCGAGACCGGCTATGCCACCGACCGCGGCGTCGAGTGCTACGAGCGCCTGAAGGGCAAGGGGCCGACCGGCGCGACCGCGTTCCACCCGTTGTCCACCGGCATCACCTTCGCGGTGACCGACAAGGCCTTCACCGACAAGGTTCCGATCATCACCTTCGGTTACGGACGCGCCGATTCCGTGGACGGCACCGTGTTCGCCTGGAACTTCCCGCTCGGCGGCACCTACTGGGACGCCGCGGACATGCTGGTGCAGCACGTCGGCAAGAAAGAAGGCGGGCTTGCGAAGCTGAAGGGCAAGAAGATCGCGCTGGTGTACCACGACTCGCCCTACGGCAAGGAGCCGATCGCGCTCCTGCAGGAACGCGCGAAGATGCACGGCTACGAGTTGCTGCTCCTGCCGGTGACCCATCCGGGCGTCGAGCAGAAGGCCACCTGGCTGCAGATCCGCCAGCAGCGGCCGGACTATGTCTTTCTTTGGGGCTGGGGCGTGATGAACTCCACCGCGATCAAGGAAGCGGTCGCCACCGCGTATCCGCGCGAGAAGATGTACGGTGTCTGGTGGTCGGGCGCGGAACCCGACGTGACCCCGGCAGGCGAGGGCGCGAAGGGCTACAACTCGCTGACCTTCATGGCACCCTCGGGCCACGGCGCGGTGCACAAGGACATGATCAAGCACGTGTACGACAAGGGCCAGGGCACCGGCAAGAAGGAGGACATCGGCGAGGTGCTCTACAACCGCGGCATGGCCGGGGCGTTCATGACGGTGGAAGCCGTGAAGCGCGCCCAGATCAAGTACGGCAAGAAGCCGCTTACCGGCGAGCAGGTTCGCTGGGGCCTCGAGAACCTCGCGATCGATGCGGCGCTGATCAAGAAGATGGGCTTCGAAGGCTTCATGGCGCCCCTGAGCACCTCCTGCGTGGACCATCACGGCGGCGCCACTGCCGGGATCCACACCTGGGATGGCAAGAAGTGGGTGGTCGAGAAGGGCACCGTGCTGGTGGCCGACTCGCAGATCATCAAGCCGATGATCAAGGCCTCCGCCGACAAGTACGCCCAGGAGAAGAAGATCACCAAGCGCGACTGCGCGAAAGAAGCAGGTTGATCGTCTGAAGTGCGCCGGCACCGGGAATCCGGTGCCGGCGTTTTCGTTTCCGAGGAGCACCGCATGAGCACCGCTGCAGCGAATCCGTCGCCCGTCATGCTGACGGTGAACGGCATCGAGGTGATCTACAACCGCGTGATTCTCGTGCTCAAAGGGGTTTCGCTGACCGTGCCCGAGGGCGGCATCGTCGCCCTGCTGGGCGCCAACGGCGCCGGCAAGACCACCACGCTGCGCGCGGTTTCGAACCTGCTGAAGGCCGAGCGAGGGGAAGTCACCAAGGGCTACATCGAGTATCTGGGACAGCGCATCGAGGGCCTGACGCCCGCCGATCTGGTGAAGCGCGGCGTCGTCCAGGTCATGGAAGGGCGGCACTGCTTCGCCCACCTGAGCGTCGAGGAAAACCTCCTCACCGGCGCCTACACGCGCAGCGCCGCCGAGGCGCGCGAGGGACTGGAGCGCGTCTACACGTACTTTCCGCGCCTGCGTGAGCGGCGCAATTCGCAGGCCGGCTACACCTCCGGCGGCGAGCAGCAGATGACGGCCATCGGCCGCGCGCTGATGGCGCGACCGAAAATGATCCTGCTCGACGAACCTTCGATGGGACTCGCGCCGCAGCTGGTCGAGGAAATCTTCGAGATCGTCAAGGAACTCAACCAGAAGGAGCGCGTCAGCTTCCTGCTGGCCGAGCAGAACACCAGCATGGCGCTGCGCTACGCGGGCCATGGCTACATCCTGGAGAACGGCCGCGTGGTGATGGACGGCGAGGCGAAATCGCTTGCCGAGAACGAGGACGTGAAGGAGTTCTACCTCGGCTTCTCCTCCGGGGAGCGCAAGAGCTTCCGCGACGTGAAGTCCTACCGCCGCCGCAAGCGCTGGCTGTAGCCGGTCATGTCCGGCCATTACGACGCGCTCGAAACGCGCGCGCCCGAGGCGCGCGAGGCGCAGCTGATGGAAGCGCTGCCCGGGCAGGTGGCGCACGCGAAGAGGAATGCGCCGGGTTTCGCGAAGATCCTGGCGGATGTCGATCCCGCGGCGGTGCGCGATCGCGCAGCGCTCGCCAGGCTGCCGCTGACGCGGAAATCCGACCTCGGCGAACTGCAGAAGGCGATGCCGCCGCTCGGCGGGTTGAACGCGACCCCGATCGCCGATCTCGCCTGCCTGTACGTGTCGCCCGGCCCGGTCTACGACCCCGAGGGGCTGGCGCCGGACTGGTGGCGCACCGCGCGCGCGCTCTTTGCCGGGGGCTTTCGCGGCACCGACCGCGTGGCGAACACCTTCTCGCACCACTTCACGCCGGCCGCGTCGATCTACGCGACCGGCCTGCGCGCGCTCGGCTGCACGGTGGTGCCCACCGGCGTCGGGCAGACCGAGATGCAGGTCAGCACGATCCGGGACCTGGGGCTGAGCGGCTACGTCGGCACCCCGTCGTTCCTCAAGCTGATCGTCGAGAAGGCCGACGAGGTGAAGGCGGACCTGTCGTGCCTCAAGCGCGCCAGCGTCGGCGCGGAGTACCTGCCGCCGGCGCTGCGCGAGGCGATGCGCGCGCGCGGCATCGTGGTGACCCAGTCCTATGGCACCGCGGACCTCGGGCTGGTGGCCTACGAATCATTGCTCGCCGATGGCGGCGTGGGCGAGGGCATGATCCTCGAGGAAAAACTCATCCTCGAGATCGTCCGGCCCGGCACCGGCGACCCGGTGGCGCAGGGGGAAGTGGGCGAGGTGGTGATCACCAGCTTCAATCCGGACTATCCGTTGATCCGTTTCGCCACCGGCGACCTCTCCGCCGTGCTGCCCGGGACCAGTCCCTGCGGGCGCACCAACGTGCGCATTCGCGGCTGGATGGGGCGCGCCGACCAGACCACCAAGGTGCGCGCGATGTTCGTTACGCCAAAGCAGGTGAACGAGATCGTCCGGCGGCACGACGCAGTCTCGAAGGCGCGCCTGGTGATCGAGGGCGAGACGGGCGACGAGCGCATGACGCTGAAATGCGAGGCTGCGACCCGGCCCGACGGCCTGCAGGCCGCCCTCGTCGCCTCGATCCGCGAGGTCACCAAGCTGCGCGGCGAGGCGGAACTCGTTGCGCCGGGCAGCCTGCCGAACGACGGCAAGGTGATCGAGGACCTGCGCAAGTACACCTGAGCGCCCGCGTTCGCAGGCGGGTTCAGCGCGCGAACAGGTAGACGTGCCCGGCAAGCCGGCCGTTCGCGCGGTCGATCGCCAGCAACGCGCTCGAGTATCGGCCGTACACCGGAACGAAGGCAAACGCCGTTGCCGGGACGCCGCGCTCCGACGCGAATGCCTCGATCCGCGCGCCGGCCCCAGGCCAGGTGGCTTCCATCTGCTCGCGGGTCTGCCCGGCGGCGAGCACCTCCTCCAGCGCCTCGCCCTCGAGCGGGAGGAAGCGCTCCGACATGCGCAGCACGCTGGTGCCGACCACGGAGGCGGCAACGACGGTCGCACGCGCCTCGGCCTTGTCCTTTGGCAGCGGAACGAGGAGCAATGGCGGGCGCTCCGGCGACAGCGCGCGCAATTGCTCCAGCGTGCGCGGTCCGTCACGCAGCAGCGCTTCCCCGATCGGGAAGAACTCCATGCGCGGATAGCCGGCGTAAACCACGACCTGCGGCCGGCCGGCGTACAGCACCTGCACACCCCAGGTGAGTGCGGCAGACTGGACGAAGGCGATCACGGTGAAGATGAGCGCGAGCTGTTTTCGCCCGGGCCGGTAAAGAAAGAACGTCAGTGCCGGGCCAAGGATCAGGTCCACCGCTGCGGCGACGGAAACGATGAATACGCCGCCGTCGATCCAGAAGTAGGGCGGGGGCAGCCAGGCGAGGACGGCCACGGTCACGATGGCAACGAAGAGGGCCGCACTGATGCCGGCGTGGATGCCGAAGGCGCGCGCCTTGGCCCTGAACAACGCGCGTCGTTCGGGTGACATCACGCCCCTCATCACGCCCCTTTGCGTGCGGCGCCGACCGGCAGCGTGGCGATGCGCCGCATCTCCGCGCGATCGAACAGGCCCGGGTCCGCGAGCCAGGTCTTCAGGAAGTCGACGGCATCCGCGCCCCAGAACAGTTCGCCCTCGACGATGAAGGTTGGCACGCCGAAGACGCCCGCGTCGGCCGCGGCTTGCGTGCCCGTGCGCAGTGCGTCCTTGATCGCCGGGCTGCCGATTCGGGCCGGGTCCACGCCCAAGCGAGTGGTGAGCTCGACAAAGCGCTGCGGGTCCGCCGGATCCGCCCCGGTTGTCCAGAGCGCGCGGAAGATGGTGTCGACGGATTCCCGCGTCGCGCCGGCCGCGATCGCGAGGCGCAGGTGATGCAGCGGGTTGAAGGGGTGGGTCGCGGGAAAGCGGAACGGCACGGCATGCGTGTCCGCCCACCACTGGCAGTACCGATAGGTGTGCAGCCGCTTGGTCGGCAGTTCCGCCGGCCCCTTCTGCCCCCAGTGCTCGAGCAGGCCGGCGAACAGCACCGGGCGGAACGTGATCTCGAGGTCCGCGGGCAACTCGCGAAACCTGGACAGGCAGAGCCAGGCAAAGGGCGAGACGAAATCGAAATACCAGTCGAGACGGCGCATGGCGGCAATGTGGGGCGTGATGGACTTCAATGTATCACTGGCCTCTTCCGGCGGCCGGACGTTCCGGACGCGCGCCGGAACACGCCACATAGCAACATATATGTTACCAATAGCCGGATCTCGGCGACCGGCCCGCCGCGACCGCCTCAGCGGGTCACGGGTTGCGGCAGATTCAGGCGCAGTCGTCGTGCCGGCAGGGCGGCGACCACTTCGGCGCGCGCCGCTTCATCCAGCGATCCCCAGCCCGCGATTTCCTGCAGCGTGCGGCAGCAGCCGAGGCACACGCCGGCGGCTTCATCCATCACGCAGATCTTGATGCAGGGGGAGGGGGTCATGGTGGTGCATCCAATAAAAGGGGGTCTGACCCCTTTTCCACAAAAGCCGATACGGAGATCGTACTGGCGGAAAAGGG
>DATCYZ010000052.1:0-2938 GCA_036526195.1 Burkholderiales bacterium
CGGTGGTGCGCGGCTACCTGATCGGCTCCGGCTGGAAGGATTACCGCGCGAGCGGCGCGGTCTGCGGCATCGCGCTGCCCAAGGGCCTCGCGCAGGCCGCGCGCCTGCCCGAGCCGATCTTCACCCCCGCGACCAAGGCGAGCTCCGGGCATGACGAGAACATCGACCATGCCGCGGTCGAGGCGGCCATCGGCAAGCCGCTCGCCGCGCAGGTGCGCGAGACCGCGATCCGGCTCTACCGCGAGGCGGCCGCGTATGCCGCGAGCCGCGGCGTGATCATCGCCGACACCAAGTTCGAGTTCGGCACCGACGCCGCGGGCGAACTGGTG
Organism: Burkholderiales bacterium; assembly: GCA_036526195.1. Lineage (GTDB taxonomy): Bacteria > Pseudomonadota > Gammaproteobacteria > Burkholderiales > SG8-39 > DATCYZ01. The sequence goes on from DATCYZ010000052.1 coordinate 330, forward strand.
CTGATCGACGAGGCGCTGACCGCGGATTCATCGCGCTTCTGGCCGGCGGACTCGTACCGCGAGGGCATCTCGCCGCCGTCCTACGACAAGCAGTTCGTGCGCGACTATCTGGAAACGCTGGACTGGGACAAGACCCCGCCGGCGCCGAAACTGCCGCCCGAGGTGATCGCGAAGACCGCGGAGAAGTATCGCGAGGCGCTCGTGCGGCTCACCGGGGGAGGCCTGGCATGAACGCGGTGCGCGCGAAGAAGGCGATACGTCCCGTGGCGAAGCGCGCGGCCCCGCGCCGCGCCGCTGCACGACCGGCGGCGAAGCCGCTGATCGGAGTCGCGGCGAAGCCGCTCATCGGCGTCGTCATGGGTTCGCAATCGGACTGGGAGGTGATGCGCGAGGCCTGCGCCATGCTCGCCGAGTTCGGCGTGCCCTACGAGGCGAAGGTGGTGTCCGCGCACCGCACGCCGGATGCGATGTTCGGCTACGCCACGCGCGCGCGCTCGCGCGGCCTGCGCGCCATCATTGCCGGCGCGGGCGGCGCGGCGCACCTGCCCGGGATGCTGGCCTCGAAGACCACCCTGCCGGTGCTCGGCGTGCCGGTGCCGAGCAAGCACCTGGCCGGGCAGGATTCGTTGCTGTCGATCGTGCAGATGCCAAAGGGGATCCCGGTGGCCACCTTCGCCATCGGCCAGGGCGGCGCGGCGAATGCCGGGCTGTTTGCGGTGTCGCTGCTGGCGGCCACCGATCGCGCGCTGGCCGCGCGGCTCGAGCGCTATCGCGCGAAGCTGCGGCGGATGGTCGCCAAGATGCGTCTCGCCGACGCGCCGTGAGCGCGCCGATCCTGCCGCCTGCGCGCCTCGGCGTGCTGGGCGGCGGTCAGCTCGGGCGCTTCTTCGTCATTGCCGCCCGGCAGATGGGCTACCGCGTGACGGTGCTCGACCCGGATCCCGAAAGCCCGGCCGGCGCGATCGCCGACCAGCACCTTGCCGCGAACTTCGAGGATGCCGCCGCGCTCGATGCGCTGGCGAAAGCCTGCGCCGCGGTCACCACCGAGTTCGAGAACGTCCCGGCCGCCAGTCTCGCGCGGCTGGCGAAGTCCTGCCGCGTCGCGCCTTCGGCCGAATGCGTGGCGATCTCGCAGGACCGCATCCGCGAGAAGGCGGCGCTGGCGCAGCACGGCTTTCCGGTCGGCCCCTATGCACCGGTCGCGGCCGAAGTCGACCTCGATCGGCCCGAGCTTTACCCGGCAATCCTCAAGCGCGCGCGCTTCGGCTACGACGGCAAGGGCCAGGCCCGCGTGGCCGATCCTGCGGCGGCGCGCGCGGCCTGGGCGGGCTTCGGGCAGGTGCCCTGCGTGCTGGAGCGGCAGCTCGCGCTCGAGCTGGAAGTCTCGGTGGTGGTGGCGCGCGGCGCCGACGGCGCGACCGCACCGTTCGCCGTGGCCGAGAACCGGCATCGCCACGGCATCCTCGACGTTTCGATCGCGCCGGCGCGGGTGCCGGCGGCGCTCGCGCGCGAGGCGCAGGCGATGGCCGCGCGGCTCGCCGGCGCGCTCGGCTATGTCGGCGTGCTCGGCGTCGAGTTCTTCGTCTGCGACGGCGCGCTGCGCGTCAACGAGATCGCGCCGCGCCCGCACAACAGCGGGCATTACACCCTCGAGGCCTGCGTCACCAGCCAGTACGCGCAGCAGGTGCGCGCCCTGTGCGGCCTGCCCTTGGGCGACGCGCGCCTGCTGAGTCCGGCGGCGATGGTGAACGTGCTGGGCGAAGCCTGGGCGACGGGCGAACCCGACTGGCAGGCGGTGCTCGCCGAGCCGCGCGCCGCGCTGCACCTCTACGGCAAGGCCGCGGCGCGCCCGGGGCGCAAGATGGCGCACTTCACGGTGCTCGATGCCGAGCGCGAACGGGCGCTCGAGACCGCGCTCGCGCTGCGCGCGCGGCTCGGCATCCGGGATGACTGACGCGACGGTCATCGCGCAGGCCGCCGAACGGTTGCGCGCCGGCGATCTGGTCGCCTTTCCCACGGAGACGGTGTACGGGCTGGGTGCGGATGCGGGCTGCGCCGACGCGATTGCGCGGCTCTACGCGGTCAAGGGGCGCCCGGGCGAGCACCCGGTGATCGTGCATTTCGCCGAAGCCGACGATGCGTTTGCCTGGGCGCGCGCGGTGCCGCCTGCGGCGCGCACCCTGGCGGCGCGCTTCTGGCCCGGGCCGCTCACCCTGATCCTCGCGCGCGCGACCGGCGTGCGCGACGACCTCACCGGCGGGCAGGACACGATCGGCCTGCGCGTACCCTCGCACCCGGTGGCGCAGGCCTTGCTGCGGGCGTTTCGCGGCAGCGCCGGGGGGCGGCGCTTCGACGGCGTGGCCGCGCCCTCGGCGAACCGGTTCGGACGCGTCTCGCCGACCCGCGCCGCGCACGTGCGCGCCGACCTCGGCGCCGACGTCGACCTGGTGCTGGAGGGCGGCGCGAGCGAGGTCGGCATCGAATCGACCATCGTCGACCTGTCGCGCGGCGGCGCGGTGCTGTTGCGCCCGGGGGGCATCGGTGCAACAGACCTCGAAGCCGCGCTCGGCGCGCCGGTGGCGATGGCCGATGCCGCCGCGCCGCGGGTG
>DATCYZ010000053.1:0-4810 GCA_036526195.1 Burkholderiales bacterium
GCGAATGCGGCCGCACGAAGCCGAGCAGGCGGCCGTACAACACGCGGCCGGATAGGCGGGAGGTCGCCATTCAGCGCGTCGCGAGCGTTTGATACAGGGCGCCCAGCTGGCGCCCCATGGCGTCCAGCCCGTAGGACTCGACACTCGCGCGTACCCTCGCGCCAAGCCCGGGATCGCGCAGGGCGCGATCCGCCTCGTGCAGGCGCTTGGCCAAGCCGGGCGCATCCCCGGGCGCGCAGACCCAGCCGTTTTCGCCGTTGCGCACGATCTCCGCCGCTCCGCAGCGCGTGCTGACGATCGCCGGCACCCCCATGGCGAGCGCCTCAAGCACCGTGTTCGGGAACGGATCGTAGCGGGTCGGCAGCAGCAGGCAATCCGCAGCCGCGTAAAGCGGGCGCACGTCATCGCGCGCACCGAGGAACTTCACGCGCGCGCCGAGCCCCGCCCGTTCGGCCTGGCGCACGAACCGCGCGGCGTCCCGGTCCCGTCCGGCAACCACCAGCCAGAACGCCTGAGAACCCGATAGGGCAAGCGCCTTGATCGCGGTATCCAGGCCCTTGCGCCAGTAGCCCGACCCGACGAACAGGAACACCGTATCCCGCGGCGAACAGCCGAGGCCGGCGCGCGCCGCGCCCCGCCGCGCCGCACGTTCCGCGGGCCGGAACGCCTCGAGGTCGACGCCGTTGTAGATCACGTGCAAGAGCGCAGCATCGATGCGGAACGACTGCAGGATCTCCTCGCGCACCATGCGCGAATTGCAGATCACCGCGCGCAGGCGCGGATGCTCGAACATGCGCTTCTCGGCTGCGCACAGCCACCGATGGCGGGGATTGAGCGCGATGCCAAGGCGCTCGGAGAAGGATGCGCTGGCGCGCCGCACCTCCAGCCAGCGTCGGTGCACGCCGTCGCCTGCCCGATAGATGTCGCAGCCCGGGATGCGCTCATGCGACTGCACGAAGTCGAATCCCCGACGACGCCATGCGCGCAATGCCGCGCGGGCGAACGAGGCATCGCGCCACCAGCCGCCAAGATGAAAGGGGTCGACGCGAATGACGTTGCGCGCGCCCCAGCCCTCGGCACTGCGCGCAATCAGCGTGACCTCTGCGCCAGCCGATTCCATTGCCGGCAGGGCGCGCTCGATGAAGCGTTCCGCGCCCCCATAGGGCGTGTACCGCTGACGCACCACCGCAACCTGCAGGCGCGCGCTCATGCCGCGGCCGCCCGGTCCGCCGCGCGCGCCGTCGGCTCGGCGAGCAAATCACGCACGGCGCGCCAGACCCGTTCGACCTCCAGCGTTTCAAGGCAATCGCTCAACTTGCCGCCACCGCAGCCGTCGTTGCCGCAGGGGCGGCAGGGCTGGTCGCCGGACACCACGCGATGCGCGACATTCCACGGCCCCCACTCACGTTCGCCGCTCGGGCCGAAGAGCGCCACCACTGGCGTTCCCATGGCCGCGGCAAGGTGCATCGGCATCGAATCCACGCCGACGAACAGCCGCGCCCGCGCGCTCAGCGCGCCCAATTCCCGGATCGAAAGCCGTCCGGACAGGTCGACGCAGGCATCCCCCGCGGCGCGCAGGATTTCGTCGACCTGCGCGCGTTCCGACGGCTCCGGTGCCGCCGTCAGCACGACGCGCTGGCCCATGGCGGCAAGACGCGTGACCAGTTCTGCATGCCGCGCCGCCGGCCAGCACTTGAAGCGCCAGCGCGACGCCGGATGCAGGTGCACGAAGCCGCCGGGCGCAAGCTGGTTCGCGGCGAGGTGCGCATCCACCGCCCGCTCGGCCTCCGCGCCCGGCACGAACACCACGCGGCGATGCTCGGGCGCCGGCTGCACGCCGATCCTGCGCAATGCATCCAGGTTCCACTCGACCATGTGCCGGCCCGCGTTCTTTGCAAGCGCGAAGCGGTGGGAAAAGCTGTTGCGCCAGAACGCGCTGCGCCCCCCGTAGGCCGGCGCCACGCGATAGCGCGCGCCCAGCGTGCGCGCGAGCCACGCGCCGCGCGGATGCTCCGAGAGATGGACGATCAGGTCGTAGCGCCGCGCGCGCAGCGCCGAGAACAGGTCCCACTCCGCCGCCAGCCGCGCGCCCGCGCCAAGCTTGCGCCAGCCGCGGCCGACCGTGTGCAGCCTGGCGAGCGCGGGATGCCCCTCGAGCATGGGCGCCGTGTCGTCATACACCAGCGCATCCACCTCGAGCGCCGGCGCGGCGGCGCGCAGCGCGCCGGGGACCGCGCTCGCGAGCAGGACATCGCCGTGGTGGCGCAGTTTCACCACCAGCGCGCGGGCGCATTTGTCGAGGGGAACTGCGTCCGGAACCATGCGCGGAAGATACCACCCCCGCCCACGGGGCGGGCGCCCGGACGCGCGCCTCAGTCGAGCCGGAATTCGCCGGTGATGCCGACGGTGCGCCCGGGGAGCGGATACACGGCATAGCGATCGACCGTGAAGGCGCTGCGCACCGCGTAATTGAAATAACTCTGGTCGAAGAGATTGTTGATCGTCAAGCCGAGCCGGCCCCAGGCGAAGGTTCTCTCCAGCTTCAGGTCGACCAGCGCGTATCCCGGAATCCGCGTGCCGAGCGTGTTGGGCTCGTCGTTGTCCATCACCTGCCTCGACACCATGGTCAGCACGCCCGAAATCCGCATTCCTTGCTGCGGCGACCAGCTGCTCGACAGGCTCAGCTTCTGCGCCGGCACGAGGGGCACGCGCCGTCCGGCCACGTCCAGGTTGCGGCCGATCGTCCCGTTGCCCGGCAGCACGCCCTGCATGAAGCGCGCATCCATCAGCGTCAGGTTGGCGCCATGCCGCCATGCGGGCGCGGGTTGCCAGTGCCCCTCGAGTTCGACCCCCTGCCGGCGCAGCGGCGGGAAGTTCGAGTTGCCGACGCCCGAGGTGAACGGGTCGAGGTGGATCTCGTCGAACACGTCGGAGCGGAACACCGTGACCCGGGCGCGCGCAGCCTGCGTGCGCCATTCCGAGCCGGCCTCGATGGTTCGTGCATGTTGCGGCCGGAGGATCTGGAACTGCGCGTTGAACGCGGCATTCGTTTCGTACAGTTCGTCGGCGTTGACGAAGCGGAAGCTGCGGCCGGCGCGCGCGAACACATCCCAGCGCGCGTTCAGCGCATGGCGCACGCCGAGATCCCACGCGTGCTGGTTCAGGGTGTCGCGCACCGGAGCGGCGCCGGTGTTGGCGTTGAATCCCGGCGCGCCGGGATCGAGCGTGTCCGCGGCCCTGTAGCGCGCCTGTTCGGTGCGCCAGCCCGCATTGAGCCGCGTGCGTCCGGTCAGTTCGATCGTGTCCTGCAGGTAGAACGCCCGCGTCTGCTGGTCGACATTGACGCGATTGATCGGCCTTGCGAGGTTCTCCGGCACCGTCGTCCGACGTGACCGGTAGCGCCAGTCGTTGAACTCGACGCCAATGGTCAGCCGGTGTTTCGTGCCGCCGAGCGAGAACGGCACGCGCAGGCGCGGCCAGAACGACTTGAAGTCGAGCGCATCGGCGCGGTACGAAGGAAACCCCGACTGGTCGAAGTACGAGCGCTGGTCCTTGGTCCGCCAATCCAGCCCGAAGCTGAGTTCCGCCTCGCCGAATTTCTGCACCACCCCGAGACTCGCGCGCTGCCCGTCCCGGCTGGCGTAATCCAGCGGCGTCTGCGCGCCGCGCGGATTCGCGGTGTGCTCGTCCAGGCCGGTCGAGGGCTGGATGCGCCTTGCGCCCGGCAGGCGGATGTCCTGCCGATCGTCGCCCACGCGCAGGTCGAGCACCGTGTCGCCGAGCGCCCAGCGGGCGTTCAGGCTGTTGTTGCGTTGCTCGTTGCGGTTGTTGGCGCGAAAACCGTCGGACGAGAACCCGTAGGTCGAGGCATTCATGCCGAAGGCGCCACTCGTCACGCTGCCGTAGAGCTGGCCTTCGACCGTGTTGAAGGTCGCGACGCGCCCGCTCGCCTCGATTCGTCGGCCTTCCCGCAGCGGCGAGCGGGTCACGATATTGATGACGCCCGCGGACGCCCCGTCGCCATGAAGAACGGTGCCCGAACCGCGCACGATCTCGATGCGCGCGATGGACGAGAGCGGAATCGAGGACCACTGCACGCCCGACAGGTCGAAGTCGTTCAGGCGCCTGCCGTCGACCAGGATCAGCGTGTTCTGCGCCGCGGTGGCGCCGTAACCGCGCAGGTCGATGGTCGTCGAGGCGGCGTTGTTGCCGAAGAAATCCCGCATCCCGATCCCGGCCTCGCCCGAGAGCAGTTCCGGAAGGGTGCGCGCCGCGCTGCGCGCGATCTCGTCCTCCGAGATCACCGTGACGCTCGCCGGCAGGCGTGCGACGTCATCCGGGAATCGCGTCGCGGTGACCACGATGCCGTCCGCCCCGTCCGCCATGGCAAGCGGGATCACGCAGGCAACAACAGGAATCAGGGCGAAATACCGGATCGCCCGTTGAAAGTGATGAATGCGCACGCAGCCTCCCCCGGCATCCGCCCGATGCCGCAAGCGGTGAAAGAACGGAAACAACGAGGGGGCAGGTCACGCGAACACCGCCACCCCGCGGCATTTCCGATGCACGATCTGCGGCAAGGCCGGTCTCCGGACTCGCGAGTCATGGCGTTCCGCCTTCCCGCGGCCATCGTTGCGATGGCCTGCAGTGGCACGCTGGAACGCCCACACTCGCTTACCGTTGCGGGGGCAGTGCAGGCATTGCGGAATCCGGCAGTGGATGGTCCGCGCACCTGCTTCCCGTTTCATCCGCAGCATTCGCATGCCGCGGACACCTGGCCGCAAGTCGTGCCGCGCGCCCCTTCGGGCCA
>DATCYZ010000054.1:0-5676 GCA_036526195.1 Burkholderiales bacterium
GCGGTACGGGGTCAACCGCGCGAGGCTCGGAAGGAGCACGCGTGGAAAAGGGGTCTGACCCCTTTTTGACGCGCGCGCCCTCCCCGGAAAAGGGGTCTGACCCCTTTCTTGCGGGCTCCTTTCCGGCCTCGCGCCATTGAAGCCGTACCGCGCGCCGTGGTGGTTGCCGGGCGGGCATGCGCAGACGATCCTCGCGTCGTTGCGGCCGGCGCCGAGGATCGCCTGGCGGCGCGCGCGCTGGGACACGCCGGACGGTGACTTCATCGACGTCGACCACGCCGGCGAGGCGCAGGCACCGCGCACACTCGCGCTGTTCCACGGCCTCGAGGGCAGTTCGTCCAGTCCCTACGCGCGCTCGATCGCCGAGGCGGCGCTTACGCGCGGCTGGCGCGTCGCGCTGGCGCACTTTCGCGGCTGTTCGGGCGAACCGAACCGCCTGCCGCGCGCCTACCATTCCGGCGACAGCGCGGAGATCGACTGGATCCTGCGCCGGCTCGCGGGCGAGGCGGGCGGCGCCGTCTTTGCCGCCGGCATCTCGCTCGGCGGCAACGCGCTGCTGAAATGGCTCGGCGAGCGCGAGGGCGCGGCAGGCGGGATCGTGCAGCGCGCCGCCGCGGTCTCGGCGCCGCTCGACCTCGCCGCCGCCGGCGCCGCGCTCGACCGCGGCTTCAACCGGCAGGTCTACACGCGGCACTTCCTCGCCACCATGATTCCGCGCGCGCTGGCGAAGCTTGAGCGCTTTCCCGGGCTGTACCCGGCCTCGCGCGTCGCCGCGGCGCGCAGCTTCCGCGTCTTCGACGACACCGTCACCGCGCCGCTGCACGGCTTTCGCGACGTCGACGATTACTGGGCGCGCGCCTCCTCCGCGCCCTGGCTCGCGACGATCCGCGTGCCGACGCTGGTGCTGAACGCGAAGAACGATCCCTTCCTGCCGCGCGCCGCGCTCGCGGCAGCCACGCGCGCGGCCGCGCCGGACGTGCTGCTAGAATTTCCGGACACCGGCGGACACGCAGGCTTCCTCGAGGGTCCGTTCCCGGGCCGCCACGGCTGGCTCGCGCGCCGCCTGACCGACTTCCTGGCGAATCCATGACAATTTCCGCAGAGATTTTCCGCGCCTACGACATCCGCGGCGTCGTCGGCAAGACCCTGACCGAAGAAGCGGTGCGCGCCGTCGGCCGCGCGCTCGGCGCGCTCGGCGTGGAACAGGGCGCCGCCACCTTTGCCGTGGGCCGCGACGGCCGGCTCTCGGGTCCTTCGCTGGTCGACGCCCTCGCCGAGGGCCTGAACGCCGCGGGCGCGCACGTGATCGATGTCGGCATGGTGCCGACGCCGGTCACCTACTTCGCCGCGCACCACCTCGGCTGCGGCAGCTGCGTCTCGGTCACCGGCAGCCACAACCCGCCCGACTACAACGGCCTGAAGATGGTGGTGGGCGGCAACACGCTCTCGGGCGAGGCGATCCAGGCCCTGCGCCGCCGCATCGAGGCGGGCGCGAAGGACGCCGCCGCCCGCGGCACGCGCAAGCGCGCCGACGTACGCGAGGCCTACCTCGCGCGCATCGCCGGCGACGTGAAACTCGTGCGGCCGATGCGCGTCGCGGTGGACTGCGGCAACGGCGTGGCCGGCGAACTCGCGCCGCAACTCTACCGGCGCCTCGGCTGCGAGGTCGCGGAACTCTTCTGCGAGATCGACGGCAAGTTCCCGAACCACCACCCGGACCCCTCGCAGCCGAAGAACCTCGTCGACCTGATCGCGCAACTGAAGCGCGGCGAGGCCGAACTCGGCCTCGCCTTCGACGGCGACGGCGACCGGCTCGGCGTGGTGACCAGGGACGGCGAGCTGATCTTCCCGGACCGGCAGCTGATGCTGTTCGCCGCCGATGTGCTCTCGCGCAACCCCGGCGCCGAGATCATCTACGACGTGAAATCCACGCGCCTGCTCGCGCCCTGGATCGAGCGGCACGGCGGCCGGCCGCTCTTGTGGAAGACCGGGCATTCCTTCATCAAGGCGAAGCTGAAGGAGACCGGCGCGCCGCTCGCCGGCGAGATGTCCGGCCACACCTTCTTCGGCGAGCGCTGGTACGGCTTCGACGACGCGCTCTACGCCGGGGCGCGGCTGCTGGAGATCCTCGCGCGCGCGCCCGACGGCAACACGGTGCTGAAGGCGCTGCCGAACGCGCCCTCGACCCCCGAGTTGCAGTGGACGCTTGCCGAAGGCGAGCCGCACGCGCTGATCGAGCGCCTGCAGCAGGCGAAGGGCTTCCCGAATGCCGAGCGCGTGATCACCATCGACGGGGTGCGGGCGGAATATGCCGACGGCTTCGGCCTCGCGCGCGCCTCGAACACCACGCCGGTGATCGTGCTGCGCTTCGAGGCGGACAGCAAGGCCGCGCTCGCGCGCATCCAGGAAGAATTCCGCGCGGCGCTCGCGCCGCTCAAGCCCGGCGCGACGCTGCCGTTCTGAGCGGCGGCGGGGTCAGCCGGCGGCGGCGGAGATCAGGCGACGGCGGAGGTCAGGCAACGGCCGCGCCTGCGGCGGCAGCCTTGCGATACTTCGACAGGTCGCGCAGCGTGCGGATCGGCGCGTCGAAGAGCTTCGACAGGTTCAGCAGGATCATGTCGATGACCTTCTTCTCCCAGTCGTGATCGAAGCGGATCTGGTTGTCCAGCCAGTGCTCGAGCCAGGCCGGCTCGGGCAGGCGGCTCTGCACCGTGTCGAGCGGGAACAACGTGGCGTTGACGTGCAGGTTGGTCGGATGCAGCGGCTTGCCCGATCGCATGCTCGCCGCCATCAGCACGCCCATCTTCGCGAAGGCGGCGCGCGCGAGGTCGCCCTTGCGGTCGATCGCCCGCTTCATGTACTGCAGGTAGGCCCCGCCATGGCGCGCCTCGTCGCGCGCCACGGTTTCATAGATGTGGCGGATCACCGGTTCCTCGTGCCATTCGGCGGCGCGCCGGTACCAGTGGTTGAGGCGGATCTCGCCGCAGAAATGCATCATCAGCGTTTCCAGCGGCGGCGCCGGGTCGAAGTGGAAGCGCACCGCGTGCAGTTCGTCCTCGGTCGGCACCAGCGCCGGCCGGAACCGGCGCAGGTACTCGATCAGCGCGAGCGCGTGCTTCTGCTCCTCGTAGAACCACACCGAAAGGAAGGCGCAGAAGTCGCTGTCGTCGATGTTGTCGCGCAGGAACATCTCCGTCGCGGGCAACGCGGCCCACTCGGTGATGGCGTTCATCTTTATGGTCAGCGCCTGCTCGTCGCTCAGTTTCGAGGCGTCGAACCGGTCCCAGGGAATGTCCTCCTGCAGGTTCCAGCGCACGCGTTCGAGCGACTTGAAGATTTCGGGGTAAAGCATCGAGTGGTCTCCTTGAAGGATCCGGCTCTGGGCGAATACTACCGTCCCACGGCAAATGCCGCCCGCCGCGCCATCAGTGGTTGCGCTGCGCGCGCCACGCGGCGATCTCCTCGCCGACACCGGCAAGCGAATCGATGCGCCGCACACCCGCGGGCGGCCGCTTCAGCGCGCCCGCGCCGGCGCCGCCGCACCACAGGGCGGTCCCCTCCGGCAGCTGCGCGCGCAGCACCGCGAGGCTCTCGCGCAGCGCGGCCTGCGGCGCGCTGGCGCTCGCCGAGAGCGCGACCACGTCGGCCCGGTTGGCGCGTGCGGCGGCGACGATCTCGTGCACCGGTGTCTGCGTGCCGAGGGACAGGCAGGCCGCCCCCTCGAGCCCGGCCATCGCCTCGGCCATCAGCAGACCGAGCGCGTGCTGCTCGCCGGGCAGCGTGGTGAGCAGCACGCGCGGCGGCCCGGGCGGCGCGCCCAGCTGCGAGATCGCCTGACGCAGCACGCTTTGCAGCTGCTCGGTGAACAGGTGCTCCTCGAACACCTGGATCTCACCGCGCGCCCATGCGCTGCCGACCATATCGACCAGCGGCGCCGCGGTCCCGGCGACAAAGCGCTGCACGCCATCGCGCATCACCGACTGGGAAAGCTCGCGACGCAGCGCGGCGGCGTCGTGGATCTTCAGCAGGTACAGCAGCAGGTCCTGCGTCGGGGTGCGCGGCGCGGCCGCCTCGCCGGCGCCCGCGCCGAGCGCCTCGAGTTCGGCGTCGGCCATTGCGAACAGCTTGCCGGGGCGCAGGCCGCGGTCGAGCAGGCGGCGGATCAGCCGCAGGCGCTCAACCTGGGCCTGTGGATAAGTCCTCTCCCCGATCGCATTTCGTTCGGGACAAGGAAATCCGTACCGTCGTTCCCAGACCCGCAACGTGTCCTTGGACAGGCCGGTCTCCTGTTCGACGGCGGAGATCGAAAAGCTTTGCTTAGAGGAATCAGTATCTTCCATTTGTCTAGGACAAAATGTTGACAAAAACGCCGTGAGTCGCGATTATTCCACAATATTAATCGTTTTGACTAGGACAAAATTATGTCTGACCTGTTTGCCCCTTTCCTGGCCATGCTGGTCCTGAGCGCCGCCGAACCGGCCCCCAAGCCCCCGATGCCTGTGCCGGATGCCGCGACGCTGGAACTGGTCGCCCTTCATCTTGGCACACGCCCGGGCCTGCCCGTACGCCTGCACCTGCCGCTCGAACCTGCGTCGCAAGCCCGCCCGCAGCCGGCGCGTCCCTGAATCCCCCCTTTTCCAGGAGCCCCCATGAACGCCCCCGAACGCCTCTTCCTCACCGACGTCCAGTCCCGCCCGGACGACCGCAACGTCGCCATCGACCAGGTCGGCGTGCGCGGCCTGCGCCTGCCGGTGCAGGTCCTCGCCCGCGACGGCGTGCAGTCGACGGTCGCCCAGTGCGAGGCCACCGTGGCCCTGCCGCCGCAAGCGAAGGGCACGCACATGTCGCGCTTCGTCGAGATCCTCGAGGCCAGTGACACGCCGCTTTCGGCGCGCTCGCTGCCCCATTTGCTCGAGCGCATGCTCGAGCGTCTCGGCGCGCGCGCGGGCCGCCTGGACTTCGCCTTTCCCTTTTTCATCCGCAAGCTCGCGCCGGTCACCGGCGTGCCGAGCCTGCTCGACTACAGCGCGCGCATGGCGGTGGCGTCCTCGGACGCCGGAGCGGTGGTGACGCTCGCCATCACCGCTCCGGTCACCAGCCTGTGCCCCTGCTCCAAAGAAATCTCCGCGTACGGCGCGCACAACCAGCGCTCGCACGTCACCCTCGATGTCGAGTTGCGCCCGCGCGCGAAGCTCACGCTCGAGACGCTGGCCGCAATCGGCGAGAGCGCCGCCTCCTGCGAGGTCTACGGCCTGCTCAAGCGGCCCGACGAGAAGTTCGTCACCGAGCGCGCCTACGACAACCCGAAGTTCGTCGAGGACCTGGTGCGCGACCTCGCCCTGGCGCTCGACGCGCGGGCCGCGGTGCGCCGCTACCGGGTCGAAGTCGAGAACTTCGAGTCGATCCACAACCACTCGGCCTACGCGCGCATCGAGCGCGTCAAGGCCTGAGGGCGGGGCGGTGCGCATCGCGATCGTCGGCGCCGGCATTGCCGGGCTGTCCGCGGCCTGGCTGCTCGCCCGGCGCCACGCCGTAACCTTGTTCGAGTCGGACGCCCGCCTCGGCGGCCACGCGAACACGGTGGACGTGACCCTCGGGGGCGTGACGCACCCCGTGGACACCGGCTTCCTGGTCTTCAACGAGGCCACCTATCCGCACCTCGTGCCGATGCTTCGC
>DATCYZ010000055.1:0-5392 GCA_036526195.1 Burkholderiales bacterium
CTGGCGTAGCCGAGCGCCGGCGAGTAGGCGATGCGCAGCCCGCGAACGCCGTCCTCCAGCCCGACGCGATAGTCGCGCCCGTCGTAGGGAAGGGCGTGCCAGTCGCGCGCATCGGGGAGCGCGAGCACGTTCAGCATCAGCGCCGCGTCCGCTACCGTGCGCGTCATCGGCCCAAGGTGCGCGACGGTGCCGAAGGGCGAAAGCGGCCAGGCGGGCACGCGGCCGAACGAGGGCTTGAGGCCGAACAGGCCCGTGAACGCGCACGGGATGCGAATCGAGCCGCCGCCGTCGGTCCCTACGGTGAGCGCGCCCATGCCGGAAGCCACCGCGGCCGCGCTGCCGCCGGAGGAGCCGCCAGGCGTCTTCGTCGGGTCCCACGGGTTGCGCGTGATGCCGGTGAGCGGGCTGTCGGTGACGCCTTTCCAGCCGAACTCGGGCGTCGTCGTCTTGCCGAGGAGCACCGCGCCGTGCTCCCGGAGGCGTGCCACCGCCGGCGCGTCGTCGTTCCACGGGCCTTTCGGGTCGACGGTCTTCGAGCCGCGCAGCGTCGGCCAGCCCTTGGTGAGGATGATGTCCTTGATCGAGGTCGGCACGCCGTCGAGCAGGCCCATGGGCGCGCCCTTCCTCCAGCGCGCCTCGCTTTCGCGCGCGGCGGCGAGCGCGCCTTTCTCGTCGACGAGGTTGAAGCAGTTGAGCTTGGGGTTGAGCTTGGCGATGCGCTCGAGCGCATCGCGCGTGGCTTCGACGGGCGAGACGGTCTTGGCGCGGTAGGCGGCGACGAGCTCGGTCGCGGACAGGGCGCAGAGGTCGGCGGACACGAAGATCCCTTTAGGGCGGGTGGCAGGAAGCGTGCATTGTAGTGCGCCTCAACCCGGCTTCCGTGCGAGGAACCCGTAGCCGTAGACCTCGAACTGCCGCGCCTTCTTTTCCCCGCCCGCCTCGCCGAACGTGTCCACCGGATCGCCGATCCGGATGTCGACGAAGCCCACCTCCTTCAGCATCGCCCGCCAGCCTTCGCACGGAAGGCCGCCGGCGATTCAGGCGGTCCAGAGGTCGATGTTACGCAGTGCCGACTCGGGGATCGGCTTGCCGTTGGCGATGTCGGCGAACTGCAGCCAGCCGCCCGGACGCAGCACGCGCCAGATCTCCTCGAACGCGCGCCGCTTGTCCGCGCACAGGTTGATCACCCCGTTGCTGATGACCGCATCGGCCCAGCCGTCCTCGAGCGGCATGTCCTCAATCAGGCCTTCGCGGAACTCGACATGGCCCAGCTTCATCTGCGCGGCCGCCGCGCGCGAGCGCTCGAGCATCTCCTGCAGCATATCGACGCCCACCACGCGCCCTCGTTCGCCGACCTGCTTGCCGGCGATGAAGCAGTCGAAGCCTGCGCCCGAGCCCGCGTCGACGACGCGCTCGCCCGGCTCGAGCGGGCGCAGCGCGAAGGGGTTCGCGACGCCGGCGAAGGACTCGACCGCGCTGTCGGGCATGGCGTCGACGACGCTCGTGTCGTAGCTGAGGCGCCGCGCGAGCCGGCGGCCGGTGTGGAAGTGAAAACTTCCGTGGGGATTCTCCGCCACGTCCCGGTACTTGCTCTTCACCTCCTCGCGGAGGGCCGCCGGGTCGACCGGCGTGGAAGTGCTCATGAGGCCTCCTTTATCGACAGGTCAGAAACAGTGTTCAGTCTCGAACGCGTGCATTCGGAAACCCGGCGTGCCGCGTCGTCTGCACGAGCGCGTCGGGGCTCGTCTTCGTCGAGTCGAAGACCACTACGGCCTCCTTGCGCTCGAGCGACGCCTGGACGTCCTGCACGCCCGCGACGCGCTGCAGGGCCTTGCGCGCCAGGACCGGGCAGGCGGGGCTGAACATGTCGGGCACCGAAAGGACGACGGTTTTCGACTCGGCGAGCGCCGCATGCGGGACAAGCGCCGCGAGCGCCAGGAAGATGCATGCGAGCAGGGAACGCAGTGTCATGGTCATGCCTCCAGGAGCAGGGGAACGAGATAGGGCGAGACGATCGCGACGAGCACGAGTGCCGAGACCACCCAGAAGAGCGCGCGGGGCAGGCGGCTGTCTGGCGGCGCGCCGCAGACCGCGCCTTCCCCCGCCGGCGGGGCACGATAGATGCGATACCAGGCAAATCCGAGGCAGGCGAGCGCCGCCGCGATCAGCCAGGCCTTGTAGGGCGCGAGCGCCGTTAACGTCGACATCCACGCCCCAGTGATGCCCAGGCTCACCAGCGCGATCGGCACCGTCCAGCAGACGACGCTGGCGAGCGCCGCGAGCGCGGCGGCGGCCAGGCCCGCCCAGCCGGTTGCCGGCATCCGCGCGGCTGTCCCGCCGGCCGGCGCTTTCCAGCTGCCGTCGCTCGCGCCCTTCGTGCCGCGGATGACGATGGTGTGGGCGCCCAGCCCCTGAGCGACGCGGCGCGTATCCGCGCTCGTGCTGCCGGCGAAATAATCGAGGCGCGCAACGAGCTCGACCTCGAGGCCGGCGCTGCGCAGCATGTCGAGGTAGGCGTCTTCCATGACGGCGCCGACCACGCACTCCGCCCAGAGCTTGGGATCCTTGCGCGCCTCTGCGGTCACCGGCCGGGCGAGCGCGATGTCGGCGATCTGCACTCGGCCGCCGGGCTTCAGCACGCGCGCGATCTCGCGGAAGGCGCGTGCCTTGTCCGGGACAAGGTTGAGCACGCCGTTGCTGGTGACCACGTCCACCGACGCGTCGGCGAGCGGGATCTCCTCCGCGTTGCCGGCGAGCGGCTCGACGTTCATGGCGCCCATCGAGTCGATGTTGCCGCGGAGCTTTCCGAGCATCGCCTCGATCATGTCGAGGCCGTACACCCGGCCGCCGGCGCCGACGAGGAGGGATGTGATGAGCGAATCGGTGCCGGAGCCGGAGCCGATGTCGAGCACTGTGTCGCCGGCCCGGATCGCGCCGACCGCGAACGGGTAGCCGACGCCGGCGAAGGACTCGACGGCCGTCGCGGGCACGCGGTCGAGCTGCGCCGCCGGGTAGCCGACGAACAGGCACGCGAGCCGGCCGGTGGGGAAGTGAAATCCCTTGAGCGGATTGCGCGCCACGTCGGTGTACATCTCGGCGACGGCCCTCAAGATGAACTCGCGCTTGTCGCTGACGACGGCAACCACGTGCCTTCTCCGTGCGGCGGTCGCGCTACAGGCTCTTGATCAGCTTCTCGAGGCGCGCTTGCGCTTCGGGCATCGCCCCCGCGCGCAGCGTGGCCACCTTCTGCTTCAGCCGGCGCTCGAACTCGGCACGCGAGAAACAGCTCTTGCAGGTATGCAGGTGCGCCTGCATCGCCGCGCGCTCGTGCGCGTGCAGCTCGTGGTCGATGTACTCGAAGATCCGCGCCAGCGCCTGCTCGCAGTCGATCGGCTTGTGTGGGTTCACGGAGTGGTCCGTTTCTCGCGTTTCGGAATCGGGTTTGCCCGCGCCTTCAGTCCATACGCCTCGGCGCTTTCCCACAGCCGCTTCTGCAGCGCGCAGCGCGCGCGGGCGAGGCGCGAGCGCACCGTGCCGACCGGGATCTCCAGCACCGCGGCGATTTCGGCGTAGCTGAGTTCCTCCAGGTCCGCAAGCACCACCACGACGCGATATGCCTCGGGAAGCGCCGCCAGCGCGCGCTCGAGGTCCGCGCGCAGCAGCTTGTCGAGGAACTCCTGCTCCGGATTGCCGAACCAGAGCAGGAAAGGCTGGTGCATCTGCTCGAAAAGCGAGAAGGGCGGCTCGTTCTCGCAGTCCGGGTCGACGTCGAGCGTCGTCTCGCGCGCGACGTGCGGCCGGCGCCGCTCGCTCACGAAGGTGTTGTGCAGGATGCGGAACATCCAGGCGCGGAAGGCAACGGGATCGGCGAGGTCATCGCGGCTACGCCAGGCGCGAGCGAGGGTCTCGGCCACCAGATCCTCTGCCTCGGCGTCGTTCCTGCACAGGCGCCGCGCGACCCCCTGCAGGGGCCCGAGCAGCGCAAGTGCCTGACTCTCGAAGAACTTTCGCTCGACCGGCATTCCTCCCCCTCCCCCAAGGACGCAATCCCGCTCGGTTCGGTTCCCGTAGTGTGCCCTTTCTACTTGCGCCGTGGGTCGTCCGCCGGGTTCAGGTAGTTGATGCCCCAGGGACCGACGCCATGGAGCTGGATCACGGTCTCCTCGCGCGTGAAGCCGAACATCGGGGCGCCGGGCGCCATGATCGCGACGTCGCCGGGCGCGAGCGCCCGCGTCTTCGTCTCGTCGTAGGTTTCACCGTGCGCGAAGTGGAACGTGCCGGCGAGCACCGTGACCCGCTCGAACGCCGGGTGAACGTGCGGGGCGACCTTCATGTTCGCGGGCAGCTTGAGACGGAAGGTGAACGGTACCGGCTTGTCGAGCGGTCCCTCGATCACGGCAATCTTCGCGCCCGGCCCGACCGAAGGCGCGTCGTTCCACTTCAGCTCGCCCGCGGACAGCATCTGGTGCGAGTGCGTTGCCTGCGCGTGCGCGAGCGAGCTTGCGGCGGCGAGGGCGATTACGGCAGCAAGGGCTTTCATGTCAGCTCTCCTTTCAGAATGTGAACGCCTGGCGGTTCTCCGCCGCCCCGATAATCGCGGCTCCGCCCATGAACTCGGCATTGCCGACCAGAGTCTCCTGGGTCACGCCGTGGGTCTTCGCGCACGGCGGGCAAACGCCGATCCGGCCGCCCGCCTCGGTGAAGGCCTTCAGCAGCTCGGCGATCGGCGGGAAGCTCTTCGGCAGCAGACCGGCGACCGCGTCCTTCTTCGCCAGCTTGACGCCTTCCAGGCTCGTCCAGACGAGCGCATCGCCGCCCGCCGCGAGCGCGTTGTTGGCGAGGACCAGCGCGGTGGCGACGCGGTCCGCGTCGTCGAAGCAGGTGACCGTGAACAGATAGCCTTTCTTGCTCATAGCGTTTTCCTCCCTGGGTTGAAGTCGGCTTCGGGCGGCGACCGACGGGTCTGCACCCTGCCCCAGGGACGCACGTTCCGCCCAGCCGGTTCCGGCGGGCGCGAAAATTCCGATGGAACCGTTTGCCGGACCCGCGCGTCGCGGGGAACCCGCGAGGTGCCGCGATTACAGGGAACCGCGGCTAACGAGATGCCACGCGCCGCCGAGCGCGCGCGGCAGTGCGACGGCGAGGCGGCGGTTGACCTTCAGGCCGGCCTTCGCGCAGCGCCGCGCAAAGGCGCGCGGGTCGCGGCAGGCGAGGGCGTAGCCGGCGATGCCGGGCGAGCACGGCGCGGCCCCGAGCAGTGCTTTCATCTGCGCGCGCGTGCCGATAAGCACGCTCCCGCGGTCGGTGCGCAGTGATACAAGCTCTCCTTCGCGCCGCGGCAATCCGCCCATGAAGCGCGCCCAGCGCGCCGCCGCGCGCACCGGGTTCGCGG
>DATCYZ010000056.1:0-16796 GCA_036526195.1 Burkholderiales bacterium
GCGCTTGGGCTTCTGCAGGGCATTCGCGTCCACGCCGCCTGTGAGCACCTTGCCCGAGGCCGGCACGACCGCGTTGTAGGCGCGCGCGAGGCGGGTGATCGAATCGAGCAGGATCACCACGTCGCGCTTGTGCTCGACCAGTCGCTTGGCCTTCTCGATCACCATCTCGGCGACCTGCACGTGGCGCTGGGCCGGTTCGTCGAAGGTCGAGGCCACCACCTCGCCGCGCACCGAGCGCGACATTTCGGTGACTTCCTCGGGCCGTTCGTCGATCAGCAGGACGATGAGCGAGATGTCGGGGTGGTTCGAGACGAGGGCATGGGCGATATGCTGCAGCATCACGGTCTTGCCGGCCTTGGGCGGCGAGACGATCAGGCCGCGCTGGCCCTTGCCGATCGGGGCGATGATGTCGAGCACGCGGCCGGTCAGGTTCTCCTCGGCCTTGATGTCGCGCTCGAGCTTGAACGACTTGTCCGGGTGCAGCGGCGTCAGGTTCTCGAACAGGATCTTGGACTTCGCATCCTCGGGCGTGCCGCCGTTGACCTTGTCGACCTTGACCAGGGCGAAGTAGCGCTCGCCGTCCTTCGGGGTGCGGATCTCGCCCTCGATGGAATCGCCGGTATGCAGGTTGAAGCGGCGGATCTGCGAGGGGCTGACGTAGATGTCGTCGGTGCTGGCGAGGTAGGAGGTATCCGGGGAGCGCAGGAAGCCGAAACCGTCGGGCAGCACTTCCAGCGTGCCGTCGCCGAAGATCGACTCGCCCTTCTTCGCCTGGTTCTTGAGCAGCGCAAAGATCAGGTCCTGCTTGCGCATGCGGTTGGCGGCCTCGATCCCTTGGCCGGTGGCCTGCTCGAGGAGTTCGGAGACGTGAAAGGTTTTCAGTTCGGAAAGATGCATGGACGCGCAGTGTGAACGGAGTGGACGGGAGGGAATGCCCTGCGAGGTGCCGGACGCGGCAACTGCGAATCGGGGGTGTGTGCGCCAGAAGCCCGGCGCCGGGGATGCCGCCGCGCCGGTCCTTGCCCGCGCGGCTTTATTTATGCCTGAAGCGTAAGGACTTCAGATATTGCTGTCAAGGAACGCCGTGAGCTGGGATTTCGACAGGGCGCCGACCCGGGTGGCCTCGACGTTGCCGTTCTTGAACAGCATCAGCGTCGGAATGCCGCGGATGCCGAACTTTGCCGGCACCTGCTGGTTCTCGTCGACATTGAGCTTGGCAATCTTCAGCCTGCCGCCGTACTCGGTGGCCACCTGCTCGAGGATCGGGGCAATCGACTTGCAGGGACCGCACCATTCGGCCCAGTAATCCACCAGCACCGGGAGATCGGACTTGAGGACCTCGGGTTCGAAGGAGTCGTCGGTGACATGATTGATGCTCTGCGAACTGCTCATGGTTTCTTGATTTCGCTTGTCTGATTGGGGAAGGCGGCGTGGAGAACCGGCCCGCCGCAGGGCACCCCTGTATTATGGGGCCGAGCCGGTCGAACGCAACCGGACGCCCCGAATGCATTTTAAAATGCTGATTCGATTGATGTTTTGTTATTTCTGCAAAGGCCAATGACCTACGTCGTCACTGAATCATGCATCAAGTGCAAGTACACCGATTGCGTCGATGTCTGCCCGGTCGACTGCTTTCGCGAAGGTCCGAACATGCTGGTCATCGACCCGGATGAATGCATCGACTGCACCCTGTGCGTCCCGGAATGCCCGGTCGAAGCCATCTTCGCCGAGGACGACGTGCCCGACGCGCAGCAGGCCTTCACGGCCCTGAACCGCGAACTCGCAGCCAAGTGGCCGGCGATCATCGAACGCAAGCCCGGACCCGAGGATGCCGACGAATGGGCCAAGGTGACCGGGAAGAAGCACCTGCTCGAGCGTTGACCGCAGGGGCCGGGCCGATCAGCGTCGCCCGAGCTTCGAATAGGTTTCTGTCGTGGCCAGGATCAGGTGGTCCTCGCAGCCGGCTTCCCGGTGCACGTTGCCCAGGGCGTATTCCGGGCACCGCATCATGTCGAGGAAAGCCGCCCGGGAGGGGTAGGTCACGAGCGCCGCGTAGTCCCAGCGCGGCCCGCCCGGATCCCCGAGCGCCACGCCCTCGCAGGTGCCTGCCCAGATAATCGTGCCGCCGCGCGCCTTGATGAGCGGCATCGTCAAACCGCTGTAGCGAAGATAGGCGTCCCAACCCGACCCCGAGCCGTCGCTCGCCTGCGCCCGGAAGCGCATCAGGTTGAGCATCACGACCGGCCCGACATCGGGCAGCGACGCAACCAGTTCAGCATTCAATCCAGACGGCATGGCAGGAACCCCTTGGGTTTTCTCAGATCCCGGCTTTCAGCCGCAGGCCGAAAGCAGGAAAACACGACCTTCCAGCCGGCGATGCCGCCCGCACGGGTGCAACGCCCCTCACGCCAAATACGGATGCTTCACGACCGGCGGTCGAAGCGGGTCGAGCGCCGCCGAGACATTGATCTGGCTCAACGCGCAGCCGGTACGGTCGCACACAATGGGTTCAACCACAAAAGGGGGTGTCATGGCCTACCGGAGCATCCTGGTTCACCTGGACGACGGCGCGCGCGTCGGCGTCCGTCTCGACATCGCGCTGGCGCTCGCAGCGGACTGCGACGCCCACCTCACCGGCCTGTACGCCGTCGACGAGCCGTCGATTCCGTCCTACGCCCGTGCCGAGGCGGGGCGCGCGCTGAGCGCAGCCATCGAAGCACGGCGCGCGGAGGCGACACAGGCGGCGAAGGCGTTCTTCAGCGCCGCGGCGAAGCGCGCCGGCGGAAAATCGGAATGGCGCGCCGGACAGGGTGGAGCGCTCGGGCCGACGCTGTTGTCCGCGCGCTATGCCGACCTCGTCGTGGTCGGCCAGTACGAGGAAGACGCCAAGGTCGACAGCGGCGCGGGTCCGGATTTCGTCGAAGAACTCGTGCTCGCTTCGGGCCGCCCCGTGCTGGTGGTGCCCTACGCCGGCAAATTCAAGCGCTTCGGCCGCAAGGTGCTGGTCGCCTGGAACGGCAGCCGGGAGGCGGCGCGCGCACTGTCCGACGCACTGCCGCTGCTCGAGCGCGCAGACAGCGTGCAGGTGGTGGTCTTCAATCCGAAGAAGACCGGCGGACATGGTGACGTGCCCGGGGCGGATATTGGCCTCTTCCTCGCGCGCCACGGCGTTAAGGTGCAGGTGGCGCAGCAGACCGCCAAGGGCCTGGACATCGGCTCGCAGATCCTCTCTCGCGCCGCCGACGTCGACGCCGATCTGATCGTCATGGGTTGCTACGGGCATTCGCGCATGCGCGAACTGGTGCTCGGCGGTGCCACCCGCACCCTGATGGAATCGATGACGGTGCCGGTGCTGATGTCGCATTGAGCGGCTTGCGCCTATGGGTAACTTTTGTGTTACCATAAGGACCTGAGGCGCGTCCCGAGCGCCGACTGGAGGGTCCATGCTGGGCAACCGCACCGATGTCGAGGAAGTCCGCGCGCAACTGGCGCGCCAGCCGGAGTTGTTCGAACAGGCCCTGGCCGTGGCCGTCAACCATTGCCTCGCCGGCAACGCCCTCGAAGGCCGCGCCTCGCTGCGCGTGCTGGTGAACGCCACCATCGGCTTCGAGGCGCTTGCCGCGCTGGTGGGCAAGCCCGCCAAGAGCCTGCATCGCATGCTCGGGCCACGCGGCAATCCGACCCTCGGGAATTTCGCCGCGATCCTCGCTGCGCTGGCCGCCGAAACGCGGGTGCGCATCGGCGCGCGCGTCGAACGCGCGGATTGACCGTCGACACCTTCGCGGCGCTCGGCCTGCCGGCGCCGCTGCTCTCGGCGCTGGCGGACGTCGGCTACGAGACGCCCTCTCCCATCCAGGCGGGTTGCATCCCGGTCCTCATCGCCGGACATGACCTGCTCGGCGAGGCCCAGACCGGCACCGGCAAGACCGCCGCCTTCGCGCTGCCGATCCTCGCGCGGCTGGACCTGTCGAAGAAGGCGCCGCAGGCGCTGGTGCTGTGCCCGACGCGCGAACTCGCGATCCAGGTGGCCGAGGCCTTCCAGCGCTACGCGACGCACATGCCGGGCTTTCACGTGCTGCCGGTCTACGGCGGCCAGAGCCTGCTGCCGCAGCTGCGCCAGCTCTCGCGCGGCGCGCACGTGATCGTCGGCACGCCGGGCCGCGTCATGGACCACCTCGAGAGGAAGAGCCTGTCGCTCGAGTCGCTCACCACGCTGGTGCTCGACGAGGCCGACGAGATGCTGCGCATGGGCTTCCTCGAGGACGTCGAGTGGATCCTCGAGCACACGCCGCCGGAGCGCCAGACGGCGCTGTTCTCCGCCACGCTGCCACCGCCGATCCAGCGCGTCGCCCGCAAGCACCTGCGCAACCCGCGGGAAGTGCGCATCCGCTCGGCCACCACCACGGTGGCCAAGGTGCGCCAGCGCTACTGGCTGGTGCGCGGCATCGACAAGCTCGACGCCCTCACCCGCATGCTCGAAGTCGAGGAGTCGCTCGACGCCACCCTCGTCTTCGTGCGCACCCGCACCGCCACCACCGAACTGGCCGGCAAGCTCGAGGCGCGCGGCTATGCCGCCGCCGCGCTGAGCGGCGAGATGGCGCAGCCGCTGCGCGAACGCGTCATCGACCAGCTCAAGAGCGGCGCGCTCGACATCGTCGTCGCCACCGACGTCGCCGCGCGCGGCATCGATGTCGCGCGCATCAGCCATGTGATCAACTACGACATCCCCTACGACACCGAGGCCTACGTGCACCGCATCGGCCGCACCGGCCGGGCAGGGCGCACGGGCGACGCCATCCTGTTCGTCGCGCCGCGCGAGCAGCGCATGCTGCGCGCGATCGAGGCGGCGACCCGACAGAGGATCGAGCCGATCGGCCTGCCGACGCGCGAAGCGGTGGCCGGCCGGCGGTTGTCGCAGTTCACCGCGATGGTCGGCGAAGCCCTCAAGGGGCTGGACGCCGAGAACCTGGCGTTCTTTCGCGAGGTGGCGCGCGGCCTGCAGAAATCGCACGACCGCGGCGCGAGCGAGATCGCCGCGGCGCTCGCCTTCCTCGCGCAGCGCGAGCGCCCGCTGCAGCCCGATCCGGCGGAATGGCCGGAGCCTTCGCAGGAGGCGTACCGGCCTGCGCGCAGCGAGGCCGCGCCTGCGCCGCGCCCGGCGCGCGAGGAGGCGCCGAAGCGCGAGCGCCTCGGCCGGCCGAAACCCGCGCCCGAGGCGTCCGTGCCGACGCCCGCAGCACGTCCCGCGCCGCCGGGCCGGAGCGCACGTCCCGGCCCGACGCCCGCCTCGCAGCTGTACCGCATCGACGTCGGCCGCGCCCACGGCGCCACCGCGCGCGACGTGGTGGGCGCGATCGCCAACGAGGGCGGCATCGAAGGCCGGCTGATCGGCGCGGTGCGGCTGGAGGAGGAATCGGGCACCGTTGAACTGCCCGAGAACCTGCCTTACCGGATCCTGGAGAAACTGCAGGAGACCCGGGTGCGCAAGCGCCCGCTCAAGCTCACCGCGGTGGGCGGCGCCAGGCCTGCTGCGCCGCCGCGCGAGAAGCGGCCCGACGCCGCTTACCCGAAGCGGATTGCGCCGGCGTATGCGAAGCGCGACGGCTCGGCGCCGCTGAAGCGCGGGGCGCCGCCCTATGCCCGTCGTGCGTCCCCGGCAGGTGCGAAACCCGAAGGTCCGGCGCATGCGAAGCGCGAAGGCCCGGCGCACGCAAAGCGTGGCGCGCCGGCGGACGCCAAACGAGGGAAGTGGCAACGCAAGCCGTGAAGTTCTTCCGGATGCACGAAAATTCGTTGTTCGCGGTGCTGATGCGCAAGCCGTGGTGGCTGAGCGCGCTCATCGCACTGGGGCTTTTCATGGTGGCGCGCATCTGGATTCCCGTGATGTACGCCGCCGCCGTGCCGGTGCCCTTCCTGCTGATCGCCGCGGTGCGCGGCTGGCGCCAGTTGAACACGCCGGGCGAGGCCCGGGTCGCCGCATCGATCGAAGCCGTGCAGGCCATGTCCTGGGACCAGTTTGCCGCGGTGCTCGAAGCGGGCTGGCGGCGTGAGGGTTTCGAGGTCGTCCGCGGCGCGGGCGACGTCGATTTCGAGCTTTCGAAGGCCGGCCGCCTCAGCCTGGTGGTCGCCCGGCGCTGGAAGGCCGCGCGCGCCGGCGTCGAGCCGCTGAAGGACCTGCACGCCGCGATGGCCGCGCGCGAGGCCGGCGAAGGCCTCTACGTCGCCGCCGGCGCGGTCACCGAAACGGCCCGCGAATTTGCCGCCTCGCATGCGATCCGCGTGATCGAGGGTCTGGAACTCGCACGACTCGTCGCGCTGCCGCGCGGCGCCCGCACCACCCCCTGACAGGAGCCCCCCGCATGCCCGCCCGCATCCTCATCCTCAACGGACCGAACCTGAACCTGCTCGGGGAGCGCGAGCCCGAGATTTACGGCCGCACCACGCTCGCCTCGGTCGAGGCGGCCTGCAAGTCGCTCGCGAAGGACCTCGGCGTGTCGGTGACGCTGCGCCAGACTAACCATGAGGGCGAGATGGTCGACTGGATCCAGGCGGCGCGAAAGGGCGCCGATGCCATCGTCATCAACCCCGCCTCGTTCTCGTTCACCTCGATCGCCATGATCGATGCGCTGAAGATGTTCGACGGCCCGATCATCGAATTGCACATCTCGAACATCCACGGCCGCGACGAGCTGCACCGGCATTCGAAGGTGTCCGCGGGGGTCAAGGCGGTGATCTGCGGGCTCGGCGTGTATGGTTACCCGGTGGCGCTGCAGTGCGCCGCGCAGATGCTGGGCGTGGCCGCGAAGGCCCTGCCGAAGGCGTTGCGCAAGGCGCCGGCCTGAGGCCGACGGAGGCACGCATGGACAAGGAAGAAGACGCCGCGGTCCTCGATGCGGTCGACCGTTTCCTCGCGCGCGAAGTCGCGCCGCGCGCGCACGCGCTCGAGCAGGCCGACGAATGGCCGGCGGAAATCGTCGAGGGCATGAAGTCGCTCGGCCTGTTCGGCGCGACGATCTCGGAGGCATACGGCGGGCTCGGGCTCTCGGCCAGCACCTACGCGAAAATCGTCGAGCGCGTCTCCGCGGTCTGGATGTCGGTCGCCGGCATCTTCAATTCGCACCTGATCACGGCCTCGGCGGTGCAGCGCTTCGGCACCGAGGCGCAGAAGCAGGCCTTCCTGCCGAAGCTCGCCTCGGGCGAACTGCGTGCCGGCATCGCGCTCACCGAGCCCGATTGCGGCACCGACCTGCAGGCGGTGCGCACGGTGGCGGTGCGCGAGGGCGAGGGCTACCGCGTGCGCGGGGTGAAGACCTGGATCTCCAACAGCATCAAGGGTCATATCCTCGGCGTGCTGGTGAAGACCGACCCGCGCGCCGAGCCGCGGCACAAGGGCATGAGCCTGCTGCTGGTGGAGCGCGGCGAGCACGGCTACCGCGTCGGGCGCAAGCTCGGCAAGATCGGCTACAAGGGCATCGATTCAGGCGAGGTGGTGTTCGACGATTGCTTCGTGCCGGCGACGCAACTGGTCGGCGGGGTCGAGGGGCAGGGCTTCCAGCAGGTGATGGGCGGGCTGGAACTCGGGCGCATCAACGTCGCGGCCCGCGGCGTGGGGCTTGCGCGCGCGGCGATGGAGGCCGCGGTGCGCTACGCGCAGATCAGGAAGACCTTCGGCAAGCCGATCGCCGAGCACCAGGCGATCCAGATCAAGCTGGCTGACATGGCCACCCACGTGGAAGCCGCGCGATTGCTGGTCGAGTCCGCGGCGCGCGCCTGGGACCGCGGCAAGCGCTGCGACATGGAAGCCGGCATGGCGAAGCTCTTCGCCACCG
Organism: Burkholderiales bacterium; assembly: GCA_036526195.1. Lineage (GTDB taxonomy): Bacteria > Pseudomonadota > Gammaproteobacteria > Burkholderiales > SG8-39 > DATCYZ01. The sequence continues at coordinate 7,830 of DATCYZ010000056.1, forward strand.
AGGCCGCGCTGATGTGCAGCCTGGAGGCGATGCGGCTGCACGGTGCGGCGGGCTACTCCACCGACCTCGACGTCGAGCGCTATTACCGCGATGCGCCGCTGCTCGCCATCGGCGAGGGCACCAACGAGCTGCAGCGCCTGATCATCGCGCGGCAGCTCGTCAAGCGGCACCCGGCCTGAGCGCGGCGCCGCTCAGGCCTTTAGCCGGTAGCCCGTCCTGAAGATCCACCACACCGCCGCCAGGCAGGCGAGCAGGAAGGCGAAGGTCATGGCGAGGCTGAGCCCGACGTTCACGTCCGAAATCTCGTAGAAACTCCAGCGAAAGCCGCTCACCAGGTAGACGACCGGGTTGAACAGCGACACCGTCTGCCAGGCGGGCGGCAGCGCATCGATCGAATAGAAGGTGCCGCCGAGGAAGGTCAACGGCGTGATCACCAGCATCGGCACGAACTGCAGCTGCTCGAAGCCCTCGGCCCAGACGCCGATGACGAAGCCCAGCAGGCTGAAGGTCACCGCGGTGAGCACCAGGAAGGCGAGCATCCAGCCCGGGTGCGCGATGCGCAGCGGCACGAAGAACGCAGCGGTGGCGAGGATGATGAGCCCCAGCACGATCGACTTCAGCGCCGCTGCGCCGACATAGCCGATGACGATCTCCGCCGGCGACACCGGCGCCGACAGGATCTCGTACATGGTGCCGGTGAAGCGCGGGAAGTAGATGCCGAAGGAGGCGTTCGAGACGCTCTGCGTGAGCAGCGTCAGCATCACCAGCCCGGGCACGATGAACGCGCCGTAGCTCACCCCGCCGATCTCGGCGATGCGCGAGCCGATGGCGGCGCCGAAGACCACGAAGTAAAGGGAGGTCGAGACCACCGGCGCGACGATGCTCTGCAGCACCGTGCGCCGGGTGCGCGAGAGTTCGTAGATCAGGATCGCGCCGATCGCGTTCAGGTTCATGGCCGGGCGCGCACCAGGTCGACGAAAATGTCCTCGAGCGAGCTCTGCGTGGTGCGCAGGTCGCGAAAGCCGATGCCGGCGGCCTCGAGGTCCCTGAGCAGCGCCGGCACGCCCGGGTCTCCGTCCTGCGGCGCATAGGTGTAGACCAGTTCGCGCCCTCCGGCGGCGAGCGCGAGCCCGTGCGCCGCCAGCGCGTCCGGCACCGTGGCGAGCGGCGCGTGCAGCTGCACTGTGAGCTGCTTGCGGCCGAGGCGCTGCATCAGCGCGGCCTTGTCGTCGACCTCGACGATCTCGCCGCGATGGATGACGCCGATGCGGTCGGCCATCAGCTGGGCCTCCTCGATGTAGTGCGTGGTGAGGATGATGGTGACGCCGGCGTCGCGCAGCCGGCGCACCGCCTGCCACATGTCCTGGCGCAACTCGACGTCGACACCCGCGGTCGGCTCGTCCAGAAAGAGCAGCTGCGGGTCGTGCGCCAGCGCCTTGGCGATCAGCAGGCGCCGCTTCATCCCGCCCGAGAGCATCATGACCCGGGCGTCCTTCTTGTCGAGCAGCGAGACGGTCTCCAGCACCTGCGCGATGCGCTGCGGGTCGCGCGGCTTGCCGAACAGGCCGCGGCTGAAGCGCACCGAGCCCCAGACGTCATCGAAGGCATTGTTGGTGAGTTCCTGCGGCACCAAACCGATCAGGGCGCGCGCGGCGCGGTAGTCGCGCACGATGTCGTGCCCGTCCACGGTCACCGTGCCCGCAGTGGGCGTGACGATGCCGCAGACGATGTTGATCAGCGTCGTCTTGCCCGCGCCGTTTGGCCCGAGCAGGCCGAAGATCTCGCCGCGGCGGATCTCCAGGTCGATGTCCTTCAGCGCCCGGAAGCCCGAGGCGTAGGTCTTGGAGAGCTTCTTGATCGAAAGGATGGGCGGCACCGGCCGAAGCTTAAGCCTTCGGCGGCGCGCCCGCAGGGCCGCGCGCGGCGGGCTCACGGCCTGAGCCCGCGCCCGGCTACACTGGCTGCGCATGTCCGCCGTCGAACTTTCGAAATCCGAACTCCTCGAGCGCCTCGCCGGCGGCCACGCCGCGGCCCTCACGGTGCTCACGCCGAACCGGCGCCTCGCCCAGGCGCTCGCCGCCGACTTCGATCGTGCCCAAGGCGCGGCCGGACGCGTGTCCTGGGACACCGCGGACATCCTGCCCTTTGGCGCCTTCGCTGCGCGACTCTACGAGGACGCGCTCTATGCCGAAGGCGGTGCGGACCTGCCGCGCCTGCTCTCGCCCGACGAGGAACGCTGCCTGTGGGAGGCGATCGTCGGCGAGTCGCATGCCGCCCTGCTCAGCGTCGGCGCGGCGGCGGAACAGGCGCGCGAGGCCTGGCAGCTGGTGCAGGCCTGGCGGCTCGATGCGCGCCTGAAAACGATGCCGCTGGACGCGGACGCCGCGGCTTGGGCGGGCTGGGCGGCGCGCTACGCCCTGCGCACGCAGAAGGATCGCCTGACGGATGCCGCGTGCCTGCCCGACCTCGCCGCGCGCGCGTTGGGGCACCCTCGCGCGCGGCTGCCGAAGCAACTCGTCATCTACGGTTTCGGCGTGGTGACACCGCAGCAGCAGGCGCTGTTCGACGCGCTCGCGTCGCGCGGCACGGCATTTGCGCGGAGCGGGCCGGTGGCGCGCGAGGCCCGGCAGCTTCGCGTGCCCTGCGTAGATGCGCGCGCCGAGGTCGGGCTTGCGGCGCGCTGGGCGCGCTCGCGCCTGGAGGCGAATCCGCAGGCCCGCATCGGCGTGGTCTGTCCGGAACTCGCCGCGCTGCGCCCGATGGTCGAGCGCGTCTTTCGGCGCACGCTGGCCCCCGGCGGCGCGCCTGCGACGCTGCCCTTCGACCTGTCGCTCGGCGCGCCGCTTGCCGCGCAGCCGGTTGTGGCGCATGCGCTCGCCGCGCTCGAACTCGGCGGGCGCGACGCGGACTTCTCGCGCGCGAGCCTGGTGCTGCGCTCGCCCTTCATCGGCGAGGCCGAGGCCGAGCGCGCGCCACGCGCCCGCGCCGACGCCGCCTTGCGCGCCGGCGCGTCGCCGCGCATCACGCTCGATGCGCTTGCCGCCGGGCTCGAAGGCGCGCCGCGCCTGGCCGCGCGGCTCGGCGCCTGCGCGCGCTACCGAAGGGAGCACCTCTTCGGCCGGCAGGCGCCGCGCGCCTGGGCCGAGGCCTTCGACGGCGCGCTTCGCACGCTCGGCTTCCCGGGCGAGCGATCGCCGGATTCCGCCGAGTTCCAGGCGCTCGCGCGCTGGCACGAACTGCTCGCGGAGTTCGCGCGCACCGAGCGCGTCGCCGGCCCGATGGGGTTCCACGAGGCACTGGCGCGGCTTTCGCGCATGGCGCAGGCCGTCCTCTTCCAGCCCGAGACGCCCGAGGTGCCGATCCAGGTGCTCGGCCTGCTGGAGGCCGCGGGGCTGGAGTTCGACCATCTCTGGGTCATGGGGCTCTCGGACGAGGCCTGGCCGCCGAAGGCGCACGCCAATGCGTTCCTGCCCGCGGCGCTCCAGCGCGAGGCGGGCGTGCCCTGGTCCGCGCCGGCGGACGCGCTGCACCAGGCGCAGGTGCTGACCGCGGGCTGGCGCGGCGCGGCCGCGGAACTGGTGCTCTCGCACCCGCAGAACGAAGGCGACCGGCGCCTTGCGCCGAGCGCGCTGATCGCGGAGGTTCCGGAGCGCGCGCTGGACCTGCCTGCGATACAGACGTGGCGCGACGTGATCCACGCGGCGCGCCGGCTCGAGCGCATCGAGGATGCGCGCGCCCCCGCCTTCGATGCCGCGCAGCCGGCGCGCGGCGGCGCCGGCCTGATCGCCAGCCAGGCGGCCTGCGGTTTTCGCGCCTTTGCCGCGCACCGCCTGGCGAGCGCGCCGCTCGATGCGCCGCACGCCGGGCTCGATGCCATGGAGCGCGGCGCGCTGGTGCATCGCGTGCTCGCCGCGGTATGGGCGGCGCTGAAGACGAAGGCGGCCTTCGACGCGCTGCCGACCACGGAACTCGACGCCCTCGTCGGCCGGGCCGCGGACGCGGCGATCGCCCGCGCGCGCCGGCAACGTCCCGGCGTGCTGGACGGGCGCTACGCGGCGATCGAGCGCGCGCGGCTCGCGCGGCTCGCGCGCGAATGGCTGGACGTCGAGCGCGGTCGCGCCGAATTCACGGTGCTGGCGCGCGAGGACCGGCGCGCGCTCGCGATCGGTCCGCTGCAACTCACCGGGCAGCTCGACCGCGTGGATGAAACCCCGGAAGGCAGGCTCATCATCGACTACAAGACCGGCAAGCCGACGGTAGGCGTGCTGCTCGGGCCACGGCCCGACGAACCGCAGTTGCCGCTCTACCTCGTGGCAGGCGAACCGGAGGCGGTCGGCATCGCCTTCGCGCAGGTGCGCGCCGGCGACATGAAGTTCACCGGCCTCGCGCGCGCGAAGGGCCTGCTGCCGGGCGCGCGCACCCTCGAGGACGTGGGCAAGCGGCAGCGTTGCGAGGCGGACTGGACGGCGCAGGTCGCGTTCTGGCAGCGCGAGCTCACGCGCCTTGCCGAGGCGTTCGCCGCGGGCGAGGCGACGGTGGACCCGAAGGATCCGCGCAAGACCTGCACGTACTGCGAGCAGCAGCCGTTCTGCCGCATCGCGGAGCGCGCGGGTGGCGAGGCCGGGGAAGCGGCGGACGCCGGATCATGACATATAGTAACATATATGTTACCAAAAGCGCGAAACCAGCGCCCGACGCCGCCGAACGCGAGCGCGCGTTCGACATCACGCGCTCCTTCGTGGTGCAGGCGCCCGCGGGTTCGGGCAAGACCGAACTGCTGATCCAGCGCATCGTGCGCCTGCTCGCCACCGTCGAGCATCCCGAGGAAGTGGTGGCGATCACCTTCACGCGCAAGGCCGCCGCCGAGATGCGCGAACGGGTGCTGAAGGCGGTGGCGAAGGACCCCGCCATCGATCGTTGGGACCTCGCGCAGAACCCCGCGCGCCTGCGGATCCAGACCATCGATTCGCTCGCCGCTTCGCTCACGCGCCAGATGCCGGTGCTCTCGCGCTTCGGCGCCTCGCCCGAGCCGGTGGAGGACGCCTCCGAACTGCACCGCGTCGCCGCGCGCGCCACGCTCGACAAGGTCGAGGCCGAAGGCGCGGTGGCCGATGCGGTGGCGCGCCTGCTCGAGCACCTCGACAACGACCTCGGACGGATCGAGGGCCTGCTCGCAGCGATGCTGGCGAAGCGCGACCACTGGATCCGCCACCTCGGTCGCATGGAGCGCGGCACGCTGGAGGCGGCGTTGGCGGCGGAGTGCGCCAAGGTGCACGCGCGCTGCGAGGCGCTCTACGGCGAACCGATGGACGACTGGGCGGCGTACGCGGCATCACTACTCACGAAAGCGAACACCTGGCGCGCCAACCTGAAGGGCGCCTACGACGCGCGCGAGGACCTGCGCCTCGCGCTGGTGGAAGCGCGCGACCTGCCGCCCGCGCAGTATTCGGACCGCCAGTGGGAAGCGCTCGCTGCGATTGCCGCATTGCTGCCATACGCGATCGCCGAGCTGCGCCTCGCCTTCGAGGCCGCGGGGCAGGTGGACTTCACCGAGGTCTCGCAGGCGGCGCTCGAGGCGCTCGGCACCGAGGACGCGCCCACCGACCTGATGCTGGCGCTCGATTACCGCATCCGCCACCTGCTGGTGGACGAGTTCCAGGACACCTCGATCTCGCAGTACCAGCTGATCGAGCGCCTGACCGCGGGCTGGGAGCCGGGCGACGGCCGCACGGTGTTCGCGGTGGGCGACCCGATGCAGTCGATCTACCGCTGGCGCGAGGCCGAGGTGGGCGAGTTCCTGCGGGTGTGGAAATCCCGGCGGCTTGGTGGCGTGGCGCTCGAGACCGTGCAGTTGCGCGCCAACTTCCGCTCGCAATCGAAGATCGTCGACTGGGTGAACGCCGCGTTTCCGCAGGTGATGCCGGAGACAGAGGATGCGGCCGCGGGCCGGGTGCCGTATGCGGCCTCCGCACCGGTCCATCCCCCACTCGCGGGCGAGGCGGTGCAGGTGCACGCCTTTGCCGAAGGCGAGGCGGCGGCGGAGGCGGCGCGCGTGGTCGAGGTGGTGCACTCGACGCGGGCGGCGGATGCCACCGGTTCGATCGCGGTGCTGGTGCGCGCGCGCACCGCGCTCGCGGAGATCGTGCCGGCCTTCAAGGTCGCCGGCATCCGCTTTCGCGCCATCGAGATCGACGCGCTCGGCGAACGGCCGGTGGTGCAGGACCTGTTCTCGCTCACGCGCGCGCTCACGCACCTCGCCGATCGCACCGCGTGGCTTGCGGTGCTGCGCGCGCCCTGGTGCGGGCTGACGCTTGCTGAACTGTGCGCGTTCTTCGAGGTGCGGCGCGAGGACACCTGGGGTGAAACTGTCTGGGAGGCGATGGCGGAGGTGGACCATCCGCGGCTCGCGCGCGTGCGTGAAGTGCTCGGCGAGGCGCTGGATGCACGGCTGCGGACTTCGCTGCGCGATGCAGTGGAGTCGTGCTGGCTCGCGCTCGGCGGGCCGGCCTGCGTCGAGAGCGACACCGACCTCGAGGATGCCGGCGTGTACCTCGATGCGCTCGAGGCGGCGGAGGTGGCGGGCGACATTCCGGACGCCACCCTGTTTGAGGCGCAGGTGGCGAGGCTGTATGCGCTGCCCGACGTGCATGCGGGGGCGGACGCGGTGCAGATCATGACCATCCACAAGTCCAAGGGGCTGGAGTTCGACCACGTGATCGTCCCCGGACTCGGGCGCGCGGGGCGCGGGGAGGGCAGCGACCTGTTCCTCTGGATGGAATCGCCCGAGTCACTGCTCGTCGCGCCGATCGGCGCAACCGGCGCGGACGAGGATCCGCTTTACCAATGGGTGAAGCAGATCGAGGCGGCGCGCAGCGCGAACGAATGGGCGCGGCTGCTGTACGTGGCGGCGACGCGTGCAAAGTCGCGGCTGCACCTGCTGGGCGGGGTGGGCAAGAAGGGCGAGCCCTCGAAGCGCTCGCTGCTCTCGGTGCTGTGGCCGGCGGTGGCGGGGGCGTTCGGGGAAGTGGAGGCGGGCGAGACGGTCGTTGCGGACCCGGGCCTGCCGGACCAGCGGCTCGTGCGGTTGCCTGCGGACTGGGTCCTGCCCGAGGCGCCGGCGGCCGTGGCCTGGGCGGGCGCGGAAGAGGCGCGCGGGGCCGAGGTGGGGATCGAGTTCTCCTGGGTGGGCGAGACGGCGCGGCATGTCGGCACCGTGGTGCATCGCTGGCTGCAGCGCGTTGCCGAAGATGCGCTGGAAGGATGGACCGTTGAGCGGGTGGCGGGACTGCGCGCGGCGTTCCGAGCGGAACTGGCGTCGCGCGGCGTGCTGGAGGTGGACCTCGATGCCGCGGTGGAGCGGGTCGCCACGGCGCTCGCGAATGCGTTGCGGGACGAGCGCGGGCAATGGATCCTTGGCTCGCACCCGCAGGCCTGGACCGAGCAGCGCATCACCGCGGTGGTGGACGGCGTGCTGCGGCGCCTGGTGGTCGATCGCATGTTCGTGACCGACAGCGGCGCGCGCTGGCTGGTGGACTACAAGACCAGCCATCACGCCGGCGGCAACATCGACGCGTTCCTCGCCCGCGAACGCGAGCGCTACCAGCCGCAGATGGAACGCTACGCGAAAGCGGTCGGCGGCACGCCCGACTGGGGGCTGTACTTTCCGCTTCTGTCGCGCTGGATCGGCGGCGCCTGAGCGTCCGCCGGCTACTTCAGTTCCACCAGAATCTCGTGATAGCGGTTCGCGCTCACGTTCTTCGCCGCGTGTGAATCGCCGGAATGCCGACGCGGCAATATCGCCGGGATTGATATCTCCAATCCAGATCAATCAGGCGCTGGCTATTGCGCCGCGGCGTTCGCTATAGTGATTGCGCCCCGACCGCTGACGGGGCGCGCAGTCTCCGATTCTCGGCGGACTGGGAGGCTCCATGCCCGGCACCGAATCCGCGCTCGGCCGCGTCTTCGACGCCCGCCCCGATCGCGTCGACTTCCGCGACCTCGAATACCGCCCGCCGGTGCGCTCGCTGCCGCCGCGCTGGCCGGACGAGGCCGCGCTGGCGAAGCACTTCCCGCGCTATGTGAAGGACGGCCGGGTGCTCGACCAGGGCACCGAGGGCGCCTGCACCGGGTTCGGGCTCGCCTGCGTGGTGAACTACCTGCGCTGGTCGCGCGCGCTGGAGGCGAAGAGCGCCCCGGCGCTGGTCAGCCCGCGCATGCTCTATGAACTCGCGCGGCGCTACGACGAATGGCCGGGGGAAGGCTACGACGGCTCGAGTTGCCGCGGCGCGCTGAAGGGCTGGCACAAGCACGGCGTGTGCAGCGAGGCGCGCTGGCCGTACAAGGGCAGAAAGCCGAAGGCGGGCTGGGACGCCGAGGCGCTCGAGTGCACGCTCGGCGTGTATTACCGCATCGACCGAACGTCCGTCGTCGACATGCAGGCGGCGATCGCCGAGGTCGGTGCGATCTACGTCTCGGCGCGGGTGCACGACGGCTGGAACGCGCTGCCGGTGAGCGCGGCGCCGAGGGGTCACGCCGCGCTGCCGGTGATCGCCTGGCCGAAGACCGACGAGCGCGGCGGCCATGCCTTCGCGCTGGTGGGCTACAACGAGCACGGCTTCATCGTGCAGAACTCCTGGGGCGAGCGCTGGGCGGCGGGCGGCTTCGCCGTCCTACCCTACGACGACTGGGTGGCGCATGGGGATGATGCCTGGGTCGCGGGCCTCGGCGTGCCGGTGCGCGTGAGCGACGAACGCCGCGCGGCGATGCGCTGGCCGGTGCCCTCGGGAAGGTCACTCGGCTGGCAGGCGAAGGGCGCGGCCAACCCGGACAACCCCTCGGACGATCCCTGGCCGGTGGACCATCCCTACGAGTACGCGCCCTACCAGCCCTGGAGCACGGCCGCGGCCTACGAGCACACGCTGGTCACCGGCAACGACGGCTGCATCGAGGTCTCCGACCTGATGCATC
>DATCYZ010000057.1:0-46607 GCA_036526195.1 Burkholderiales bacterium
GGCGCTTGCCTCCGAGCGGCGCGTGGGCGACGCGCAACGTGCGCTGGCAAGCCTGCCGCAGGGCCAGCGCCCCCCGGATTCGACGGCCGCCGCGGCGCTGCGGCAGCCGGAGGCCTACCTTGCCAAGTACGCGAGCCGGCCCGAACCTGGACACGGCCGGCAACTGGCGGTGCTCGCGATGCTGCGCCTTGCCGCCGCCGAGCCGGACGCCGCGGCGGGATTGCTCGAGGGCCGGCTGGCGAAGGCCTTCGGCGACGCGGACCGCGGACAGATCTGGGCGCGCATCGGCATGGAAGGCGCGCGCCGGCATGCGAGCGAAGCGCTCGAGTGGTACAGCCGCGCCGGATCGCACGCGCTGGGCGAAGACGAATCGGCCTGGAAGGTGCGCGCCGCCCTGCGGGGCGGCCAATGGGCGCTGGTGCGCGACACGATCGACGCCATGCCGCCGGAGGCCCGTCGGGAAACGACGTGGTCGTACTGGTACGCGCGCGCCCTCGCGGCGCTCGGTAATGCCGAGGGCGCGCGCGCGCACTGGATGCGCATCGCCGGCGAACCCGAGTTCTACGGCCTGCTGGCGACCGAGGCGCTCGGCAATGTCGCCGTGCTGCCGCCGCACGCGCCGCGTGCGACGGATGCGCAGGTCGCCGCCGAGGCGCGGGTGCCGGGCCTTGCCCGTGCGCTCGAGCTGTATCGGCTCGGCCTGCGCAACGAGGCGGTGCGCGAGTGGCTGTTCACGGTCCGGCCGCTCGATGACACGCGCATGCTCGCCGCGGCCGAACTTGCGCGGCGCGCCGAGGTGTTCGACCGCGCGATCAATACCGCGGACCGCACCAGGGAAACGCATGACTTCCGGCTGCGCTACCTGGCGCCGTTCCGCGAGCTGTTCGCCGAGTATGCCCGCAACCAGGGCCTGGACGACGCCTGGGTGCTGGGCCTGGTGCGGCAGGAAAGCCGCTTCATCGTCGATGCGCGCTCGAGCGCCGGCGCGCGCGGCCTGATGCAGCTGATGCCGCGTACCGCGCGCTGGATGGCGGGCAAGATCGGCCTGCGCGACTTCCAGCCGCACCGCGTGGCGCACGTCGAAACGAATGTGACCCTGGGCACCGGTTACCTGAAGCTCGTGCTCGAGGACCTCGGGCACCCGGTCCTTGCCACCGCCGGCTACAACGCCGGACCGGGCCGCGCGCGGCGCTGGCGCGCGGCGCACCCGCTCGAGGGCGCCATCTACGCCGAATCGATCCCCTTCGACGAGACCCGCGACTACGTGAAGAAGGTGATGTCGAACGCGGTGTTCTACACGCTGGTGGCCGGCGGCAGGTCTTCGCTCACCGAGCGCATGGGCACGATCCCGGCGAAGGTCGCCGGCGAACGCGGCAAAGACCTGCCCTGAGCGCGTCGGCCCGGCGGGTGGCGCCTTGCACGGGCACGGGCGATAATCGGCGCCCGGCCACCCCTGCGGCACAGGCGCCCCATGCGTAGCGAAAACATACTCGTTGTCGGCGGCAGCGGCTTCATCGGCCGCCATCTGGTGGCGGCGCTGGCCGCGCGCGGCGCGCGCGTGACCGTGCCCGCCCGCCGCCGGGAGCGGGCGAAGCACCTGATTCTCCTGCCGACCATCGAGGTGGTCGAAGCCGATGTCGGCGCCCCCGGCGTGCTCGACCGCCTGGCCGAGGGTCGCGACGCGATCATCAACCTTGCCGGCGTCCTGCACAGCCGGCGCGGCCGGCCGGACGAGCGCGGGCCGAACGACTACGGCCCCGATTTCGCGCGCGCGCACGTGGAGTTGCCGCAGGCGCTGGTGAATGTCTGCCGCGCGCGCGGCGTGCGCAGGCTGGTGCACCTGAGCGCAATCGGCGCCGCGAGCGACGCGCCCTCGGAGTACCTGCGCTCGAAGGGCGTCGGCGAGCAGGCGGTGCTGGCCGCGGAGGACCTGCGGGTGTCGGTGCTGCGGCCTTCGGTGGTCTTCGGTCCGGAGGATCAATTCCTCAACCTGTTCGCGACGCTTGCGCGCCTGCTGCCGGTGCTGGCGCTCGCCTGCCCGGAGGCCCGCTTCCAGCCGGTCTATGTCGGCGACCTGGTGCGGGCGGTGCTCGCCGCGCTGGACGCGTCGCCGCAGGGCGGCAAGGTGTACGAACTGTGCGGCCCGCGTCGCTACACGCTGCGCGAACTCGTGGCGTGGGTGTGCGAAGTCACGGGACGCAGGCGGGCGGTGCTCGGGCTCTCGCCGATGCTCTCGATGCTGCAGGCGCGCCTGCTCGAGCTTTCGCCGGTGCCGCTGATGACGCGTGACAACGTGGCGTCGATGCAGGTGCCGAGCGTCTGCGATTGCCCATTTCCGTTCGGGCTGGAGCCCACGGCGCTCGAAGCCGTGGCGCCGACCTGGCTTGCGCCCTCGGGACCGCGCGAACGCTACCCGACGCTGCGCTGGCGGGCGCGGCGGTGAGCGCGCGGGCGCATCGGCGTCCGCACACCGGGAGCGTCGCTTGAAGGCCTTCGTCGTCGGCGGCGCGGTGCGCGACGAACTGCTCGGCCTGCCGGTGGTGGACCACGACTGGGTGGTGGTCGGCGCCACGCCGGAGGAGATGACCGCCGCCGGTTACCGCCCGGTCGGGCGCGATTTTCCGGTTTTCCTGCACCCGACGACCCACGAGGAATACGCGCTCGCGCGCACCGAGCGAAAGAGCGGCCGCGGCTATCGCGGCTTCACGGTCTATGCCGCGCCGGACGTCACGCTGGAGGAAGACCTCGCGCGGCGCGACCTCACCATCAATGCGATGGCGCGGGCACCGGGCGGCGCGCTCGTCGATCCCTTCGGCGGCGAGGCCGACCTGCGCGCCGGCGTGCTGCGGCACGTGAGCGAGGCCTTCAACGAGGACCCGGTTCGCGTGCTGCGGGTGGCGCGTTTCGCCGCGCGCTTCGGTTTTCGCATCGCCGATGAAACCATGGCGCGCATGCGCGCGCTTGCCGCCTCCGGGGAGATGGACCACCTGGTTGCCGAGCGCGTCTGGCAGGAATTCTCGCGCGGGCTGGGAGGGCGCGAACCCTGGCGCATGCTGGAGGTGCTCACCGCGTGCGGGGCGCTGCAGCACGTGCTGCCCGAGTTGCATGAACTGCTGTCGGCGCCCGGCGCCATGGCCGGGGCGCGCGCGGCGCTCGAGCGCGCGGTCGAGGCGAAGGCCGGCGTGCCGGTGCGCTTCGCGCTCTTCGCATGGCGCTGCGCGGAGGCGTGCGAGGCGCGCTTCGAGGCCCTGTGCGCCCGGGTGCGCGCGCCGAACGAGGTGAGCGAACTGGTGCTCGCGGCCTGCCGCTGCCGGGCGGGGCTCGAGGGCGCGGCAGGCGCGGACGCGCAGGGCCTTCTGGCGCTGCTCAAGGGGGCCGACGCGTTTCGCCGGCCCGAGCGGCTCGCGGCGCTGCTCGAGGCGCTGGCCTGCGCGCTGCCCGGTGCCGCGCGCGCCGCGACCCGGACGCGCAAGGCGCACGATGCGGCGCAGTCGGTGGATGCCGGGGCGATCGCGGCCCGCGCGTCAGGCGGCGAGCAGATCGCCGCGGCGATCGATGCGGCGCGCCGGGCGGCGATCGCGGCCGCACTGGCCGGCTGAGCCGGCGCTCAGTGCCGCGGCAGCGCGGCGCCGGAGAAATCCGATTCGAGGAACAGCGTGCGGCGCAGCGCGTCGAATCGCCGGTACAACTCGTCGCTCGAACCCGCGGCCATGTTGACCACCGCGTAGCGGTAGCTGCCGATCCACTTCATCTCGCGCGCGAGGCTCGCGCCGCGCTTCAGGTACAGCATCAGGCGCGCGTCCGGGAACTCGCGCCGCACCCGCGCGAGCTGTTCGGGGGTCGGCTCCGCGCCGAGCGGCCGGCCGTCGAACTTGCGCAGCGCGAAGCTGCCTGCGTGCCGGAAGGGCGCCGTGCCGCGCGCGGTGTCGGGCGTCGCCCCGGTGGCGAGCTCGAACAGCATGCGGTACGGGCTGGTGCCGTCGACCCATTCGTAGAACACCGCCAGCTGGGAGGCCATGCGCGGGTTGATCTCGATGACGCGCAGCGCGTCGGTCTCGGGATCCCAGGCGAATTCCATGTTGAAGAAGCCGTGCCGGTAACCCATGCCGGAGAGGATCTTCTGCGCGAGCGCGACGATGCGCGCCTGCACGCCCGCCGGCCGCTCCGAGGGGTATTCGAAGCTGCGAAAGGCGTACGTGCCCGGGTACATGTTCTCGTCGATGATGCCAAGGGCATGCACCGTGCCGTCGTGCACGTAACCGTCGAGGTTCGCCTGGTGCCCGGGGAGGAGTTCCTCGGCGATCATGTTGTGCGCGTCGACCCGGTAGTCGGTGTACCAGGGCAGCAGGTCGTTGAACGGCTTGACCAGGCGCTTGATGAGGAACTTCTCGATCGGCCAGAAACTCAGGTGGCGGCGCAGCTCGGCGAAGCTGTCCACGCGCCGCGCGAGCACCGAGAAGGTCGCCTTCACCGGCTTGATGAAGCAGGGCAGGTCGAAGGGAAAGTCCTCGCGCCGTTTCACCGCATAGGGAAAGGCGGCGAAGCGCGGGGTGGACTCGGGGGCGATGCGCGCGAATTCCTTGCGGGCATAGAATTTGTGCTGGGTGGCGAGCACCACGCGCGGGTCGGTGCCGGGCAGGCCGAGCTTTTCGGCCACCACCGCGGCGGCGAGCGCGCCGAAGTACTCGTTGTTGCTGAACACGCCGTCGATGCGCTCGCGCCGGAAGCGCGCCACCACCTCGTTCACAAAGCGGAAAATGTCGAAGGTAAGCAGGCGCGCGTTCTGCGGGAAGCTGAACAGGTCGAACCCGGCATAGACGAACGCGTAGCGATCCGCATACTCCGGGCGGCTGAACTCGAACCGGTCCCATTCCTTGGGGAAGAGGACGAGGATCTTTTTCTTCATGTCGGGTTCGTCGTGCGGGCGCGCGGATCGATTACAGGGGGCAATCCCCCCTCATGCAGGATCAAACAGTCGGGCCATGCCAGCTATTCCATCAGACCAGGCGCCCGAGCAGCCAGAGCAGGCCCGAAAGCAGCACGGTGGTCGCGAACGGGATGTAGACGACGCGCCCGCGCACCGGCACGCGCAGGTCGCCGGGCAACCGTCCCAGTCCGAAGCGACCGAGGCGCGGTGCCGCGAGCCCGATCACCGCGAGGACGATGAAAAGGGTCAGCATCCATTTCAGCATGCGGATTCCGCGCCGCGGCGCCGCGGCGCGCGAAACGCTACACTCGCGCGCGCGGACAAGGGGAGGAACGCCATGATCGAACTGTACACGTGGGGCACGTCCAACGGGCGCAAGGCGTCCATCATGCTCGAGGAATGCGGCCTGCCGTACCGCGTTCACCCGATCAACATCGGCAAGGACGAGCAGTTCACGCCGGAATTCCTCGCCATCAACCCGAACGGCAAGATCCCGGCTATCGTCGACCCCGAAGGGCCTGGCGGCAAGCCCTTCAAGCTGTTCGAGTCCGGCGCCATCCTCGTCTACCTCGCCGGCAAGACCGGGCGCTTCCTGCCGGCGGACGATGCCGGGCGCTACACGGCGCTGCAGTGGCTGATGTTCCAGATGGGCGGCATCGGCCCGATCTTCGGCCAGGTGCACCATTTCCTGCGCGCGGCCAAGGAGAAGGTGCCCTACGCGATCCAGCGCTTCACCACCGAGAACCGGCGCCTGTACGGCGTGCTCGACAAGCGCCTCGGCGAAGTGCCGTTCCTCGCCGGGGAGTATTCGATCGCCGACATCGCCACCTACCCCTGGGTGTTCCGCCACACGTGGCAGGAGGTCGACCTTGCGGCCTTCCCGAACGTGAAGCGCTGGTACGACACCCTGAGCGCGCGTCCGGGCGTGGCCCGCGGCATGGCCGTGCCCGCTTGAGCGAAGCGCTGCTCGAGCGGCGCACGCTTGCCGGCGCCCTCCCGCTCGAACTGATCGCCTGCGAAGAGGGCGCCGAGGCCGGACGGGCGCCGATCCTCTTCGTGCACGGCGCGTACGTGGGCGCATGGTGCTGGGCGGAGCACTGGCTCGGCTGGTTCGCCGGGCAGGGGCACGCGGCCTACGCGGTGTCCTTGCGCGGCCACGGCAAGTCGGCGGGGCGCGACACGCTGGACGGCGTGGGCCTCGCCGAGTACGCCGAGGACCTTGCGACCGCGGTTGCCGCGTGCCCTGCGCCGCCGGTGCTGGTCGGCCATTCGATGGGCGCGCTGGTGGTGCAGAAGCATCTCGAATCCGCGACCTGTCCCGCCGCGGTGTTCCTTTGCCCGGTGCCGCCGACGGGCGTGCTCGCGGCGTCGATGTCGCTCGCCTTCCTGCGACCGTCGCTGTTCACGGAGATCCAGACCATGGCCGCGGGGCGGCGCGTCTCGCCGCGCGCCCTGCACGAGGTGATGTTTGCCGGGCCGGTGGAGGGGGCGTTCCTCGCGCGGGTGTGCGCGCGCATGCAGCCCGAATCGCAGCGCGCGGTGCTCGACATGAGCGGCTGGGGCCTGCCGCAGCGCTGGCGCATGAAGCTGCCCGATTCGCTGGTGATCGGCGCGGAGCGCGACGTGCTGATCCCGGCGGCGCAGGCGGCCCTGGCCGCGCACCTGCTCGGCGCCGAGTATCACGAGATGCCGGGCCTCGGGCACGCGCTCATGCTGGAAGCGGCATGGCGCGCGCCGGCGCAGGTGCTGCTCGACTGGCTGCGCAGGCGGGATCTGTAGGCGCGCCGCGCTGTCGCGGTCGCTGGTGAGGCGTCGTCGATGCGCGCGGCCGTAGGTGAAGCGTCGTCTCGCTATCGCGGCCGTAGGTGAAGCGTCGTCTCGCTATCGCGGCCGCCGCGCATGCCGCGCGAGAAAGCCGTTGATCGCCTCCGGCGTCAGTTGCGGCTCGCCGGGCATGTCCTTCGAGCCCACTACGCGATTCATCCAGGCCATGTTCTCGCGCATGCGTTCGACCACGGCCGGCCATTCCTTCGCGGTGTAGCGCTGCGGGTCGGGCAGCACATGGCACTGGTTGCAGGCAAGCCGAAAGGGCTCCCCCGAGGGCTTGAACGCGTCCGGATAACGCCGCGGATCGAGCGGCGTTTGCGCGTGGCGCTTGAGGTAATCGACCAGCGCCGCCTCTTCGGCGGCACCCGGCGCCTCGAGCCCGGCCATCATGTCCTTCATCAGCACGCCCATGTTGCCCTTGCCGCGCATGCGCTCGACCATGCGCGTGACCACCTTCGGCCATTTCTCCGCATGGTGCATCGCCGGGTTCGGCAGGTTGTGGCATTGCACGCAATAGCGCACGGCAAGCGCTGCGCCGGGCGAGCGCGGCTCGGGCAGTTGCCGCGGAGCGAAAGTGGGCGGCAGGATGCGCTCGAGCATCGGGCCGTGGGGGCTCCCTTCCCAGCGCGCCTGCGCCGCCCGGACGGCGGGGCCGAACGTGGCCGGGTCGGCGGCCTGCGCGGGCGCGGCCGTGGCGAGCAGCAGGGCGAGCGCGGCGGCGCGCAAGGCGGTCGGTTTCACAGCCGGTGCGCGCGGTCGAGTTGCGCCATGCCTCGCAGCGGCGCGTCGATGCCGCGTCCGAGCGCAAGCACCTTGAACAGTTCGCCCATCTCCGCGGGCGAGAGCAGGCGGTTCGCCTCGGCGGCGAGCGGCGCGTGCCGGCGCACGTCAGCGGGGTCGGAGGCTTCGAGCAGTTCGGTGATGCCGCAATTCACAAGGAACGCCGCCTGGCTGGTGTAGCCGAGCAGCTCGAGCCCCGCGCCCTGGCCCGCCGCGGCGAGCGCGCTGAAATCCACGTGCGCAGTGATGTCCTGCAGGCCCGGCAGGTAGAACGGATCGGCGTGCGCGCGGTGGCGGTAGTGGCACATCAGCGTTCCGCCGGCGCGTTGAGGATGGTAGTACTCGTGCGCGGGAAAGCCGTAGTCGATGATGAGCAGCGCGCCGCGCTCGAGGGCGCGGGCAGCGGCCCCGACCCAGGCCTGCCCGGCGAGCCCAATCTCGCTTTCGTAACGGGGCGCGACGTCGATCTCGCGTGCCGCCGCGAGGATCGCGCCGCCGGCCGGCCGCTCGTTCCAGACGAGCTGGCCCTCATTGACGCACACGCCGCGCTCGCGCACGCCGGCTTCGGTCCATGCGAGGGCGTGCACCGGCATGGCATCGAGCACTTCGTTGGCGAGCATCACGCCGCGAAACCCCTGCGGCAGGCGGTCCAGCCAGCGCGGCCGGCCGCCGAGGCGCGCGCGCTGCCGGTCGGCCAGCTCTGCGCTCGGCTCGAGGATGCAGTAGGCATGTCCGCCTGCGCCGAGCCGTTCGAGTTCGTCTAGGAGCGTCTGCGCGAGCGCGCCGCTGCCGGCGCCGAACTCCAGAATGGCGTCGCCCGGTTGCAGCAGGTCCGCGACCTGCCGGGCGAGGCAGCGTCCGAACAGGCGACCGAGTTCCGGCGCGGTGACGAAATCCCCGGCGCCACCGAGCTTGGCGGCGCCGCCGGCGTAATAGCCGAGGCCGGGCGCGTAAAGCGCGCATTCCATGAAGCGCGCGAAGCTGATCCAGTTGCCGTGCGATGCGAGTTCCGCGCCGAGCGCGTCGAGCATGCGCCGGCTGGCGTCGAGCGCTTCGGGACCTGGTTCTGGCAGGGCGGCGTTCTGGGCGGCGGCGTGCATCCCGGTGGATGGTGACGGGGTCCGATAAAATGTGCAATCCAATGGACGAATCCCTCGAGGGCAGGACCGCGCTGGTGACCGGCGCTGCGCGACGCGTGGGTGCGGCGATTGCGCGCCGCCTGCATGCGGCCGGGATGAACGTGCTCATCCATTTCCGCGCCTCGGCGGCGGACGCGCAGGCGCTGGAAGCGGAACTGAACGGCGTGCGGCCGGGGAGCGCGGCACGCGCGCAAGCCGACCTGCTGGACGCCGGCGCGCCGGCCTCGCTGGTCGAGGCGGCGCTCGCGCGGTTCGGGCGCCTCGACCTGCTGGTGAACAACGCCTCCGCCTTCTATCCGACGCCGATGGGCGCCGTGGCGCCCGGGCAGTGGGACGAGCTCGTCGGTTCGAACCTGCGCGCGCCGCTGTTCCTTGCGCAGGCGGCGGCGCCGCATCTGGCGCGCGGCAAGGGCGCCATCGTCAACATCACCGATATCCACGCCGAGCGCCCGCTGAAGGATTACGTGGTCTACAGCATCGCCAAGGCGGGGCTCGCCGCGCTGACGCGTTCGCTCGCGCTCGAACTCGGCCCGGACGTGCGCGTCAACGCGGTGGCGCCGGGGGCGATCGCCTGGCCCGAGGACGGGCAGTTCCCGGGCGCGGAGCGCAAGCGCATCGTCGAGACCACGCCGCTCGGGCGCATCGGCGCGCCCGAGGACATCGCGCGGGTGGTCGAGTTCCTCGCCCGCGCCCCCTTCGTCACCGGGCAGACGGTCGCCGCCGACGGCGGCCGCTCGGTGTTCCTCTAGGCGGTGCCGCCATGGCCTGGCTCTGGCTCGGGATCGCCGGACTGATGGAGATCGTCTGGGCGATCGGCCTGAAGTACACCGACGGCTTCACGCGCCTCGTGCCCTCGGCGATCACGGCGGCGGCGATGATCGCGAGCGTGTGGTGCCTTGCGCTCGCGGTGCGCGCGCTGCCGATCGGCACCGCCTACGCCATCTGGACCGGTATCGGCGCGGTCGGCGTGGCGATCCTCGGCATGGTGCTGTTCGACGAGCCGCGCACGCTGGCGCGCGCGGCCTGTATCCTGCTCATCGTCGTCGGCATCGTCGGTCTGAAGCTGGTTACCCCGAACTGAAATGAACATCGTTCACCTGCACCGCGACCCGCGTCGCGACGTCCGCGAGACCGACAAGCGCGCCAAGCGCCTGCGCCGCCTCGTCGGGCAGGCGATCGCCGACTTCAACCTGATCGAGGCGGGCGACCGGGTCATGGTCTGCCTCTCGGGCGGCAAGGACAGCTACGGCATGCTGGAAGTGCTGCTCGCGCTGCAGCAGAAGGCGCCGGTGCACTTCGAGCTGATCGCGGTGAACCTCGACCAGAAGCAGCCGAACTTCCCCGAGCAGGTGCTGCCCGGGTACCTCAGGGCGCGCGGCGTGCCGTTTCGCATCGTCGAGCAGGACACCTATTCGATCGTCAAGCGCGTCGTGCCCGAGGGCAAGACGCAGTGCGCGCTGTGCTCGCGGCTGCGGCGCGGCGTGCTGTATCGCGTGGCCGGCGAACTCGGCGCGACCAAGATCGCGCTCGGCCACCATCGCGACGACATCCTCGCGACCTTCTTCCTCAACCTCTTTTTCGGCGGCAAGCTGAAGGCGATGCCGGCCAAGCTGGTGTCCGATGACGGCCGTCACACCGTGATCCGGCCGCTCGCCTACGTGCGCGAGACCGACCTCGCAGCCTACGCGACCGAGAAGGCGTTTCCGATCATTCCCTGCACCCTGTGCGGCTCGCAGGAAAACCTGCAGCGGCGCGTGGTCGGCGACATGCTGCGCGACTGGCAGCGGCGCTTTCCGGGCCGTGTCGAGTCGATCCTGCGCGCGATGACCGACGTGCGGCCCTCGCACCTGCTTGATCGCAGGCTGTTCGACTTCGCCAACCTGCGCCCGGGCGGCGTGCCGGACCCTGAAGGCGACACCGCCTTCGATCCGCAGGAACTTGGCGAGCCCCTGTTTGCCGAAGACTAGATGATGGCGAAAAAGCGATTGCGCCTGGTCGGCGTCTCGATCCTCGCGGGGCTTGCCGCACTCGTGCTGGCCACCGCCGGGCGAGTCGGCGCGCAGGACTGGCGCAGCGCGAGCAACGCGTCCGTCGGCAGCGCGCCGCCGCCGGCCGAAACCCCCGAGGCGGTGGTGCAGGTCTACGGCGCGCGCACCTGGGGCTGGCGCGGGGTGTTCGGCGTGCATACCTGGGTGGCGGTGAAGCCGGCGCGGGCCAATGCCTACACCGTGTACGAGGTCATCGGTTGGCGCCTGCGCTGGGCCGACAGCGTGGTGGTGATCCGCAACCGCGAACCCGACGCGCGCTGGTACGGGTCGGCGCCCGAGTTGTACGCCGACGTGCGCGGCTCGGCCGCCGAAGTGCTCATCCCGCGCATCGAGTCGGCGGTGGCGAGCTACCCGTATGCGAAGGAATACTCGGCGTGGCCGGGCCCGAACTCGAACACCTTCACCGCATGGATCCTGCGGCTGGTGCCGGAACTCGGCGCCGACCTGCCGCCCACGGCCATCGGCAAGGATTACCTCGGCGACCACCTGATCGGTTCCGCGCCGAGCGGCAGCGGCGTGCAGGTCTCGCTTGGCGGCGTGTTCGCGCTCACCGCGAGCGCGATCGAAGGGTTCGAGGTCAACATCCTCGGGCTCACCTTCGGCATCAACCCCTTTGACCCGGCGCTCAAGCTGCCGCTCATCGGCCGGGTGGGGCCGACGCGCGCGTTTGCGCAGGGCGTCCCGGCGGCACCCGCCGCCAACTGAAGCAGAATGTTCCCGATCGGGAACATTTCCTCCGGCCTGGCGCTCAGGCGAGGATCGGCGGCAGCCCCTTGGCGAGTGCCTGCTTCTGCGCGGTGGCGGCGCCGACGAGGGCGAAGCCGGTGAGGGCGCCCGCCGGATCCTCATAGCGGGCCGTCATGCCGGCGGCATCCGCCTCGATCCGCCAGCCGCCCGCCGGATCCGCCGGCGGCGAGACCACCACCGGCATCGCCGGCGTCTTCACCACCACCGGCATGGCCGGCCAGGCGAGCGGCGTCGGGGTACCGGCAAGCGTTTTCGCCAGCGCGCGCGCCGCGACCATCAGTGGCAGCACGAAGGGCAGCACGCGGCCTTCCACCTCGGCGGCGTCGCCGAGCGCGTAGACATCGGGCGCGCTCGTGCGCAGCATGCGGTCGACGACGATGCCGCGGTTGACCGCGAGGCCCGCGGCGCGGGCCAGCGCGAGGCGTGGGCGCAAGCCGATGGCCGAGAGCACGGTGTCGGCCTCGAGCACCGTGCCGTTCGCAAGCGCGACGCGCAACGCCGCGCCGTTGCGCGAAACCGCGCGGGCGGTGGTGCCCAGGTGCCAGCGCACGCCGATGGCGGAGAGCGCGTCCTGCACGCGTCGGGCGGCCTCCGGCGGCAGCAGGCGACCGAGCGCCTGCGGCGCCGGGTCGACGAGTTCGACGCCGTAGCCTGCGCCGGCGAGGTCATTGGCGAACTCGCAGCCGATCAGTCCGGCGCCGAGCAACACCACGCGCCGTCCGGATTCCAGCGCCGTGCGAAAGCGCGCGTAATCGGCGAGGTCGTTGACCTGCAGCACCGCGTCGGCGGCGTCGCCCTCGATCGGCACCACCATCGGGTCGGCGCCGGGCGCGAGAACCAGTTGGCGCCATTCGAGCGGGCCCCCGGCGGTATGCGCGAGGCGCGCCGCGGTGTCGATCGCGTGCACCTCGGTGTTCGCCAGCACCTTCGCCCCGAGTTGCGCAGCCATGCCGGCGGCATTCGTGATCTCGAGCGCCGCGGCGGTCTTGCCCGCGGTGAGCGCGTTCGAGAGCATCGGCTTGGAGTAGAAGCCCGCCGCGTCGCGGCTCACGATCACCAGCGGGGTGTCGCGGTCGAGCTTGCGGAACTCGCGCGCCACGGTGTAGCCCGCGAGCCCGCTGCCGAGGATGAGGACCGGGGCGCCCGAACCGGCCACGCTCAACCCTCCAGCAGGCTGCGCAGCATCCAGGCGTTCTTCTCGTGTACCTGCAGGCGCTGCGTGAGCAGATCGGCGCTCGGCTCGTCGCTTGCCTTGTCCACCTTCGGGAACACCGAGCGCGCGGTACGGGCCACGGTTTCCTGCGCGGTGATCAGCTGGCGCACCATGTCGGTGGCCTTCGGCACGCCGGTCTCGTCCGGGATCTTCGACAGCTTGGCGAACTGGGTGTACGAGCCCGGCGCCGGGTGGCCGAGGGCGCGGATGCGCTCGGCGATCTGGTCGAGCGCGGTCCACTGCTCGGTGTACTGCTCCATGAAGAGCACGTGCAGGGTCTGGAACATCGGCCCGGTGACGTTCCAGTGGAAGTTGTGGGTCTTGAGGTACAGCGCGTAGGAATCCGCGAGCAGGCGCGAGAGCCCCTCCGCGATGGCCTTCCTGTCCTTGTCGCTGATGCCGATGTCGATCTTCGTCTTGCCCATGCCTGCCTCCTGTTGTCTGCGTTGTTGTTGCGTTCGTACCCGGGGCGGCGATCGCCCCGGGATCGTGGCGGACTCAGGCCGCGACCACCTCGACCATCTCGAAGTCCGCCTTGGCGACGCCGCACTCGGGGCAGGCCCAGTCGGCCGGGATGTCCGCCCAGCGCGTGCCGGCGGCGATGCCCTCGTCAGGCAGGCCCTTCGCTTCGTCGTAGATGAATCCGCACACCACGCACTGCCACTGTTTCAGGTCCTGTTTCATGTCGGTCTCCTCGTCGGTGGGTTTCGGTTCAGGCGCGCGCGTTCGCGGCGGCGAGTGCGGCGCGGTACTGGTTGGCGTGGCGCTCTTCGACCTTCGCAAGCGCGGCGAAGCGTTTGGTCGCCTTCTCCAGCGTGCGGCGGAAGGCCTCGGCGTGTTCCTTCGATTCGGCGATCTGCTCGTCGAACTCGCGCACCGCGGCGGCATTGCCCTCCTGCTCGGCGAGGTGGCGGAACTGCGGGTACATCTCGGTGTACTCGTAGGTCTCGCCCTCGATCGCGATCTCGAGCGCCTTCGCCGGGCTCATCTTCGCGGCCGGGTAGAGCAGGTCGAGGTGGCCGAAGGCGTGCTGCACTTCCTGGTCGGCGGTCTCCTCGAAAATGCGCGCGGTGGCCGCGTCGCCCGCGGCGCGGGCCAGCTTCGCGAAATAGCGGTACTTGATGTGCGCCATGCTTTCGCCGGCGAAGGCGGCTTCGAGGTTCTTCACGGTGATGGATTCGGTCTTCATGTGCAGACTCCGGTTGTGGTTGTGATGCACCATTCTGGCCGGGGGGCGTAATCGCGTCCAACGCATAAAATAGTGATCTATAATCGATACGTTCGATAACAATCCCACGCCATGGCCGCCCTGCCGACCCTGCGCCAACTGCAGTACCTCGAGGCCATCGCTGCGCAGCTGAACTTCACGCGCGCCGCCGCGTCCTGCCACGTCACCCAGTCGACGCTTTCGGCGGGCCTGAAGGAGCTCGAATCGGTGCTCGGCGCGCAACTGGTCGAGCGCGACCGGCAGCACGTGTTGATGACGCCGCTCGGCCTGGAGGTGGCGGCGCGCGGCCGCGAACTGCTCGCCGGGGCCGCGGACCTCGCCGCGCTCGGGCGCGCTGCGGCCGCGCCGATGCGCGGCCGCCTGCGCCTCGGCGTGATCCCGACGATCGCGCCCTTCCTCCTGCCGAAGCTGCTGCCGGCGCTGCGCAAACGCCATCCGGCGCTGCAACTCGCGCTGCGCGAGGACCTGACCGCGCGCCTGCTCGGGCAACTCGAGGCGGGCGAACTCGACTTCGCGCTGATCGCCTTGCCCTACGACACCGGAACCCTGCGCGTGAAGGCGCTGTTCGACGACGCGTTCCGGCTGGTGGGGCCGGCCGACGAGGCGGCGCTCGCCGGCGCGCCGCGCAAGGTCACCGCGACGCTTGCCGACCGCCTGCTGCTGCTCGAGGAAGGCCATTGCCTGCGCGCCCATACGCTCGCCGCCTGCAAGCAGGGCGTGCCGGCCTCGCAGGGCGTCGAGGCGACCAGCCTGCTGACCCTGGTGCAGATGGTGGCCTCCGGCATGGGGCTCGCGCTGGTGCCGGAGATGGCGCTCGCGAGCGGCCTGTTGGCGGGCACCGGGCTGGCGGCGCGCCCGCTTGCCGCGCCGGTGCCGACCCGCACCGTGGCGCTCGCGGCGCGGCGCAGCAGCGCGCGCCTGGCGGATTTCGACGCGCTCGCGGCGCGGATCGCCGGCCTGGCCCCGAGTGCGGCGGGGTAGAAAGCTCCCGATCGGGAACTCTTTGGACGGAAATGCGTTTCTGTCTTGTCAAATTCAGTTTGACAAACTAAACTTCCGGCCCATCTTAGCCTGCCGATGCCCGGACCATGAACTGCGCCGCACAACTCGTCGAACTCTTTGGCAGCCAGGCCAAGGTGGCGCGCGCCTTCCAGGTCGACCGCGCGGTGGTGAACAACTGGGTGAAGTCCGGCTACGTGCCGGCGCGCTGGGCCAGTGAAGTCGAGCGCGTGACCCAGGGCCGCATCGCCGCCAACGACATCGTCGACGAGGCCAGCGCCAAGAAGCCGGTGCGCGTGAAGTCGCGCCCGGACGACGCCCCATTCGGAATTTCAACGGAGCCAGAGCCCATGACCCAGTTCGCCCCCGCCAAGCGGATCCACTCCTTCCATCCGCCGCAGCGCACCCTGATGGGGCCCGGCCCCACCGAGATCCATCCGCGCGTGCTCACCACCATGAGCCAGCCGGCGATCGGCTACCTCGACCCGGTGTTCGTCGAGATGATGGAGGAACTGAAGAGCCTGCTGCGCTACGCCTACCAGACGAAGAACGCGCTCACCTTCCCCATTTCCGGTCCGGGCTCGGTCGGCATGGAGTACTGCTTCGTCAACATGGTGGCGCCCGGCGACAAGGTCGTGGTCTGCGTCAACGGCGTGTTCGGCGGGCGCATGCTCGAGAACGTGCTGCGTTGCGGAGGCACGCCGGTGGTGGTCGAGAACGAATGGGGCACGCCGGTCGACCCGCAGAAGGTGGAAGACGCGCTGAAGGCGAACCCGGACGTCAAGGTCGTCGCCTTCGTGCACGCCGAAACCTCCACCGGGTGCCAGTCGGATGCGAAGCTGCTCACCGAGATCGCGCACAGGCACGGCGCGCTGGTGATCGTCGATGCGGTGACCTCGCTTGCCGGCACGCCGGTGAAGGTCGACGAGTGGGGCATCGATGCCATCTACTCCGCGAGCCAGAAGTGCCTGTCGTGCACGCCGGGCCTGTCGCCGGTGTCGTTCTCGCAGGAAGTGGTCGAGCGGGTGCAGAAGAGGAAGGACCGCATCCACAGCTGGTTCATGGACATGAACCTGTTGCTCGGCTACTGGGGCACGGGCCAGCGCACCTACCATCACACCGCGCCGACGAATTCGCTGCTCGGTCTGCATGAGGCGCTCTTGCTGATCCGCGAAGAAGGGCTGGAGAACGGCTGGGCGCGCCACCAGCGCCACCATGTCGCGTTGAAGGCGGGGCTGGAAGCGATGGGCCTGAAGTTCCTCGTCAACGAAGCGCATCAGTTGCCGCAGATGAACGCGGTGTTCTGCGCCGAGGGCGTGGACGAGGCGCAGGTGCGCTCGACGCTGCTCTCCGAATTCGGCCTCGAGATCGGCGCCGGCCTCGGCCCCTTGAAGGGCAAGATCTGGCGCTTCGGCCTGATGGGCTACTCCTGCCGTCCGGACAACGTGATGCTCTGCCTGTCGGCGCTCGGTTCGGTGCTCGACGACATGGGCTATCCGGTGCATGTGGGCGACGCGGAAGCCGCGGCGCACGGCGCGTACGCGCAGATGCATGTGACGGACGCGCAGCGCAAGAAACGGGCGGCGTAGCCTCGCCGGCGGTTCAGAAGTTCTCGCGGAAGAAGATGTGGTTGCGCGGCTGCGCGCCGAACACGCCGAAGCTCGCGGTGGCCGACGGGTCGTTGTTGTAGCTGCCGTTGCCGTCCCAGTCGCCTTGCAGGTAGACCGCGTTGGCCGGCGTGACCGCCTGGCAGGTCGTGTCGCCTCCGGCGCCGCTGTCGAGGTCCACGCATACGGTAACGCGACCCGGCAACGCGGGCGTTGGGCTGGGGCGCGACAGTCGCAGGCTGCCGACCCCTGACAGGAACGCGCCGCCGGCCACCACGTTCCCGTCGCTGCCGCCGGTCGGCGTGACCATGTTCGCTCCGGTCAGCCCGTGCACCTGGCCGCTGAGGACCACGTTCTTGGCGTTCAGCAAGGTGCAGTGATCGGCCGTGTTCGTGCTCCAGGCCGAGCCGGTCCAGTACTGCGTCGAGATCTGCAGCGGCAGCGTAATGTTGAGCGGTGCAGTGCCGTTTTGCAGGCGCATGCGGCCGTAGCGGAACTCCTTGCCGCTCGACGCGCCGCCCCCGTCGAACGCGATGCCGGTGCCGCCGCCATTGAAGGTCACCGCGCCCGCGGTCCCGATGGTGCCGTTGCCGGTTACCGCGTTCTCGCTCGGATCGCTGAGGTTCGCCTGCAGCGAAATGTTGGAAGTGAACGGGGCGATCGGCGTGCCGCGGACGTAACCGAGGGTTCCGCCGAAATCCACCGTGCCGGTCCCCGTCGCGGTCGTGTTGCCGGTCACCGAAGGCGTGCTGACCGCGGCGGTGTCGAGCGACGGGCCGGTGCCGTTGTTGCTGTAGGTCTGGGTGACGTTGCCCGCGACGACCTTGAACAGGTTGCCGCTGTAGTTGAGCGTCGTGCCGCCGCCGAACCGCTCCGCCGTGAGCGTGAGCTGCGGCGCGGTCAGGTAGCCGAAGCCCTGGCCGATGTAGGTGAACGACCGGATCGGCGCGGGCGCGCTGCCGGAACACGCGCCGTTGGCCACGTTGAACGTCCTGAACTGCGGCGTTTGCGAGGACGCGAGCGTCAACTGTTCCGGCACGAACCGGCCGACGCTGAACACCGGCGACACGACGTAACGCTCGGCGGTCGTGCTGCCCGCATCGCCGGAATCGACGTCGGCAAAGGTGCGGTCTTCAAGACGCACCGTCAGCGCACCGACCTCGCTGTAGGTTGCCGCCGTCGTGACCACCGTCCCCGTTCCGGTCCAGCTGCCGGTCGCCAGCGTGCCCGTCGTGCATCCGGCGCATCCCGTGGGCAGCAGCAGCGCGGTCGGGACCGCGCTCGAGGGGCCGGTCGTCGCGCCGTTGTAGTTGGTGGTCGCAGCGCCCGCGCTGTTGACGGCGCGCATCGAGATGCGAAACGGCCGGCCCGCCTTGTGCACCACGCCGCCCGTCGCACCGGTATTGCCGAGCGTGCGGTCTCCGCCGCCCCCGGTGCCCGAGGTCTGCCAGTCGGTGTCGGTCACCGAAACGGTGTCGTAGGTCGACGGCCGGATCGCGAACGCGTCGGTCGAGCAGCCCTGCCGCGTCGCGCCGCCCACGTTGGTCACGCGCACCCGCACGTCGCGGTAGGAATTGGCCACGTTGAACGGCCCGACGGAAGGCAGGACCCCGTTGTCCGCCGGCACGAACGCCGGGTTCGGCGCGAGCGTCGCGATGACCGTGGTCCAGGTCGAGCGGCAACTGGATCCGGAATCCAGCGCGCCGGTGTTGTCGCTGGAATCGAGCAATTCGACCAGCACCGTGCTGTTGTAGGACGTGTCGATGACGCCGCCCGAGGTGAGCGCGATGAGCTGGAGGTTGAAGTTGGTGCCCGCCACCTTGGTCCTGATATAGGTCGTGGGTGTGGTGTTGGTGCAGGTTGCGCCGACATCGCAGGCATTGAACCGACCGGCACCCTGGGCCGTGACCAGCGAACTCGTGTCCGAGCGGGCGGGTGCGGACGCACTTGCCGTGATCGAGAATGCCCCCGGATTATTGAAGGTTACGGAAAGTGTCGTGCTTCCCGAGGACAGTGCAGTGGGCGCCGGCAAGGTTGCACCGCCCTCGGTCGAGGTCAGCGTCACCACATCGGTCGCGCTGGTCACGACGTTCCAGCATTCGTCGACCGCGTTGACCGTCACGTTGAAAGCGATGGCGGTCGTTTGAGTGCTGGGGGAACCGGTCTTGCCGGTGCCACCGCAGCCCGGGCTGGCCGTTTCGCCGGGCACCAGGATCTGCAGGCGCGGCGCGACGACGAAATCCGTGCTCACGCCGAAGTTGGTGCCGCCGGTCTGCGTCGCGGTGATGTTGAACGTCCCGGCGTTCTGGTAGCGCAGGGTGTGTGAAGTCAGCACGCCGGCCACGAAGGAGGCGGTGGTGGTGTTGATCGTGGGTGCGATGGTCGAGAAGGTGCCGGTCGTCGTCAGGTCGACCGTGCCGGTGAAGGTCGTGTCCGTCGTCCCGTTCGGGTTCCGCGCCGTGATCCGGATGTTGAACGAGGTGCCGGCAACCTGTGTGCCGATGCTGCCGCCGCCCGCGGCCTCGACAAGGAAGGTGCGTGCGGGGTTGAGGGCGATGTGCTGGCCGATGCTCACTTCCGAGCCCGAGTGGGTCGCAATGCGCGTTCCGGTCGGGCCGCTGACCGTTCGCAGTTCGTCGGCGGTCTCGAGGGCCACCCCGTTCGGCCCGGCGCCGGATGCGGCGTCGGTGCGCTCGGTCATCCCGCCCGGCGGGGTGGAGCTGCCATTGCCGGTGTCCGCACTGAAGGCGCCGACCAGCATCGTCTGGGCGACCGACGGGCTGATCGACGGGGCGACCATGCTGGTGCTGGCCGGGGTGTTCACCTGTCCGACGCCGAGCCCCGGGTCGGTGATCGCGGCGTGGACAACGCCACGATAGACCAGCAGCGCCGCGGAATAGTGGTCGGCGTAGGACGTGGTGAAGGTGTAGCTCGCACCATCCGAGGCCTGGACCGGACGGACGAAGATCTGTTGCCGCATGACGCTGTTGCCGGCGTCGGTCAGGACCTTGCTGGTCCAGGTCGGCACCATGACCGGTGGCGTGATCGTCCGGGCCCCGGCCTTCGAGACCTGCTTCGCGACGATCACCACGACCAGGACATCGTTGGTGACCGTTCCCGCCGGCTTGTTCAGCACGATCGAGCCGCTTGAAGCGGCGGCGGTGCTGGAGCCGACAAAGGTGATCGCGGCGCGCGCCTGAATCGCGGCGAGCAGGAATGCAAGCAGCACGAGCCGCAGCCCGAGCGTCCCGAGCCACAGCATCGCGCGTACGACAGGCTTATCGCGGTGTCCCACGCTCAGAAGCCTACCATTTGGTCGCCGCAGTTCGTACGTCCCTCCCGCGCCAAGTGGCCCTCGCCCCGGGGCGGGGGCGATGAGGCGGCCTCGCCGACGCCAGGATGGGACCGGCGGCCGAACGGGGCATCGCGGTAGGATGCGGGCGCGATGGATACGCTGACCCATGCGCTCTCGGGCGCGCTGCTGGCGCGGGCGACGGCATCGAAGGACGCGCCGCCACGCTCGCTGCCGCGGCGCATGGCCGCCGGCTTCCTCGCCTGCGCGGCGCCGGACCTCGATTTCGTCATCGGCTTCTTCGGGCCGGTGGAATACCTGCTACACCATCGCGGTGCCACGCATTCGCTGTTGCTGCTGCCAGCGTGGGCGTTGGTGCTTTCGTGGGTGCTCGCGAAGCTGCTGCGCGAGCCCGGCGGCTGGCGCGCGTTCTACGGGGTGTGCGCGCTCTCGCTCGTGGCGCATATCGCCGGCGACCTGATCACCAGCTTCGGCACCATGATCCTCGCGCCGGTCAGCGACTGGCGCGCGGGCCTGGGTACCACCTTCATCATCGACCTGTGGTTCAGCGGCATCATTCTGCTCGGCCTGCTCGCCGCCGTCGTGTTTCGGCGTTCAGCCCTGCCGGCGCGACTCGCGCTCGCGGTGCTGGCGGGCTACGTCGGCTTCCAGTGGACGCTGAAGCAGGAGGCGCTCGAGTTCGCCACGGCGCAGGCGCGCGCGCTCGGCATGCCGTCCGCGCGCATCGTGGCCTACCCCCGCGCGGTGACGCCGTTCAACTGGACGGTCTACGTGAGCGACGATGTGACGCACCGCTTCGCGCACATCAACTTGCGGCGCGACACGGTGCGCGAAGCGCGCGCGGAAGACGGCTTCATCGCCCGGCTTGATGCGCCCTTCCGGCCGATGAGCGAGGCGCGCTGGGAGGTGCGCAGCCGGTTCGGCGAGACGCCGGACGCGCATGCGCTTGCGCGCGCCGCCTGGGAGTCGCCCGGGCTCGCCTTCTATCGCTGGTTCGCCGGCATGCCGGCCTTCGACGGCATCACTGCGGGCTCGACGTGCGCCTGGTTCCTCGACTTGCGTTTCGTCAACCCGGGGAGCGAGCGGGTGCCGTTTCGCTACGGGGCCTGTCGCGAGGGTGACGCGGGGCCCTGGCGTGCCATGCCACGGCCCGTGTCGGCGCGCGTGACGCCGGTCCCCTAGGGCGCCAGCCGTTTCCAGATCTCCAGCGTCAGCGCCGCCTGGTTAAGCGTGTAAACGTGAATCCCGGGCGCGCCACCCGCCAGCAGGCGCTCGCACAGCGCGCTCACCACGTCGATGCCGAAGGCGCGGATCGAGGCGCTGTCGTCGCGGTAGGACTCGAGCTTGACGCGCATCCAGCGCGGGATCTCGGCGCCGCAGGCATCCGAAAATCTCGCGAGCTGGGAGAAGTTCACGATCGGCATGATGCCGGGCACGATCGGCACCTCGATGCCCGCGGCGCGACTGTCGTCGACGAAGCGGAAGTAGGCGTCGGTGTTGTAGAAGTATTGCGTGATCGCGCTGTCGGCGCCGGCATCGACCTTCTTCCTGAACCAGCGAATCTCGTCAGCGGCATTGCGCGTCTGCGGGTGGTACTCGGGGTAGCAGGCCACCTCGATGCGGAACCAGTCGCCGGTGGTCTCGCGAATCAGCGCCACCAGTTCGTCGGCATGGCGCAGTTCGCCCGCGGCCGCGAGGCCCGAGGGCATGTCGCCGCGCAGGGCGACCACGTGGCGGATGCCGTTTGCGCGGTAGCGCTCCAGTTGCGCGACCAGGTCCGCGCGCGTCGAGGCCACGCAGGACAGGTGCGGCGCGGCGTCGTGACCGGCGGCGCGGATCTCGAGCACGGTGTCCAGCGTGCCGTCCTGCGTCGAGCCGCCGGCGCCGTAGGTGACCGAGAAAAAGCGCGGTTTCAGCGCGCCGAGCGCGCGCCAGGTCTCGCGCAGCTTCTCGTTTCCGGCCGGAGTCTTCGGCGGGAAGAACTCGAAGGAGTAATCGGGGTTTTTGCTCATGGTCTGCCGCCTGCGAAAGGGGTGAGGGCGGCGAGGATGGTCCGGTTCACCGGCACCTCGAGGCCGTGATCCTGCGCCATGCGCACCACGGCGCCGGCGAGCCAGGGCAGTTCCAGCTTCGCGCCCGCCTCGAGATCGCCGAGCATGGAGGACTTCGTGCCGGGCGGAAAGCCGGCGACGAGTTCCATCTGCCGGCTCACGAAATCCTCGGGCAGGTCGATGCCGCGCGCGCGCGCCACGGTCCAGGTTTCGCGCATCGCGGCTTCGAGCAGCCAGCGCAGTTGCGCGTCCTCGCGGATCGGCCCGATGGGCAGGCGCGAAAGCGCCGTGGCGCCGCTCATGCCGACGAGGAAGACGAACTTCTCCCATAGCGCGCGCCGGATGTCGTCGGTGACTTCCGTCTCGAACCCGGACGTCCCGCAGGCCGCCTGCAGCGCCTGCGCGGCGGCCTGCTGCGAAGGGCATGCCGCGCCGATGCGCAGGCGCGCGATCTTGCCGGTGTGCGCGATCACCCCGGGCTCGGCGATGCGTGCGGCGATGTAGGCGACCCCGCCCATGACGCGTTCGGCGCCAAGCACCGCGCCGATGCGCTCGATCGACTCGACGCCGTTCTGGAACGGCACCACCACGCCGTTTTCCGCCAGCACGGGTTTGAGCAGCACCGCGGCGGTTTCGGTGTCCCAGAGCTTCACCGCGAAGAGCACCACATCCGCCTTGCCGGCTTCAGCGGGGTCCCCGACCGCCCTGACGTGGATCGTGGCGTCGCCGAGCGCGCTGCGCAGCCCGAGGCCGTGCGCGCGCATCGCGGCAAGGTGCGCGCCGCGGGCGATGAAGGTGACGGGGAACCCCGCCTGCGCGAGCCGGCCGCCGAAATAGCCGCCGACGCCGCCCGCGCCCATCACCACGATGCGCATGGCGATCTCAGTACCGGTAGAGGTCGTTCTTGTACGGCCCGGTCTTCGGCACGCCGATGTAGGCCGCCTGCTCGTCGGTGAGCTCGGTCAGCATCGCATCGAGCTTGGCCAGTTGCAGCCGCGCCACCTTCTCGTCGAGGTGCTTGGGCAGGATGTACACGCCGACCGGGTAGTTCTTCGTGTTGCAGAAGAGTTCGATCTGCGCGAGCACCTGGTTGGCGAAGGACGAGCTCATGACGTAGCTCGGGTGGCCGGTGCCGCAGCCGAGGTTCACCAGCCGCCCCTGCGCCAGCAGGATGATGCGCTTGCCGTCGGGGAAGATGACGTGGTCCACCTGCGGCTTGATGTTCTCCCAGGTGCAGTCCTTCAGCGAGGCGACGTCGATCTCGTTGTCGAAGTGGCCGATGTTGCAGACGATGGCGTTGGTCTTCATCGCCTTCATGTGCGCATGGGTGATGACGTTGAAGTTGCCGGTGGCGGTGACGAAGATGTCGGCCTTGTCGGCGGCATAGTCCAGCGTCACCACCCGGTAGCCTTCCATCGCCGCCTGCAGCGCGCAGATCGGGTCGATCTCGGTCACCCAGACCTGCGCCTGCAGCCCGCGCAGCGCCTGCGCCGAGCCCTTGCCGACCTCGCCGAAGCCGGCGACCACGGCGACCTTGCCCGCGACCATGACGTCGGTGGCGCGCTTGATGCCGTCGACCAGCGACTCGCGGCAGCCGTAGATGTTGTCGAACTTCGACTTGGTCACCGAGTCGTTGACGTTGATCGCCGGGAACATCAGGCGGTTCTCCTTCGCCATCTGGTACAGGCGATGCACGCCGGTGGTGGTTTCCTCGGTCACGCCGAGGATCTCCTTCGACATGCGCGAGTACCAGTCCGGCTGCGTGGCGAGGCGCTTTCTGATGGAGGCAAACAGGAGCGTCTCTTCCTCGCTCGTCGGGTTCGCGAGCAGCGAGGCGTCCTTTTCGGCGCGCACGCCCAGGTGCATGAGCAGCGTGGCGTCGCCGCCGTCGTCGAGGATCATGTTCGGGCCCTGCTTGCCGAACTCGAAGATGCGGTGCGTGTAGTCCCAGTACTCCTCGAGCGACTCGCCCTTGTACGCGTACACCGGCGTGCCGCCGGCGGCGATCGCCGCCGCGGCGTGGTCCTGCGTCGAGTAGATGTTGCACGAAGCCCAGCGCACCTCGGCGCCGAGCGCCTTCAGCGTCTCGATCAGCACCGCGGTCTGGATCGTCATGTGCAGGCTGCCGGTGATCCGCGCGCCCTTCAGGGGCTTGGCCCTGGCGAATTCCTCGCGGATCGCCATCAGCGCGGGCATTTCCCACTCGGCGATCGCGATTTCCTTGCGACCCCAGTCGGCAAGCGACAGGTCGGCGACCTTGTAGTCGGTGAAGTTCGGGTTCGGGGCGTTCATCGTGGAGCTCCTTGGGTCGTCTGGCGGGCTCCAAAAACAAGGCGCCCGCACCGGTTAGGGATGCGAGCGCCGTTTTGATGTGCTGAGCCTGGCCCCGGGGTCCGGGATCGCAGCGCTCCTCAGCAGGCGGCGATTATAGCGCGGCGGACGGGCCGCGCCCAGTCCCTCAGGCGGCCTTCTTCAGCGCGATCGCCTTGTCGGTGGCTTCCCAGGTGAACTCCGGCTCGTCGCGCCCGAAGTGGCCGTAGGCCGCGGTCTTTTCGTAGATCGGGCGCAGCAGGTCGAGCATCTGCACGATGCCCTTGGGGCGCAGGTCGAAGTTCGCCATCACCAGCTGCGCGAGCTTCTCGTCCGACAGTTTTCCCTTGCCCTGGGTGGTGACCATGACGCTGGTGGGCTTGGCCACGCCGATGGCGTAGGACAGCTGCACCAGGCAGCTCGAAGCGAGGCCGGCGGCGACGATGTTCTTGGCCACGTAGCGCGCGGCGTAGGCGGCCGAGCGGTCGACCTTCGACGGGTCCTTGCCGGAAAACGCGCCGCCGCCGTGCGGCGCGGAGCCGCCGTAGGTGTCGACGATGATCTTGCGCCCGGTGAGGCCGCAATCGCCCTTCGGGCCGCCGATCTCGAAGTTGCCGGTCGGGTTGACGAGGTAGTTGACCTCGCCCTTCACCATGCCCTTGGGCAGCACCGGTTTGACGATCTCCTCGATGACCGCCTCGCGCAGGCTTTCGTGCGAGATGCCTGGCGCATGCTGGGTCGAGAGCACCACGGTGTCGATCGAATCGGGCTTGCCGTTGACGTAGCGCACGGTGACCTGGGACTTCGCGTCCGGCCGCAGCCAGGCGAGGCGCCCGTCGCGGCGCAACTCGGATTGCCGCTCGACGAGGCGGTGCGAGAGGTAGATCGCCAGCGGCATCAGCACCGGCGTCTCGTCGCAGGCGTAGCCGAACATCAGGCCCTGGTCGCCCGCGCCCTGGTCGAGGTCGAGGCCCGAGCCTTCGTTCACGCCCTGCGCGATGTGGGGGGATTGCTCCCCGTAGCAGTTCAGAACGGTGCAGGTGTCGGCATCGAAGCCGATCGACGGGTCGGTATAGCCGATGCGGCGGATCGTCGCGCGCGCGACGGCCGCATAGTCGATGCCTTTTGCCGCGGTGGTGATCTCGCCGGCCAGCACCACGAGGTTGTCCTTCACCAGCGTCTCGGCCGCGACGCGGGCCTTCGGGTCTTTGGCTAGAATTGCGTCGAGTACCGCGTCCGAGATCTGGTCGGCCACCTTGTCGGGGTGCCCCTCGGACACCGATTCCGATGTGAACAGGAAATCGCTCATTGCGCTTGCGCCTCGCTTGGATGATTTGCCGCGCGGCGCACTCGGCCGGCGGGCGGGAAAAGGCCGCAAGGATATCAAACCCCGGCGCGTTCCGGCCATGAGCGGGTCCTGCGCGTTCCGATGAGCGCCTTCGCCTTGCGCGCGCTTGCGCGCCTGCCCCTGCCGCTGCTGCACCTGCTGGGCGCCGCCCTCGGCTGGTCGATCTACGTCCTGTCGCCCACCTACCGGCGGCATTTCCGCGAGAACCTCGCGTACGCCGGGATCGACGACGCGGGCGTTCGTCGCGAGGCGATTTCCGCGGCCGGCAAGATGGTGCTCGAGCTGCCGGCGATCTGGCTGCGCCCGCGCGCCGAGGTGATGCGCTGGGTGCGCAGGCTCGACGGCGAGGACCTGATCGAGGCGGCGCGCGCGCGCGGCCAGGGCATCGTCTTCCTCACCCCGCACCACGGCTGTTTCGAGGTCACGGCGCAGGCGGCCGGCGAGCGCTTTCCGATCACCGTGCTCTACAAGCCGCCCAAGCTCGCCTTCCTGCAGCCGATGATCGAGGTCGGGCGCGCGCAGCACAACGTGCGCCTCGCGCGCGCGGACTTCGGCGGCGTGCGCGAACTTCTCGGCGCGCTGAAGCGCGGCGAGACCGTCGGCATCCTGCCCGACCAGGTGCCGGGCGAGGGCGAAGGCGCGTGGGCGGAGTTCTTCGGGCGACCCGCGTACACCATGACGCTGGCGATGAAACTCGCGGCGCGGCCGGGCACCGTCACGCTGCTCGCCTTCGGCGAGCGCCTGCCGCGCGGCGCGGGTTTCGTCGTGCATGTGCGGGCGATGCCCGAGGCGCTGCCCGGCGAATCGCCGGAGCGGCGGCTGAACCGCGCGCTGGAAGACCTGGTGCGCGAGGCGCCGGCGCAGTACCTGTGGGGCTACAACCGCTACAAGACGCCGCGTGCCGTCGCAATGCCGGCGTCGCGCCCGTCGCAGAACCCCGGGTGACGGCGCAGCTGAAACGCCTGCTCGTCGGCCTTCTGCGGCTCGCGCGCTTCCTGCCGCAGTGGCAGGTCGTGCCGCTCGCGCGCGTGGCGGGCGTGCTGGTCTGGCACCTGGTGCCTGAGCGCCGCCGGGTGACGCGCGCAAATCTTGCCGCCTGCTTTCCCGGGATGCCTGCCGCGGCGCGCGAGCGGCTGGCGCGCGCGCATTTCGGCGCCTTCTGCGCGAGCTTCGCCGCCTACGGCATGCTGGCCGGGTCCTCGCGCGCGCGCATCGAGCGGCTGGTGAGGATCGAGGGGCTGGAACATCTGCGTGCGCTCGAGGGCGCGCCGGCGATCCTGCTGGCGCCGCATTTCGTCGGGCTCGACGTCGGCTTCACCCGGCTCGCCTGCGAACTCGACATGGTGTCGATGTACGCGAACCAGAAGGACGCCGCGTTCTCCGCGCTGCTCGCCGCGGGGCGCAAGCGCTTCGGCGACCAGTTGCTGGTGTCGCGGCAAGAAGGCATTCGCGCCGCCATCGCCGGGCTGCGTGCCGGGCGACCGTTCTATTACTTGCCCGACCAGGACCACGGCCCGCGCGACGCGGTGTTCGTGCCGTTCTTCGGCGTGCCGGCGGCCACGGTGCCGGGCGTGGCGCGCATCGCGAAGCTCACCGGCGCGCGCGTGCTGCCCTGCGTGACGCGGCTGCTGCCCGGCGGGCGCGGCTGGCTGGTGCAGATCGAGCGGGCCTGGCCGGACTTCCCGACCGGCGACCTGCTCGCCGACACCCGGCGCATGAACGCGTACATCGAGCGGCGCGTGAACGAGTTTCCCGAGCAGTACATCTGGATGCACAAGCGCTTCAAGACGCGCCCGCCGGGCGAAGCCCCGCTCTACGGGCGCTAGAATCCCGCGGGTGAGCGCAAATCCTTCCGACGACGAGCTGCGCGCGCTGCTGCGCGGCGCGAAGCGCATCGCCGTGGTCGGCCTGTCGCCGAAACCCGATCGCCCGAGCCATCGCATCGCCCGCCGCCTGATCGACTGGGGCTACGAGGTGGTGCCGGTGCGGCCGGCGCTCGCGGAGGTGCTCGGCCGCAAGGCCTACGCGCGCCTCGCGGACGTGCCCGGGACGGTGGACCTGGTCGACGTGTTCCGCGCCCCCGGCGAGATCGGCCCGATCGTCGATGACTGCATCGCGCGCGGCCTGCCGGCGCTGTGGCTGCAGGAAGGCGTGGTGAACGCGTTGGAGGCGGCGCGCGCGCGCGCCGCCGGCATCACCGTGGTGATGGACCGCTGCATTTCGGTGGACCATCGGCGGCTCCTAGGGGCGACGGCATGAAGACGCTCGAATTCACGAAGATGCAGGGCGCAGGCAACGATTTCGTCATGATCGACGCCACGCGCGCGCCATTCGATCTGTCGACGGGGCAGCTGCGCCAGCTGGCGGACCGGCGCTTCGGCGTCGGCTGCGACCAGATCCTGGTGGTCGAGCCGAGCCCGCGCGCCGGGGTGGATTTCCGCTACCGCATCTTCAATGCTGACGGCGGCGAGGTGGAGCAATGCGGCAACGGCGCGCGCTGCTTCGTCACGTTCGTGCGCGCCCGGGGCCTGACGGACAAGCGCGCGCTGCAGGTGGAAACCGCGTGCGGCGTGATCGCGCCGCGGCTGGAGGAGGACGGCGAGGTCTCGGTCGACATGGGCGCGCCGGTGTTCGAGCACGCGCGCATCCCCTTCACCGGCGGCGCGCCCGGGATGATGCAGTCGCTGCCGGTCGAGGGGCGCATGGTGAGGGTTGCGGTGCTCTCGATGGGCAACCCGCACGCGGTGCAGACGGTGGCGGACGTGGAGGCCGCGCCGGTCGGCAGCGAGGGCCCGGTGCTCGAGCAGCACGCGCAGTTCCCGCGCCGCGTGAATGCCGGTTACATGCAGGTGCGTGCGCGCGACCGGATCGCATTGCGCGTCTGGGAGCGCGGCGTGGGCGAGACGCTCGCCTGCGGCACCGGCGCCTGCGCCGCGGTGGTCGCGGGCATCGCGCAGGGCCTGCTCGATTCGCCGGTGCGCGTCGAGGCGCGCGGCGGCGCGTTGACCGTGTCATGGGCGGGAGGGGACAATGCGGTCTGGATGAAAGGCCCCGCGACGACGGTGTTCGAGGGAACGATCGTGCTGAACGAAGAGACTCCATGAACCCTGAAGACGTCGCCCGCTACCTGCGGCTGAACCCGCAGTTCTTCGAGTCCAACCCGGAACTGCTCGAGTCGATCCAGGTCACCCATCCGCACGGCGGGCGCGCGATCCCGCTCGCCGAGCGGCAGATGGTGGCGCTGCGCGACAAGGCGCGCTTGCTCGAGACCAAGCTCGGCGAACTGATCCAGTTCGGCGAGGAAAACGACGGCATTGCGCAGAAGGTGCACCGCCTGTCGGTGGCGCTGCTGGCCGCGCCCGACTTCGTGACGCTCTCGCAGGCGCTGCACTTCCACCTGCGCGAGGATTTTGCCGTGCCGCACGTGGCACTGCGCATCTGGGGGCGTGCCGCGCCGGCCGACAGCCCCGAGGCGGTCGACCCCGGCGAAGCGGTGCGCGAGCAGGCCGCGAACCTCGGCGGCCCCCAGTGCGGGCCGGCGGCGGAGAGTGCCTTCACCGAATGGTTCGGCGAGTCGGCCCCGCATGTGCGCTCGCTCGCGCTGGTGCCGCTTGGCGAAACGACGGTCTTTGGCCTGCTGGCGCTCGGCAGCGAGGATCCGGCGCGCTTTTTTCCCGAGATGGGCACGCTTTACCTGCGGCGCATCGGCGAGTTGTGCGTCGCCGGCCTCGGCGCGCGGCTCTAGCGTTGGCGGCGTGAACGACCCCGACAGGCTGGACCACCCGGACCGGCCGCTGGTCGAGGCCTGGATCGAAGTGCTGCGCGTCGAGCGACGGCTCGCCGTGGCGACCCGCACCAACTATGCCCATGCCGCGGGCCTGCTGCTGACGCTCGCGGGCGGGGCGCGCCTGGCGACGCTGGAACCCGCCTTCATCCGCCGCGCCGTGGCGCAGTTACACGGGCGCGGCCTCTCGGGGCGCACGCTGGCACTGGTGCTCTCGGCCTGGCGCGGCCTGTACCGCCACCTGGTGCGCCGGCAGGGCTTTGCCGCCAACCCGGTGCTCGGCGTGCGCGCGCCGCGCGCGCCGAAGAGCCTGCCGAAGGCGCTGTCGGTGGAGCAGGCCGGGCGCCTGCTCGACGAGGCGCCGGCGGACGATCCGGCGCTCGCGCGCGATGCCGCGATGTTCGAGTTGCTCTACTCCTCCGGGCTGCGCCTGGCGGAACTGATCTCGCTCGATGTCGCGGACGGGCGCCTCGACCTCGCCGCGGGCGAGGTGACCGTGACCGGCAAGGGGTCGAAGACCCGCGCCGTGCCGGTGGGCGCACGTGCGGCCACCGCGCTGCGCGCCTGGCTCGGCCTGCGCGCCGGCCTCGCGAAGCCGGGCGAGAAGGCGCTGTTCGTCGGCGCGCGCGGCGCGCGCATCGCCCCGGGCGTGGTGCGCGGGCGGCTGGCCGCGCAGGCGCGCCGCCAGGGACTCGACCGCGCGGTGCACCCGCACATGCTGCGGCATTCCTTTGCCAGCCACGTGCTGCAGTCCTCTCAGGACCTGCGCGCGGTGCAGGAGATGCTCGGCCACGCCAGCATCTCGACGACGCAGGTCTACACGCACCTGGATTTCCAAGCGCTGGCGAAGGTCTATGACGCCGCGCATCCGCGCGCCCGGCGCAAGTGAAAACCATCACGCTCGCGCGCGGTCGCGAGAAATCGCTCAAGCGGCGCCATCCCTGGATATTCTCCGGCGCGGTGGCGCGCGTCGACGGTGCGCCCGGGGCGGGCGAAACGGTGCGCGTGCTCGATGCGTCCGGCCAGTTTCTCGCGCTTGCGGCCTGGAGCCCGAACTCGCAGATCCGCGCCCGCGTCTGGCGCTTCGACGAGGGCCCGGTCGACGCCGCGTTCCTCGAGGCGCGCATCGCCGCCGCGCTCGCGCTGCGCGCGCAATTGCCGGCTGCGCGGCATTCGAACGCCCTGCGCCTCGTGCACGGCGAATCCGACGGCCTGCCCGGACTGGTGGTCGACCGCTACGCCGACATCGTCGTCGCGCAGTTCCTGTCCTGCGGCGCCGAGCACTGGCGCGACACGCTGCTCGAAACCCTGTTCGCGCAGACCGGCTGCGAGGCGCTCTACGAGCGCTCGGACGCCGAGGTGCGCGCGCTCGAAGGCCTCGAGCCGCGCGCCGGCTGGGTGCGGCGCGCCGAAGGCACGGCGGCCGCGCCCGGTGCCGGGCGCTGCCCCATCGTCGAGAACGGCCTGAACTTCCGCGTCGATGTCGAGGCGGGGCAGAAGACCGGGTTCTTCCTCGACCAGCGCGACAACCGGCAGCGGGTGCGCGCGCTGGCGGGCGGGCGCAGGGTGCTGGATGCCTTTTGCTACACCGGCGGCTTCGCCGTGGCGGCGCTCGCCGGCGGCGCGCAACGCGTGCTCGCGCTGGACAGCTCCGCGCCGGCGCTCGAGGTGGCGCGCGAGAATG
The DNA here is from genome assembly GCA_036526195.1 of Burkholderiales bacterium. GTDB lineage: Bacteria > Pseudomonadota > Gammaproteobacteria > Burkholderiales > SG8-39 > DATCYZ01. Next base: position 31,006 of record DATCYZ010000057.1, read on the forward strand.
CCGCGGCCAACGGCTTCGAGGGCGACCGGGCGACGTTCCTGCAGGCCGACGTGTTCGCGCACCTGCGCAAGCTGCGCGACATGGGCGAGTCGTTCGAACTGGTGGTGCTCGATCCGCCGAAGTTCGCGCCCACGGCGGCGCAGGCGCAGAACGCCGCGCGCGCCTACAAGGACATCAACCTGCTGGCCTTCAAGCTGCTGGCGCCGGGCGGCCTGCTGGCGACCTTTTCCTGCTCCGGCGGCGTGCCGGCGGCGCTGTTCCAGTCGATCGTCGCCGGCGCGGCGCTCGACGCCGGGGCCGAGGCGAAGATCCTCGAGCGCTTCGGCGCGGCGGCGGACCATCCGGTGGCGCTGCCGTTCCCGGAGGGCGATTACCTCAAGGGCCTGCTGATCCTGCGCAGTTGAGGCGGGTCGGGCGCCGGCGTCGCGCGTCTTAGTTGCAACCCTGTTGCACCAGCAAATCGGCTGCGGATAGAATGCAGCCATGACCGGGAAAATCGCTGACGCTGCGCGCGAAGGCCTGCGCCGCACGGGCGCGCGCGTGACGCCGGCGCGCGTGCGCGTGCTCGCCACGCTGCTCGAGGCCGGCCGTCCGCTTTCCCACCACGAGATCGAGGCGCTGGAGGGCGAGCCGCTCGACCGGGTGACGTTGTACCGGGTGCTCGACTGGCTGGTGGCGCAAGGCCTTGCGCGGCGCATGGCCGGCGAGGACCGGATCTGGCGCTACATGGCCGGCGTCGAGGTGCACGCCGGACACGCGCATTTCCACTGCGGCGGCTGCGGCGTGGTCACCTGCCTGGAATCGCAGGCGGTGCAGGGCGTGCGCCTGCCGCGCGGGTTTCGCAGCGACGCGGTCGACCTCACGGTGCGCGGCCTGTGCGCCGCCTGCGCGCGCCGGGAGGCGTAAGCGGCATGGTGCTCCTGTCCATCATCGCGGCGACGCTCGCCGGCGGCCTGCTCTCGGTGCTCGCCGCCGCACTCATCTCCTTCGCGGTGCTCGAGCGCTGGGTGCCGCGCCTGGTCAGCTTCGCTGTCGGCGCGCTGCTCGCCGTCGCGCTGCTGGTGCTGCTGCCGCAGGCGATCGAATCACAGGCCGACGCGCGCGGCGTGTTCGCCACGCTGCTCGCCGGGTTGCTGGCCTTCTTCATGATGGAGAAGCTCGCGCTGTGGCGGCACTCGCACGTGCATGGCGCGGGCGACGGTCACGGCGCGCACGGCCATGCCCACGGCGCACCGGTCGGCGGACGCGCCACCGCGGCGATGATCGTGATCGGCGATTCGCTGCACAACTTCGTCGACGGCGTGCTGATCGCCGCGGCCTTCCTCGCGGACCCCAAGCTCGGCTGGGCGGCGGCGATCGCGGTGATCGCCCACGAGATCCCGCAGGAAGTGGGCGATTTCCTGGTGCTGCGCGCGAGCGGCTACACCCGTGCCCGGGCGCTCGCGCTGAACGCGCTCTCGGGCCTCGCCTCGGTGGTGGGCGGGGTGCTGGCGTACTTTCTTCTCAGCAGTCTCGCCGGCGCGATTCCCTACGTGCTGGCGCTGGCCGCGGCCGGGTTCCTCTATGTCGCGGTGGCCGACCTGATTCCGAACCTTCACCGTCGCGTGGCGGTGCGCGACGCCGCGTCCCAGCTTGCGCTGATCGCGCTCGGCGTCGCCACCGTGGTCGCGACGGGCCATACTCACTGACTGACGCCCCCGGCGGGCGGGAGAACGAACATGAGCGAGCAGGAACAGATGGTGCCGGTGACGATCCTCACGGGCTTTCTCGGCGCCGGCAAAACGACGCTGCTCAACCGCATCCTCAAGGAGGACCACGGCCATCGCATCGCGGTGATCGAGAACGAGTTCGGCGAGGTCGGGGTCGACAACGACATCCTCGAAAGGTCCGACGAGCAGATCGTCGAGATGAACAACGGCTGCATCTGCTGCACGGTGCGCGGCGACCTGATCCGCATCCTCGGCGAACTGAAGGGCCGGCGCGAGGCCGGCACGCTGGCCTTCGACCGGGTGGTGATCGAGACCACCGGCATGGCCGACCCGGGCCCAGTGGCGCAGACCTTCTTCACCGACGAGGAGATCGGCGGCTATTACCTGCTCGATTCCATCCTCACGCTGGTCGATGCCAAGCACGCCGGCGCGACGCTGGACGAGTTTCGCGAGGCGCAGGAGCAGGTGGGCTTTGCCGACCGCATCCTGATGTCGAAGACCGACCTCGTCGACGAAGCCGAGGTGAAGGCGCTCTCCGAGCGCATCCGCCGCATGAACCCGCGCGCGCCGATCAAGCCGGTGCATTTCGGCCAGGCGCCGATCGACGAGGTGCTCGACCTGCGCGGCTTCAACCTGAATGCGATCCTCGAGGTGAACCCCGAGTTCCTCGTCGACAGCCACCACGACCACCACGACGCAGTGTCCTCGTTCGTGTTCACCACGGACAAGGCCTTCGACGGCGACAAGCTCGAGCAGTTCCTGTCCGGCATCATCCAGGTCTACGGTCCGGACCTGCTGCGCTACAAGGGCGTGCTGTGGATGAAGGGCAACCCGCGCCGCGTGGTGTTCCAGGGCGTGCACATGATGATGGGCGGCGACCTCGGCAAGCCCTGGGCCAAGGGCGAGAAGAAGAAGTCGCTCATGGTGTTCATCGGCAAGGACCTGCCGAAGGACCTGATCCTCGGCGGGCTGGAGCAGTGCATCGCGAAGTGATGCGAAGGGCGCCCAAGGCATGCTGATCGCCGCCAGATCCGGACTATGCGCGTGAGCCGCGTGCTCGCGCGCCTTGCGCGCGTCGCGCTCGCGACGGTGCTGCTCGCTGCGTGGCAGGTCTCGCTGCAGCATCCGATCGAGCATCGCGATGCCAGTGGCGGCTTTGCGCACGGTGGTGCGCCGAACGACCATTCCCTCGCGTGCGACCTGCTTGCCGCGCTCGGCGCCTGCGCGCCGTCTTCCCCTGCCGCCGCGCCGCTTGCGGCGTCCGTCGACACGCCTGCGCGCTTTGCGCCGACGCTCAATCCGAAACCTTCGCCACGCGCGGCGTATCGCGCGCTCGCCCCACCCGCACGTTCCTGAGCCGTCGTTCCGCAGGTCGCCGCGCGCCGCGTGGCGGCCGCGCGCTGTCGCGCGCCCTTCGAACACGTCTTGAGGAGCAAGCACCATGGACAGGAATGCCTTTGCCCGCCTGCTGGCGGGTGCAGTCACGTGCGCGCCGGCACTCGCCGCCGCGCAAGCCGCGGCGATCGTCGTCACGCCGCTCGATGCCGATGAAGTGTCGATGGCCCAGCCGGCCAGCGTGCTGCGCGCCGAGGCGCTGCGGCGCAAGCAGGGCGCGAGCCTTGGCGAGACGCTCGGTGGCGAGCCCGGCGTGCACGCGGGCGGCATGGGTCCGAACGCCTCGCGCCCGGTGATCCGCGGGCAGGACGGGCCGCGCGTGCGCGTGCTCGACAACGGGCTGGGCACGATGGATGTCTCGACGCTCAGCCCCGACCACGCCCCGGCGGTGGAAACGTTCGGCGCGACACAAGTGGAGGTGCTGCGCGGGCCGGCCACGCTGCTTTACGGCGGCGGTGCCATCGGCGGCCTGGTGAACGTGGTCACCAAGCGCATTCCGCGCGAGCGCATGGAGGGCTTCGCCGGCGCGGCCGAAGTTCGCGCGGGCGGCGCGGCGCGCGAAGGCAATGCCCTGGTCGACCTGAACGGCGGTGCCGGTGGCGTGGCCTGGCATATGGACGCAAGTGCGCGCAAATCGGACGACTACCGAATCCGCGGCCGGCAGAATCCGACCGATGCGACAAGCCCGGTGGGGGTGGTGCCGAACAGCGCCGCCTCGACGCAGAGCGTGAACGCGGGCCTGAGCCTTGTCGGCGAACGCGGCTACCTCGGCGTCGGCGTCTCCGGCCTGGACAGTTTCTACGGTGTGCCGGGCGGGGAACGCGCGCGCATCGACCTCGAGCGCCAGCGGCTGGAGGTGGCGGGCGAACTGCGCGATCCGTTGCCCGGGTTCTCGCGCGCGCGCCTGTTGCTCGGATCGGTGCGCTATCGCCATGCGGAGATCGAGCAGAGCGGCGCGGTGGCGACGCGCTTTCGCAACGACGCGAACGAGTTCAGGCTCGAGTTGCGCCACACGCCGCTCGGTGGCCTGAACGGCGCCATCGGCGTCTCGGGGCAGCGGCGCGACTTCTCGGCGGTCGGGGCGGAGAGCTTCCTCGTGCCGACGCGGGGCGCGGGCGCGGCCTTGTTTGCAATCGAGGAACTGACCCTGGGCCGTCTGCGGCTGGAAGCGGGCCTGCGCCTCGAGCACGAGCAGGCGCGCCCGGACGGCGCCTCGGGCCGACCTGAGCGACGCTTCGGTCCGCGTACCGCCTCGGTGGGCGCGAGCTGGAACGGCCTGCCGGCGCATACGCTTGCCTTCACGCTGACGCGCGCGCAACGCGCGCCGGGGATCGAGGAGCTCTACGCCAACGGTCCCCACGCGGCGGCGGGCGCGGTCGAGCGCGGCAACGCGGCGCTCGGCCTGGAGACGTCGCGCAATGTCGACCTGTCCCTCGCGCGCACCGAAGGCGCCTGGCGCTGGAAGGCGGGCGCCTATGCCAACCGCATCCACAACTACATCTTCTCGCAACGCCAGGACGTGAATGGAAACGGCGTGTTCGAGGCCGCGCTGGACCGCGTGGATTCGAGCGGGACGGCGGATCCGGCGGGCGCGTTCTTTCTCCTGAACACGCGCCAGGCCGGCGCGCGGTTCCACGGCTTCGAGGCCGAGCTGTCCTGGCGGCAGGCCGAGGGGCCGTGGCGCCTGCGCGCGTTCGCCGACGCCGCGCGCGGACGCCTCGAAGGCGCAGGCAACGTGGCGCGCATGGCCCCGGCGCGCACCGGCCTCGAGGCCGGATGGTCGCAGGGCGCCTGGAGCGCCCACGGCACGTTGCTGCGCGTCGCACGGCAGGACCGGATCGCGATCGATCAGGAGACCGCGACGCCAGCCTCGCTGCGCCTGGACGCGGGGCTGTCGTATCGACTGCGGCACGGCGCGGGGAACGAGACCACCGTCTTCGTGCAGGGTCGCAACCTGCTCGATCGCGACCTGCGCGTGCATACCTCCTTCCTCAGGGATTCGGCGCCGCTGCCGGGGCGGTCCCTGTTCGCGGGGCTGCGCTCGACGTTCTAGCGCGTCGCGCGGACGGTACGGCGCCACGCCACGCCATTCGGTAACGTATACGTTACTATAATGGCAATGCCGGCGGCCCTCCGGGTTGCCCGGCGTGCGCGGCGCATGCTAGAAGCCTCTTCCCGGCGCTTGCAAAGCGCCGGCATCGCCCCCACCCTGAGTATCTGAGGCCAGCCCCCGACCCCCCCATGGAACAATTCCACGGCACGACCATCCTGTCCGTGCGCCGCGGCGCGACGGTCGCCCTCGGCGGCGACGGCCAGGTGACGCTCGGCAACATCGTCATCAAGGGCGGCGCGAAGAAGGTGCGGCGCCTGTACCAGGAGCGCATCCTCGCCGGCTTCGCCGGCGGCACCGCGGACGCCTTCACGCTGTTCGAGCGCTTCGAGGCCAAACTCGACAAGCACCAGGGCAACCTGCTGCGCTCGGCGGTGGAACTCGCCAAGGACTGGCGCACCGACCGCATGCTGCGCCGGCTGGAGGCGATGCTGGCGGTGGCCGACCGCGAGCATTCGCTGATCATCACCGGCATGGGCGACGTGCTCGAGCCCGAGCACGGGCTGGTGGCCATCGGCTCCGGCGGCCCCTACGCGCAGAGCGCGGCGCGCGCGCTGCTCGAGCATACCGAGCTCGGCCCGCGCGACATCGTCGACAAGGCGCTCGCGATTGCGGCCGATCTTTGCATCTACACCAACCACCAGCGCGTGATCGAAATCCTCGAGTGATCCCATGTCCAGCATGACACCACAGGAAATCGTCCACGAACTCGACAAGCACATCGTCGGGCAGGACCGCGCCAAGCGCGCGGTGGCCATTGCGCTGCGCAACCGCTGGCGCCGCCAGCAGGTGGCCGACCCGCTGCGCCAGGAGATCACGCCGAAGAACATCCTGATGATCGGGCCGACCGGCGTGGGCAAGACCGAGATCGCGCGCCGGCTTGCGCGGCTGGCGGACGCGCCCTTCATCAAGGTCGAGGCGACCAAGTTCACCGAGGTCGGCTACGTGGGCCGGGATGTCGACACCATCATCCGCGACCTGGTCGAGATCAGCGTCAAGCAGACCCGCGAGCAGGCCACGCGCCGGGTGCGGGTGCGCGCGCAGGACGCCGCCGAGGAGCGCATCCTGGACGCGCTGCTGCCGCCTGCGCGCGGCGCCGAGCTCGGCGCCGCCGCCCCGGGGGGCGAGGAGAACGCGACGCGGCAGAAGTTCCGCAAGAAGCTGCGCGAGGGCGAGCTCGACGATCGCGAGATCGAGTTCGAGGTCTCCGCGGTCGCCCCGCAGATGGAAATCATGGCGCCCCCGGGCATGGAGGAACTCACCTCCCAGATCCAGGGCATGTTCCAGAACCTCGGCGGCGCGCGCCGGCGCACCCGCAAGATGAAGATCCGCGAGGCGCTGCGCCTGGCCACCGACGAGGAAGCCGGCAAGCTGGTGAACGACGAGGACCTGAAGGTGCAGGCGCTCGCCAATGCCGAGCAGAACGGCATCGTCTTCCTCGACGAGATGGACAAGATCGCGACCCGCAGCGAGATCGGCGGCGCCGACGTGTCTCGCCAGGGCGTGCAGCGCGACCTGCTGCCGCTGGTCGAGGGCACCACGGTGTCCACCAAGTACGGCATGGTGAAGACCGACCACGTTCTGTTCATCGCCTCGGGGGCGTTCCACCTGTCCAAGCCCTCGGACCTGATCCCGGAGATGCAGGGGCGCTTCCCGATCCGCGTCGAGCTCGATCCGCTGTCGATCGGGGATTTCGAGCGCATCCTCGTGGCGACCGACGCGAGCCTGGTGAAGCAGTACCAGGCGCTGCTCGAGACCGAGGCCGTGGTGCTCGACTTCCGTCCCGAGGCGATCCGGCGCCTCGCCGAGATCGCCTTCGGCGTGAACGAGAAGACCGAGAACATCGGCGCGCGGCGCCTGCACACGGTGCTGGAGAAGCTGCTCGAGGAAGTGTCCTTCGATTCCGGCCGCGCCGGGGCGGGCACGGTGACGATCGACGCGGCCTACGTGGACGCCCGCCTCGCGGAACTGGCGAGCAACGAGGACCTGGCGCGCTACGTTCTCTGAGCGGGCGCCGCGGCCAGCGCCTTCTCCAGGCAGGTCCGGCACAGGCAGTCGCGCCCCGGCACCGGTGAAAGCGCCGGCAGTTCGGCGCACCAGCAGGCGCGCTCTCCGGCGCGCATCCCGCAGGTGAACGGCGCGCGACAGCCGGAACAGGCCACGGCGCCAGCCGTCCTTGCGACGCCGGGGGCGGCCTCAGGCCTTGCCGCCGGCTTCGCCATCTTCTTCGGCCATCTGCCGCACCGCCTGGCGCAGCAGCTCGAGCTGGTCTTCGAAGCTGCGGCAACTCTTGCAGATCATGAAGTGGGCGCGCAGGGCGATGCGCTCGCGAAAACCCAGTTCGCGGTCGAGCCCCTGGGACACCAGTCGCGTCACTTCCCTGCAGGAGAGCATGCCCATCATGGTCGTCTTATCCGTGTTTCCCTTCGCCGGCGAACCAGCGTTCATTCAGGCACAGGCGCAGCGCCATGCGCGCCCGGTACAGCAGAACCCAGCAGTGAGTCGGGGTAATGTCGAGCGCCTTACAGATCTCCGGCGTCTCCAGCCCGAGGTGCTCGCGCATCATGAACACGCGCGCGGTCTTGGCCGGCAGGCCCTCGAGGCATTTCTTCAGCACGGCCATGAACTGCTTGTTCTCGAGCACCCCCTCCGGGGCCTCCCAGGGCGACAGGCGCGCCTCCCAGTGGCCGCTCGGCCGGAACAGGGGGTCGAACTCGGCCTCCTCGAGCGTCGCCTCGGGCGCGGCGACCGGTTCGCGCGCCGCGCGGCGAATCGCGTCGACGATCTTGTGCTTGAGGATGCCGGTGAGCCAGGTGCGCAGGTTCGAGCGGCCGGCGAAGCTCGACTCCGCCCCGAGCGCGGCGAGCAGGGCGTCCTGCACGGTGTCCTCCGCCAGGTGCGAATCGCGCAGGTGCAACTGGGCGTAGCGCAGCAGGTAGGGGCGATGCGCCTCGACCTGTTTTCGAAACTCCGGGGAATCCATGGCGCCGTCCTTCATCGCCGCGTCAATGTAACGTCGGGGACGGTGCGCGGCAACCCGCGCCCGCGCGGGGCGACGCGGGAATGATCCCGTACAATCCGTCCACCATGACTGAACCGCACGCGATCCCGGCCAACGAGAAGGCGCGCACGCTTGCCGAGGCGCTGCCCTACATCCGGCGTTTTCATGGCAAGACCATCGTCGTCAAATTCGGCGGCAACGCCATGGTCGACGAGGCGCTGCAGGCGAGCTTCGCGCGCGACGTCGTGCTGCTCAAGCTGGTCGGTATGGATCCGGTGGTGGTGCACGGCGGCGGTCCGCAGATCGAGAAGCTTCTTGGGCAGCTCGGCATCGAGAGCCGCTTCGTCGACGGCATGCGCGTCACCGACGAAGCGACGATGGACGTGGTCGAGATGGTGCTCGGCGGTGCGGTCAACAAGGACATCGTCACGCTGATCAACCAGGCGGGCGGTCGCGCGGTCGGCCTCACCGGCCAGGACGGCGCCTTCATTCACGCGCGCCGCCTGCGCATGGCCTCGCGCGAGCGGCCCGACGAGATGCTGGACATCGGGCAGGTCGGCGAGATCGAGTCGATCGACCCGCGGGTCATCGAGACGCTGGAAGCGGGCGGCTTCATCCCGGTGGTCGCGCCGATCGGCGTCGGCGAGGACGGCCGCAGCTACAACATCAACGCGGACCTCGTGGCCGGCAAGCTGGCGGTGGTGCTGCAGGCGGAGAAGCTCATCCTGCTCACCAACACGCCGGGCGTGCTGGACGGAAACGGAAAGCTGCTGACCGGCGTCACGCCGCGCGAGATCGACGCCATGGTCGCCGACGGCACGCTCTCGGGCGGCATGCTGCCGAAGATCGGCTCGGCGCTGGACGCCGCGCGCAGCGGCGTGAACAGCGTGCACATCATCGACGGCCGCGTGCCGCACGCCTTGCTGCTCGAGGTGCTGACAGACCAGGGCGTTGGCACCCTGATCCGCGGCGGCTAGGCGCGCGGACCGTGCGCATTGCGCGCATCCCGGCCTCGCGCCGGGTCTGGATCTTCGACCTCGACAACACGCTGCACGACGCCGGCGCGCGCATCTTTCCGGCGATGCACGACAGCATCAATGCCTACCTGCGGCGCAACTTCGATGTCGACGCCGAAGGCGCGAACGAGATGCGGCGCGGGTTCTGGACGCGCTACGGCACAACGCTGAAGGGCCTGATGCGCCATTTCGGCACCGACCCGCGGCATTTCCTGCGCGAGACGCACGACTTCCCGGAGCTCGCCGACATGGTGGTGCACGAAAATGCGCTGCGCCACGCGCTGGGCCGCCTCGGCGGGCGCAAGTTCGTGTTCTCGAACGCGCCGCGGCACTATGTCGAGGCGGTGCTGAAGGTGATGGGCCTCGCGCGCTGGTTCGACGCGGTGTACACCATCGAGAGCACGCGCTTCCGGCCGAAGCCCGCGCTGAACGGATTTCTCCTGCTGCTGCGGCAGCACCACCTCGACCCGCATCGCTGCGCCTTCATCGACGACACGCTGGAGAACCTGCGCGCTGCGCGGCACCTCGGCATGTCGACGGTCTGGGTGAGCCCGCTCGCCCGGCGCGTGTCCTATGTCGACGTGCGCGTGGCCTCGGTGCTGGACCTGCCGCGCCGCGTCTTTCGCCAGGGCTGAGGCGTCGCCTCGCGCGTTCGCGCTAGAATTCCAGGCACCCCCCTTGCGACCCCACGATGCCACGCGTCAAAGGCGAACGCCGTCTCGAAATCCTGAAGGTGCTGGCAGAGATGCTCGGCGAGCCGCGCTGGCGGGGCATCACCACGGCCGCGCTGGCGGCGCGCCTCGAGGTGTCCGAGGCGGCGCTCTACCGCCACTTCGCCTCCAAGGCGCAGATGTACGAGGGCCTGATCGAGTTCGTCGAGCAATCGGTCTTCGGGCTGGCGAACCGCATCGTGCAGGAGGAACCCGAGGGACGCGGCCAGGCCGGGGCGCTCGTCGGCATGCTGCTGGCGTTCGCCGAGAAGAACCCGGGCTTCGTGCGCGTGCTCACGGGCGACGCGCTGGTGGGCGAGCACGAGCGACTGCAGGCGCGCGTCAACCAGTTCTTCGACCGCTTCGAGGCGAGCGTGCGGCAGGCCCTGCGGCTCGCGGCGGACGAGGAATCGACCGCACGGGCCGCGGCGCTGGTGCGCTACGCCATCGGCGCGCTGCACCAGTACGCGAAGAGCGGCTTCGTACGCGCGCCGAGCGAGCATTTCGCGCTGCAGCGGCAATACCTCGAGGGCTGAACCCGGGGCGCGCGCCTCAGCGCGCGGCGCCGCCGCACACCGGGCAGGCGGGATCGCGCGCAATGCGCACGCTGCGCCACGCGCCGCCTAGCGCATCGAAGAGCTGCAACCGCGCGGGCACGGGCCCGTCGCCGAAGGCGAGCACGCGCAGCGCTTCCATTGCCTGCATGGCGCCGATCACGCCGGTGAGCGGCGCGAGCACGCCGGTCACCGCGCAGCGCAGTTCCTCGGTTTCACCGCCTTCGGGGAACAGGCAGGCGTAGCAGGGGGCCTGCGCATCGCGGAAATCGAACACCGCGAGTTGCGCGTCGAAGCGGATCGCGGCGCCTGAGACCAGCGGACGGCGGTGCCGCAGGCAGGCGCGATTGACCGCATGGCGGGTGGCGAAGTTGTCGCAGCAATCGAGCACCACGTCGGCCTGCGCGACTGCGGCCTCGAGCGCCTCGCCTTCCAGCCGCGTTTCGAGCGCCACCACCTCGACTTCGGGATTCACCGCGCGCAGGGTATCGCGCGCCGCCAGCGCCTTCGGCGTGCCGACGGCCTCGATGCGATAGAGGATCTGGCGCTGCAGGTTGGTGAGATCGACCCGGTCCGGATCGGCGAGGGTCAGCCGGCCGATGCCGCTGGTGGCGAGGTACAGCGCCGCGGGGCAACCCAAGCCGCCCGCGCCGACGACGAGCGCATGGGCTGCGCCGAGCCGGGCCTGGCCTTCGAGTCCGAACTCCGGCAGCAGGAGGTGCCTGCTGTAGCGGAGCAGCTGCGCGTCGTTCAACGCGTGCCGCGCGCCTCGCGCCGGTGGCGCGCGCCGGGAATCATTTTGCCGCCGGCTTGTTCTGCGCGACGGTCTTCGGCGGCTCGTTCAGGACCGGCAGGCCCTTCAGGTGGGCGAGCGCCTGCATGAGCTGGAAGTCGTCCGCCGAACCGAGCTCGATCGGCTTGCGCAACTCCGGCGCGACCGGTTGCGGCGCGGGGGCCGCCTCGCCCGCGTCCTTCGGCGGCGTCGCCGGGGCGTTCGCGTCCTGCGTATTGTCGAGGTGGCGCGTCAGGTCGACTTCGCGCACGCGGTCGCGCGGCGCGCCCGGCTCCTGGACGATGATGTCCGGGACGATGCCCTTGGCCTGGATCGAGCGCCCGCCCGGCGTGAAGTAGCGCGCCGTGGTGAGCTTGATCGCGGTGTTGTGGCCGAGCGGCATGATGGTCTGCACCGACCCCTTGCCGAAGGTCTGCGTGCCCATGACGGTGGCGCGCTTGTGGTCCTGCAGGGCGCCGGCCACGATCTCGGAGGCCGAGGCGGAGCCGCCGTTCACCAGCACGACCATGGGCACGGTCTTGGCCCCCGCCGGCAGCTTCTTCATCAGGTCCTCGCCGCCGCGCTGGTAGTCATCGGGCGTGGCGTGGTACTTGCGGCGTGAATCCTCGGCGCGCCCGTCGGTGGACACCACCAGCACGTCCGCGGGCAGGAACGCCGCGGAAATCGCCACCGCCCCGTGCAGCAGGCCGCCGGGATCGTTGCGCAGGTCGAGCACCAGCCCCTTCAGCGCGCCCTGCTTGTACAGGTCCTCGAGGTGACGCACCAGGAACTCGGCGGTGCCTTCCTGGAACTGCGCGACGCGCACCCAGCCGTAGCCGGGCTCGACCAGCTTGGACTTGACGCTGCGCACGCGGATGACGGCGCGGGTGAGGGTGACGACGATGGGCCCGGCCACGCCCTTGCGCGAAATGGTGAGCGTGATCTTGGTGTTCGGCTTGCCGCGCATGCGCTTGACCGCGTCGTTCAGCGACATGCCCTTCACCGGGGTGTCGTCGAGCTTGACGATCAGGTCGCCCGGCTGCACGCCGGCGGCGAACGCCGGGGTGTCCTCGATCGGCGAGATCACCTTGACGAAGCCGTCTTCCATGCCGACCTCGATGCCGAGGCCGCCGAACTGCCCCTGCGTGCCGACCTGGAGTTCCTTGAAGGCGTCCGGGTCGAGGTAGGCCGAGTGCGGGTCGAGCCCGGTCAGCATGCCGTTGATCGCCTCGGTGATCAGCTTCTTGTCCTCGACGGTCTCGACGTAGTTCTGCTTGATCGCGCCGAAGACGTCGGTGAAGGCGCGCAATTCGTCGACCGGCAGCGCGGTGCGCCCGGCGCGGTCGGCGACCGCCTGGAAATTCAGGCTGACGAGCACGCCTGCGAAGGCGCCCACCAGTACGAGTCCGATGCTGCGAAACTTCCTGCCCATGGAATTCTTCCTTGCGCGCCCTGCGGGGGCCTCGCTCAGTTCGCGGCCACCCATTCAAGCGGGTCGAACACCCGCCCCAAGTGCCTCAGTTCAAAGTATAAGCCCGTTTCCTCGCGCCCACCGGTGGCGCCCACGGTGGCGATGCGTTCGCCCGCGCCGACGGCATCGCCCACCTGCTTGAGCAGGGCTTCGTTGTTGGCATAGATCGACAGGTAGGCGCCTCCATGGTCGACGATCAGCAGGTTCCCGAAGCCGCGCATCCAGTCGCTGAAGACCACCTGGCCGCGTGCCACCGCGTGCACCGGCCGGCCTTCCGCCGCCCGGATGAACACGCCCTTGGAGGCGAGTCCCGCCGCCCCGGTTGGAGCACCGAAGCGCCCGGCAAGTTCCCCCTGCACCGGCAGGCGGAGCTTGCCGCGCAGCGCGGAGAACGGCCCCTCGGCGCCCTCCGGCTCGGGCAGTCTGGCGCTGCGCGGGGTGGCGGCCAGGGTGCGCGCAAGCCCCTCGACCAGGCGGGTCATGCGGGCTTCGTCGGCCTGCAGCCCGCCGATGGCCTTGCGACCGGCACGGATATCCTCGGCGATCCGGGCCAGCACCTGCCGGCGTTCCGCGCGTTCCGCCGCAATGCGGTCGCGGTCGGCCCGCTGCTGGCGCTCGTTGGCGGCAAGCGCCGCGGCCCTGGCCAGCGCGGTGGCGCGCAGTTCCTCGTGTTCGCGGATCGCGCTGCGGAACCCGGCGATCAGTTCCCCCGCCGCCTTCGAAAGGTGGGACAGGTAGTGCAGGTCACGCATCACCGCACCGGGGTTCTCCCCGGAGAGCACGATGCGCAGCGTGTCCGGCGCGCCGCCCGACTGGCGGGCGCGCAGCAGGCGCGCGATGGCGGCCTGCTGGCGTTCGAGCGATTGCGCGAGCGTGCGCCGCCGCACCTCGAGCGCGGCGGCGGCGGCACGTTCGGTGCGCGCCTCGGCGTCCAGCGCGGCGAGCGTCCGGTTGGCCTCCGAGATCGCGCGTTCGGTATCGCGCAACGCGTCACGCGCCTCGCGGCGCGTGCCTTCCTTGCTCTCGAGTTCGGCGCGCAGCGCCGCGATGCGCGCGCGCAGGCGGGCGAGGTCGCGCTCGCGCGTCGGGGCGAGCTCGCGCGCGCGCGCCGCGTCCTTCGGCGCCTCGGCTGCCGATTCGATGTTTCCGGCGATGCGCCTGCCTGGCGCGGGATCCGCCGGCAGCGCAGGGGCGATGCCGGCGAGGAACGGGGCCGCCAGCCAGGCGGCGAGGGCGCTGCGTCTCAGGACTTCGCCTTGCCCTGCGCGGACACCGCGGCAATGCGTTTGGCGACCTCCTCCGCGTCACCGAGGTAGCGATGGCCGAGCGGGCGCAGTCGGGCGTCCAGGGTGTAGACGAGCGGCACGCCGGTGGGAATGTTGAGCCCGACGATGTCGCTGTCGCTGACGCCGTCGAGGTGCTTGACCAGCGCGCGCAGGGAATTGCCATGGGCCGCCACGAGCACGCGCTTGCCTGCGCGAATCGCCGGGGCGATCGTGCCCTCCCAGTACGGCATCACCCGCGCCACCGTGTCCTTCAGGCACTCGCTGCGCGGACGTTCCTCCGGGGACAGCGCGGCATAGCGCGGATCGGCATCCGGCAGGCGCGGGTCGCCCGCCTCCAGTGCCGGCGGTGGGGTGTCGTAGGCGCGTCGCCACGCCAGCACCTGCGCTTCGCCGAAGCGCGCGGCGGTTTCCGCCTTGTTGAGGCCCTGCAGGGCGCCGTAGTGGCGCTCGTTCAGGCGCCAGCTCTTCTCCACCGGGAGCCACATCAGGTCGAGCGCATCGAGCGTGAGCCAGAGCGTGCGGATCGCGCGCTTCAGGAGCGAGGTATAGGCGATATCGAAGCCGAGGCCGGCCTCGGCGAGCAGGCGGCCTGCGGCGCGCGCCTCTTCGAGGCCGCGCGCGGACAGGTCGACGTCGGTCCAGCCAGTGAACCGGTTTTCGCGGTTCCAGTCGGATTCGCCGTGACGCAGGAGGACGAGCGTGTGAGCGGGCGATGGCATGTGGGTGGAAGGACGGAATGCCGACCCGACTATTCTATAATAGGTGCTTCTCCCGACAGCGATCATCGACGATGAAACGCGACTCTTTCGACCTCATCGAGAAGGCGGAACATATCGAACAGGCGGCGCGTGCGCTGAAGGCGATGTCGCACCCGCTGCGCCTGAAGATCCTCTGCGTGCTCGGTCCGGACGAGATCAGCGTGCAGGACATCGTCGACGCGGTGGGGACCTCGCAGTCCAACATCTCGCAACACCTCGCCATCCTGCGCGACAAGGGCGTGTTGCGCACGCGCAAGGAGGCCAACCGGGTTTTCTACCGCGTGGGCGACGAGCGCACCCTGCAACTGCTCGGCATGATGCGCGAGGTGTTCTGCGGCGAAACGCGCGACTGAGCGGCCCCGACATGGAATTCGTACGAGAGAACATCCTGCTCTTCGCCGTGGCGCTCGTTTCGGGTGCGATGCTGATGTGGCCCCTGGTGCGACGCGGCACCGGCGGCCCCCAGGTCGACACGCTGCAGGCGACGCAGATGATCAACCGGCAGGATGCCGTGCTGGTCGACGTGCGCGAGCTTGCCGAATGGACACAGGGCCGGGTGCTCGGCGCGCGGCATGTTCCCGCAGGGCAGATCGAAGCGCGCGCCGCGGAGATCTCGAAGAAGAAGGACCGGCCCGTGATCGTGTACTGCGAAAGCGGCAACCGCTCCTCGGGTGCGGCGGCGACGCTGCGCAAGCACGGCTACACCAGCGTCTACAACCTGTCCGGCGGGTTCGCCGGCTGGCGGCAGGCCGGCCTGCCTGTGGCGAAGTAAGGTGGCGGCGGTGCGCAGGTACTGCACGGACAGCTGCCCGTACTGCCA